>CAZQYC010000055.1:0-24974 GCA_964597495.1 uncultured Steroidobacteraceae bacterium | reverse complement strand
GCAGCACGTAGTAAAAGAACAAACAGTTGGTGACGAAGTAACGGCGCCAGAGGCGGCGCGGCTCGGCGCATAGCCTAAAGAGCCATTCAAGTCCGTAACGCTGCATCCAGCGCGGCGCGCGTTTGAGAGTGCCGGCGTGATAATCGAAAGCGGCGCCGACTCCTAGTAAGACGGCGGGAATCCGCCAGCTGATTTGCGACATCCACACTTCCTGTCTCGGACAACCCAAGCCGATGAAGACCACGCGCGCGCGTGAATTCACGATGCGGCGAATGACGTCGTCTTCCTCGTTGGGTTCCAGGGCGCGAAAGGGCGGCGAGTAATGGCCTGCAATCTTTAAGCCGGGAAACGCATACCGGAGATTGTTCATGAGTTTTTCGAGCGTGTCTTCGGTTGCGCCGTAGAGAAAAATCGGCGTGCCGTCGAGGGCGGCGCGTTCGGCGTACCGCCACATGAGGTTGGGGCCATCGATGCGTTCTTGCTGCGCTTCGCCTTGTCGGCGCATCAGCCACGCGACCGGCATGCCGTCGGGAGCGGCCGTGTCCGCCTTGGCGACGGCGCGTTGAAAGTCGGGATCGCGTTTGCCGGTGACCAGGGAGTGTACGTTGCAGAAGCAGACATAGCGGGATTCGCGCTGCGCCGCCCACGTTCGAATGCGTCGAATGATCGCTTCCCACGAAATCGCGTCGATGCAGTTGTCGATCAAGGTGAGTCGCTTGCGAGCCGATGTGCGTGTGTTCATGAGCGTGCACCTGCATAACGGGTCGGAAAAGAATGAGAGTCGAGCGTGTCGCTATAGATCGCAAGCAGTTCGGCGTAATTACGATCGGGCGTGTACCGTTCTTCGAATTCGCGGCGGGCATTGCGGCCCATTTGCAACATCGCTTCGGGATGATCGTTGGCCCAGGTCATCGCGCGTGCCAGAGACTCGGCCGAACCGGGTTCGAACAAGAGTCCCGTGCCGCCGTCGCGAATCAATTCCGCGAGTGCGCCGATGTTGCTGGCGATGACGGGCAAGCCAGAGCCGAATGCCTCGATCACGGTGCGCGGCGCATTCTCGTACCAAAGACTGGGCAGCACGAGATACGCGTGCCGGCGCATCGCCGCAAAGACGGACGGTGAATCCAAGCGACCAAGAAGGTTGACCTGCGTATGCTGGGCTGCCTGCTCTCGTTCCGGGCCGTCGCCGACGATGTCGATGCGGAGCGAAGGTGAGTGCGGGAGAGCGGCGATCATTGTGCGCACGCCTTTCTCTTCCGATAACCGGCCGACGAATAACGCACCGTTACGCCCTGCGAGCGGATCTGGCGCAGGTACGTCGGCGAAGTTCGGCTTGATCGCGATCTTATTGGCCGGCAGTCCGCCGGCAATGAATTTGTCGCGGCAAAATCGATTCAACGCGATATAGCGCGAGATTTTATTTCGATACGTGCCGAGCGATCGATGTGCCGTCAGCATTCCCGCCACCACCGCCGACTGCGCGGTCGAGTCGCGATAACAGCTTCGTAGCACGGCTCTCCACGGCAAGCGCCCGAGACAGTCTTCGCAGACTTGTCCTTTCCGCAACAGCATTGCCTGCGGGCAGAGGAGGCGGAAGTTGTGCAGTGTTTGCACCACCGGAATGTCGAAGCGTGCCGCCGTCCAATACAGCGATGGTGAAATCAGCGGGAAGGCGTTGTGCACATGAATGAGGTCAGGGCGCGATTGTTTCAGCACACGCGAGAGCTGATCCACGGTGTCGTTCGACCAAATCGCATCGATGGCGGCACGCAGCGATCTCTCTTCGAGATCGCGATTGTCGCGTGTGTAGCGGATGACCGTATGCCCGTGCTTTTCGAGCAGAGCAGCTTCTTGTTCGGCGACGATGTCCTCGCCGCCCTGCTGTCGATAGCGGTTGTGAGCCACGAGGATGCGAAGAGGGTTCATGGCATCGGCCCGGGCGGCGACCCTGGCCGGCTGATTTCGGCGGAGACGTTCGCGAGAGAAGGCGTGCTCATGGATTGAATCCCTTGCAAGAGCGAACGCCAGACATCCGCCGTTGCTTGTTCGATGTCCGCTCCCGGCGGGTCGATTGCGATGTCCTTCGGCAATAAAGCGACTTTCGAAGCGGATTGCAGATCGTTTTTCGAGCGTGCCCGCCAGGCATCGAGGCCAGTGCTCAACGGGCGATCGCGGGACGGCCACCCGAGAGAAAAGGTCGGCATCGGCGTCGTATCGATGAAAAGGTTCGCCTCGGAGGTGTTACCCGATTCGTCTTGCAGTGCTTCGGGGAGAATGAGTGCCGCTTTGCCGCTCCACCCCACTACGTTAGCAATGACGCGATTCCCGACCGGTACGAGTTCCGGCGGACCTTTTTGCGCAGCCTGCCGGTCATCGACCACCGCGATACCTTCCATCGAATTGGCGGCCACGAGATTGTGCGCGACGATCGAATCCGATGAATTGGCGAGGTAAATGCCGCGCTGTTTATTCCCGAAAACGTAACTGTCGTAAATGTACGCACGGCGGCTCGCTTCGTAATGGATTCCCATTCCCGAGTTGTAGGCCGAGACGACGGCATGCACGCGGTTGTTGTCGTTATGCCAATCGAACCAAAGGCCGTCGCCGTGGTTGCCGAGCGCCCGGTGCCGTGCGACTTCGGAATTTTGGAGGCCGCCTGCACCGACGAACTTTGCGCCGCCGGCCTCCCACCACTTATTGAAGCCGCGCGTGTTATTGAAGTTAGTTTCGCTGTCGAGAATGGTTGCGCGATGGCCGCGTACTTTGAGTCCGACGATGCCGCAGCGATTGGCGGCGACGCGAACGATGCGATTGTCGTCCCCCGTGATGTCGATGCCGGCGCCGTCGGCTTGTTCGACGTGCAGACCTTCGAGAACGAGTCGATTGCCGATCAGCGAGAGGGCGCCCGATTGACTGACCGAGGTGGTGTTGGAATGCGCAAATTGCAGATTGCGGAACTCAATGCCGTGATAGCCGCTCCCGATGATCCAGTAGGGCCGAATGCTGACTTCGACGGTGAGTTTGCGAAGGTCGCGAGCCGATTTCACGTACAGCGTTTGCTTCGCGGCGTCGTAGTAAAAGCTGTCATTGACCAAGGCGTTAACGCCGCCGGGGGTACGATTCGGCCAGATGCCGCCCTGTGACTGATGTAACGTCGCGAATGGATGGCGTGGATTGTCGGGGAAATCCCCGTAGATCGTCCCGCCGATTTGCCTAAGCGCGACGCCAGCGACGAATACCTGTTGAGAGTTTACGCGCCAGTTGGTTTTGACGTAGACATTGTCTTGGCGTTGTTCCCAGCCCGTGACGATGTCCGATCCCTTGATGATGACGCGTGCGCCGCTCGCGGCTTCGATGCGCGTCGGTGTCGACGACGAGTCATTCGTTTTAAGTTTCGATTGCTGCAAGTCGATGGATTCTCTATACACCCCGGTAGCGAGAACGAGCGTGTCGCCTGTTTGCACTTCCCGAAGTGCGCTCCCTATGGTCGTATAGCCGCTGCGAATCGCGGGGTTTACTTGCAGTGTTTTCGCGACGCAAACGGACGTTATGCCGATCAGCAACGCGCCGTGCAGCCCCCTCTTCCAAGATGGCGTGCGATGCCGCCGCTCGTTCACGATGCCGCCCGGCGGTTAGGGTCGGTTTGCAGCGCGTAATAGAGTTCGTTCATACGCTTGACCTGGTTGCTCCACGAAAAAAAAGTATTGGCACGCGCGAGCGCGCCGTGCGACAGAAAAATACGCAGTTCCGGATGTCCGGCGAGGAGCGTCAATGCTTCGCCGAGCTGTTGAATCGCTGTTTCGGGCGTGGTGGCGTCGACACCGATGCCCGAGAATGCATCGATAATGGTTGCGGGGCCTCCGAGGTTCAGGCAGACGACGGGCAATCCGCGCGTCATCGCTTCGAGGACGGCATTGCCGCTTGAGTCGTGCAGACTGGGAAACAAGAAGACATCGTGCGTCGAATAGATGGACTGGAGCCGTTCCTGGGGAACCCAACCGCGCCAGTCGATTTGCGTTTGGATGCCGAGTTCGTTCGCGAGCGCGCGCAATTCCGGCTCCTGCGGGCCATCGCCGACCAGCGTAAGGCGCGCGTCCGGATATTCCCCAAGCAGATGCTTGAACGCGGGAAGCGCCAGATGCAAGCCCTTCATCGGCACCAGTCGTCCCACATACAGCACGCGAAGCGGCGTGCTTGCCATTTGCGAGTAGCCTTTCAAAGGTTTGGGCGAATGACCGGGCGCCGTCGCGGGCGGCAGGTCTGCGCCGATTTCAAGAAACACTTCGCATTGCTTCCGATACAACCGCGGAATGCAGTCCAGCGTTTCTTGGGTCTTGCACAGTATCTTGCTGGCACGGCGCAGAACGAGGCGAAGCAGCGGGTCGATGCGCGCATAGAGGTTGGCGAAATCTCGGAGCCACTCTCTGCCGCGCGCCGCGCGCGGCAGCGAACTGCGAAGTCTGTACGGCGCTCGCTCGCCGCCGCCCACGGGTCCGAAGATAAACGGCGCATCGAGCAGCGAAAGCAACGACGGCTGTCGAAATACCCCGAAGGTTAAGTGATGCACCACGTCGAACTGGATGCGCCGATGCAAGCCGCGGACGGTCGGATACGAAAAGCACTGCCACAGAAAGTAATACAAGCGAACACCGCGGCCGCCGCGCTTCCAGAAAGAAGCCCACTTCGGCAAGTCGAAATAGAGGAAGTGCAGCGTGGGAATCGGTTTTGCTGCGCAGGCAGCGACAATCGCTTCGCGATTGTTTGTCCGCGTGACGACGTGAATCTCGTGACCGAGTTCGGCGAGTCGAGTAGCCCACTGCCAGCCGATGCCGGGTTCGGAGCCTCGATTCGGTTCGCAGGCATAAGCGGACAGCAATACCTTGAGCGGTCGCTGATCTCGCGTGTTTTGCACGTGTCGTTCGTCTACGGAGGTGACGGCAGCCATGAGTTCCGGTTCTCGATGAGATTGCAGTAAGCGCGCACGACGAAATGCGATTCGAGCAATTCGCCGCGCGATAGGCCGTAGAACAATAAGGTGCGCAAGAGATACGCAAGCCCGTGTGCGGCGACGACGGCCGGCGACCAATCGAAATCGGGATAGGTCAAGAGCGCATAGGCGCGAGCGGGGCTGAGCGCGTGCCGCATGTCCCGGACGCCCAGGTCCCGGCCGGAGGAGGCGGGCCCGATCAAGTGAAAATGGAAAAGGTCGAACAGCGGCGACGCTCCCGCCGATGCGTACTCCCAATCGAACACGCGAATCGAATCGTTCTGCGTTCGAATGTTCCACGTTGCGAAGTCGCCATGGCTGATCACGAACGGGCCTTGCCATGACTGCAGCGAGTGTGCGCACTCCGCAAGCGCGGTTCTGAAGAGCGATCGCCATCGTTCCGGCAGAGCAGCTTCCAACTTCGCGAAGTCGTGATGCAGCGATCGATGGATGGGGGAGCGGGTGAAGGTCTCGGTGTAGCAATCGACGGCGCCGAGCCTTTGCAGAAAATCGGCGTGCAAGGAGGTAAATGCGCGGGTGCCGGGCCGGCCGCGCAACAGACTTTGCACGAGATAGCGGCAACCGTTGCGTGCCGAACCCGCGCGCAATAAACCGGGTACCGCGCCGTCGAGAGTCGGACAGCAATTGAGCGTTCGTAACCAGGTCGTTTCCGCGCCTACCATGACATTGGCGCGCGCGCGAAGCGCTACCTTGACGAGCGCGCACGCGTCGCCCTGCGAGGACATCACGAGGATCGACGCTTTTTGATAAGGGCCGGGCGTGCCGATCAAGAAAGCCAATTGCGGCGAGTCGGTGATGGCCAGTTCGTTGCAGAGCTCCATGGTACTGGCAGGGGGCAGCGTCAAGCGCGGCAGCCGCGCGTGCGTGGTGAACAAATCGTTCAGGCATAGACGCGCGCGCCCATAAAGCTCACGCCACACTTCCGGCAGAAAGAAGCGAAGCGCGGTGTTGCGTGCTTTGCGGTGATTGGCGGGCAGCAAGAGCGAGCGGGGCCGATCGCCGAACAGTGCGTACCAGGCATCGCCGTCTTGCTCGCGTGCAGTGGCGAACGACTGCGCTTCCGGTGCAATGCAGTCGCTCAACGCCTGCCAGGATTCGCCGAGATTCATGCGGGAACCGCCGCGACGCGTTCGCGTCCGAAGCGTGCATGATGTTGCAACCAGAGTAAGTGTTCTTGCGGTACGTCGGCGGCGTAGGCGCCGCTGAACGCTTTGATCGCGACCCGCAACGCCTTTGCGCATGGAAACAACACCGGACGAAAATATTCGCCGACCGTGCCCGACCGTCGCAAACGCAGGGCCGCGTTCTCGGCTTTCGCTGCCGATTTGAGCGAGCGAGTTTTCTGTTCCGGATACCAGCGCATGCAGGAGAGATAACGCGGCAAATGAGCGATGGGCGCCTGTTCGGCGAAGCGGTCCCACAAGTCGCCGTCCATCGCGAGATTGAAAGCGCGGTTGAGGCCGCCGACCGCTCGATACAGCGACCGGCGCCAAAACATCGAAGGCTGCGGAATGTAATTGTGATCGTGAAGAAATACGAACCGGCTAAACGGAATCTCGCACTTCGGACGCAAATAGCGGCCGTCGCCGTCGATCCAAAGCGCATCGCCGTACACGGCCTGCTCGTGCGGGTGACGGGCGAAGAATTCGCCGACGGCCTGCAAGGCGCCCGGTAGCAGCAAATCGTCGGAACAGAGCCAGCCCATGATTTCGCCATCGGTGCGCTCGAATCCCTTGATCAACGCATCGGTTTGTCCGCGGTCCGGTTCGGACACCCAGTCGGCAAGCTCGGATTCGTAGCGGCGAATGACTTCCACGCTGCCGTCGGTCGAATCGCCGTCGATGATGCTGTACTCGAGTGCAGGGTAGCCCTGCGACAGCACCGATTGAATCGTCGTTTCCAAATAGCGCGCCTGTTGATACGAGCACGTCACTAGCGAGATGCGCGGCAATCGACCTTCCGTCGAGTTCGGTGCGTAGGCGGTCATGATTTCCTCAGTACGACGCGGAAGTGATCGTGAGTGAACGGGCTCCACGGCTGCGTCCAGTACTTGCCGAGTAGCGGTGCGATATTCGGATAAAGACGCGGCGCCAGCCGGTACAGTCCGACTTGAGCGGCGTCGTTGAGCTTGCTCGCGAGCGGCGTTGAAGCGCGGCCTTTGTGTCGAACGTCTTTCCAAACGAGCAATCGAAAGCCGAATTCCCGAGCGATGTATTCGAGCGAGCGGCGCGACCAAAAGACGTGGTGCTCGAAGAGGCGCACGTACCACCAGTGGTTGGCGCCATGGCGCGCCGGCCACGTGCTTTCCACATTCCCGGTCTCGATAATGACCAGGGCGTTGTCGCGCGCCAATTCACGCAGGTGTTCGAAGGCGAAGCGCGGTGCATACAGATGCTCGAGCACGTCGAACATCGTGATCACGTCGTAGGGATCCTCGCTCCATTCGAGCCGCTCGCCGTCGATGAGCCCGCGAATGAATTCGCCGTCGATATGCCCGCTGCAGCCCGGATGCTGCACGACATCCAATGCCGACCGGCGACCAGATCCGTACTGCGACCAAGCTTCGAGCAAGCGGCCGCTGCCGCAGCCGATGTCGAGCAGATCGGCGCTGGGATCGCCCATGGTGTCTTTCAACTGCTCGATCTCGCCTTGGAAATCGTAGGGCTCCATCCATTTCTTGCCGGCTTGACGTTCCATCACTCGCGACAGAGAGTCGGGGCTCGGCACGCGCGTCTTATAATAAAGACCGCACAGATCGCAGGAAGCAAGGTCGATGCCGCCCCTCGGGAATTCGATGTGCTCGTCGCCGAATACGTAGCCGGAGTCCAGAAGCGCATCGTGGCATGAGGGGGATGAATCGCAAATGGGACAGCGTTCCACGCACAGCCAGTCGACGCTGGTCGTTTCATTTCGAGTCTCTGCAAGGACAGCAGCGGTCATGGCAACCTCCCCGTGCGTTGACTTGCGCCATGAAAGTGCCGCGCGATGTTGCCGGCACTGCGTTCGGGATCGCAGCTCGAGGCCAGGCCGACCAAAAAACCCAGCGTCGTCCAGGTGAGGTAGGCCATCTCCGGTTGCAGGAGGATGGGGTTGAATGCATAGACCGTCACGGCGGCCAGCGAGATCATGGCGAATGCATGCGCATGACCGGACCACGGGTAGTGGAGGAAACGCGGCGCCAGCACGCGGCGAAACGAAAAAACGCCGACTCGGAGATAGCTCCAAAGCCAGAGCGCAATTGCGATCAAACCGCCGTTGGCCAACAGATCCATGATGTCGCTATGCGTCGGCAGGCGGTTGCGTGCGATGCCGACGGTATAGAGCGTGAATTTTCGAATGCTCTCCGCCGTGAACGCCGAACCCCAAAGCGGCGACTCCAAGAACTGTTGCCAAGCCGCTCGATACGTAAAGCTGCGAAACTCGACATTACCCGACGGCAAATACTGCTCTCGATAGTAGAGTAGAAAGCAACCCGCGCCGGCCACCGCCAGCATGGCTACGAAGGCAAGATAATGCGCCCAGAGTTGCCGGATGGACGGGGCGCGCTCGATGGTATTGAGCCACCTGAACACCGCGATGTAGATGACCGTCAATAAGGCGATTAGATAGGAGGTGTTCTTTCTCGAGAGCAAGGCAACGGCCAGCACCAAGGCGCATGCCAGCCAGGTGTAGCGCCGATGGTGTGGCGAAATTGCGCATGCTACGGCGATGGGAATCACGAGGAAAATCTGTTCGTGATAAATCTCGCGATGACCGAAACTCAAAGCGAGAATGACGGTCATGGCAATTGCCGCCGTGACCACGAGACGCAGGTAGGCCTGCGCCAGCCGTGTTGGCGCCGCACTGCTAGCGAGGATGACCGCCGCGGCGAGCGCAGCCGACATATAGAGCCCAAGATTCAAGAAGGAAGCTTGGAACTGCTCGACCATGCGGGCGTAGAGGCTGCCGATGACGATCCAGAGCGACAGCGCACCGAGCGGCAGCAAGGTGACGAGGGCGGCGCGAACGGCGTGCAGCGGTTGCGTTCGCTCCGAGAGTTTCCGTCCCAGAAAACAAAGCAAGGCTAGAGGAATCGTTGCCAGCAGCGGCAATTGCCGAATGAGGCGCCGTCCCGGGAAGTCCCAGTCGGGTGGGATGATGACCAGCATCAGCGCGACGGCAATGCAGAGCAAGTAGCAATACTCCGACCACACGAGCGAAGGCCGAAGCCGTGTTTGCGCCGAGCGGTTCCGTTCCCTCTCGTGTCGCGAACCCGCTGCGACGATGGGTGCGATGAAAGGGGGTGTGGATCCAAGTGGAGCGGCGCTTGAATTCATCGGATCGCCTCCTGCAATCCCCCATTTGAGACGTGGTCTTCGCTGTGCAGGATGCGAGCAATGGGCTCGAGATCGAGAATCTCGTGGGCGGTCTTTCTTTGTAAAGGATCGATGCGAAGAATTCGATTCGCGCCGACCACGGTGGCTCGGCTTGGAATATCGCGCGTGACCACCGCATTGGCGCCCACGATTGCGCCGTCGCCGATTGTTACGCCGCCCAATACGCAAGCGCCCGCGCCGATGTACACATCGTTGCCGATCACGGGGGCGACGTTATGGTCCATGTCCTTGCCACCTAGCGTAACTCCTTGCATCAAGGTAACGCCGCGTCCCAACTGCGTCTGCGAATGCACGACGATCCCGTAAGGATGCGGGAGCAGCAGATCGTGCGGCAACCGGCAATAGATGTCTGAGTTAAACAGCACGCGAGTGAATTTGCTCACCACGGGAATGCGGTGGCGGCAGCAGAACAAGAGCCAGTTTGCGCTGCGCGGCGAACGCTTTTTCCGCGTTGGCAGGCGTAAGCGCGCGCGAGTCGCTTCTCCGCAGCGATTCAAGATGATCGCCGTGGCTTTTTGCACGACCTCTTCGAACGGTTGATCGGCGTCGATGACCGCCACGTTCGGTTGGTCGAGCAGCAGTTCCTTGTAGGCGCTGCGCTGCCGTTCCGACTCGGAAAACGGCACTTCTTGTTTTCGCGACTGCAGCACGTTCGCTGAGGCATCGAGCAAAATCCATAGGTGCGGTCGGGGCACGATGCGGCGTAACCGGCGCGCCACCTTCGGCCAGCCGCTATGCCGATAGCGCTCCGGGTCGGCGAGCAAGTCGTCGTAGTAGCGATCGAAGAGCACCGCGTTCGAACGGGCGAGCCATGAGCGAATGCTGAAGACATAGCCGAGCGCGTAGTCGGATGCAAAGAACAGGAGCTTCAATAAGGAACGCGCTCGTCCGCGCGGCTTGCCGGCATGCGGCGCTTTGGAGGGCGCGCGCTCCGGGCGATACAGAAATCCGGGTCGTAAATGAACGAGGGTCGTTTGACGGAAAGCCTCGCGGACGCGCCGCTCCGTGGCAGCGATGACGCTGCTCTTGCCGCTGCCATCGGGGCCTAGAAAGGCGATCAAGAGTCCCGACGGTTCGCGCCAGCGCCGCCAGCGTCGCAGCAGTTCTTTAAAGGAGTAAATCGGCCGCAGCGGCGTGCGTCGATGCAGCGCGACGCGCATTCTCGGAATCAGTTTGACGATCGCGCTCCAATCGCCGGACTCCGCGGCTCGTTTTAGGAGTCGGGCTTCGGGCGACTTTCCCCAGTAGCGTTCGATGAGTTCGCCGGCGCCGCGGGGATCCTCACGCCATTGCTCGGAAAGGTGTTGGCAGTGCCGCGGCTGCAAGTCGCGCTTGTCGATTTTTTTGAGCAGGTAATAGCAAAACTCATAAGCGGGGGAGCAGGCATTGAACAGCTTGAGGCTGCCGGTGGCATCGTTGACGGCGCGCAAGTTCGTATGAAGTTCCGCGGCGGATAAGAGGTATCTACCTTGGCGGAAATAATTTCCGCACAGATCCAGCGCGAGGAATTCGTGCCGGCCGAATGAATTTACGGAAGCGATGACGAAGTAATACGCGTTGTGTTCGTGTTGCAGGCATTGCGCCAGAAGCAGTTCGCGATAGTCGCAGAAGTCCGCGACGAGCTTCGGCAGATCCTTTACTTTGCATTCCGGGACGACGATGTCTACGTCGCTTGCGATAGCGTCGGGAAATGCGCGCGTATCGCCCATGACGCAATACGTCACGCCCTCGTCGTCGAGCATCGCGAAGAAATCGAGAAGGATGGCGGCGCGCTGTTGCATAGTGGTCAGTAGTCGATCGGTCGTGGGTTCATCAGTCGTCGATATTGGGCCAAGGTGCGGCTTGCAATGCCGTTCCAATGAAGGTGTTCGAGCGCGTACTCGCGGCCGCGAAGACCCATTTCGCGCCATTCGTCGCGCCTGGCCAACAAGGTTTTGAAGCCGCGTTCGATATCTTCCGGCGTGGGGTTTACGACGATGCCTGCGCCGCTGCGTTCGACGTGCGGTGCGATGCCGGCCGATGCGCTGATCATCAAGACGCGCGCCGCCAACATGGCATCGAGCGCCGCGAGGCCGAAACCTTCGAAGCGGGAGGGAATGCATACGATGTCGTAGGGCATGATGGCCGTTGCCGCTGTCATGTCGAATTCCGCCGGAAGAATGTCGATCTTGTCGGCATTCGGAAGCGGAGCGATCAATTTTCGAAGTGCACCAGTCTCTCCGGTCCAGTCAGGACCTTGCAGCGTGAGTTGCAGGGCTTCAGAGGCCGCAGCGCGATCGAATCCTTTGAGCAGTACGTCAAGTCCTTTTATGTGAATGGAGATGCGTCCCCAATAGAGCACGCGAACGGTTCCATAGTTTCGCCAGTGAAGTTCGCTTTGACCGACGACTTCGCGGTCCAGAAATCCGTTTTCGGTTGCGACCACGGGCACGTCGATGCCTAGACGCCGCGCCCAATTTTCGTGGCGTGCATCGAGCTGCTGCAAAGCAAGCGCATCGTTGAGCGCACGCCGTTCCAGCAGATACCAATAGGGCCACTTGAGATAGGGGCGTTTTGCGAAGAGCGTCGGATGATAGGGGCCGTGCGGCGCCACCACGTAGGGAACGCGGGCCTTCTTGAGCCTGCGAGACAACGAGTACACGCTCGGATGGAACATGCCGTTGAGCACGACCAGGTCGCGATCCGGCCGCAAGGACTTAAGGCGCGCGATCAGCGAAGGCGCCAAGCGTAAAGTGCGGTAGCGTGCCTGCGTGGCGAAGCAGGAAATCGCATAGCCTTCGGGAACGACCGTATGACTGTCGCGCTGGTTTTCGCATTGGCCTTCGCACCAAATCTCGACGTCCATGCCGTTGGCTGCCATTCCGCTCGCGAGCCCGTGCACGGCCTTGTTCGTGCCGACTCGCAGCGGAAGTCCGGCTGCCGGAAAGTGCTTCAGATAGAGATAAATTTTTTCAGGCAACGCGTGCGCGCTCAAGCGCTGCTGCGTGCGCGCCGCGAAAAATCGGGATTTCGAAGGCGCGGTAATCGCGTTCATGCTTGCAGGCCTCGGGCGTCTGCGAACACGTTGGCCGGAGAAGGGGAGTCGTTCGAGGAGGGTCTTAGTAACGCGGCATACACTCTCGCCGTGAGCGCGGCGGCGAGCAGGGCGGTGATCAATTCGGAAAGCACCACGCCGGCGATGCCGAATCCCAAGATGAGGAGAATGCCGCCGGTGACGACGAACGCATTCAGCCATAGCGTGCGCAGGAAAATCGCGCGGGCGCCGCCGGCAACCAGCACCGCATAGTCGATCGGCGCGCGCGCGAAGTTCAGCGTATAAGACAGCGCGCCGAGCGCGACAATGAGTTGCAAAGTGGCTTCCGGCAGCGTGTGCGTGTTCAATGCCGAGCCGAACATGAGTGCGGCGATGGGTTTTGCGCCAAGAACGATCGCAAGGGCGCACAGTGCAAAGGGAATCGTCAGTGCCAGGGTGGTGCTCATGCTCCAGCGTCCGAGTGCGGCAACGCCTTGCTCGGCAAAGACGCGAGCCGTTTTAGAAGGCAGGTGGTTGATGGCCGCTTGCCGCAGCGGATTGAGCAGATTGACGACTTGATACGCGGCGCGATAAATGCCGAAGGCGGCGGGCCCGAGCAGTGCGGTTAGCAGGAGCCCGTGTCCGCTTGCGCCTAGCCATGCGATTCCCTGTTGCGCGACCAGCCACTTACTGAGGCGCCACGTCTCGCGCGCCGTAGTCATGAATGGATCGACGAAGTGGCGCAGCAAGCGGTCGTTCCTTGAAGGGTGAGGGGAAATTCGAGTGTGTAGTTGCATCAGGCCAAAGGCGCTGGCGACTAGCGACGAGGCGCCTAGGGCAAGCAGCGCGTTAACCGGAGTCGGTGCAACATCTCCCAGGCTCAGCACGACGATGACAATGCCCACGAGCTGCAATCCATAAGAAATGAAGTTGTTGAGTCCTGCGGCGACGATGTCGCCTTGCGTGTAGAGCGCGCGCCTGACGAATTCCTGCGCCATCCAGGCAGGAACGACGAGAGCCAGTGCATAAGCGACGTGTGCGTAATTCGCGGAGCCGGTGAAACTCCATAAGACGCCGGCACCGGCGATGAGCAGCGCTAGAGCGGTGCTGCCGAGCAACTGCATCACGCCCAGCACGACGGTCAATCGCGCATAGTCGTGTCCTGATCGCTGCGCGCCCAGGATATTGTGGGGCTGGGCGACGAGCGCATTCTGCAAGCCCGTCAATAGCAGCAAAATCGTGTGCGCCACCATGAACAAGCCGAACTCGGCGAGCGGCAAGTATCTTGCGAGCAGGATGACGGTTAAAAAATTGACGACACTGACTATGCCTTGATCGATAAGGCCGGCCGCCGCCGTACCGAAGCGCGTCGACTTTCTAAGGGGTTCCAACTTTTCGCTGGTGTCGGCGTCGTTCATGACCTAGTGCCTGTTCATGGCTGCGCCGACCAATTGCGCTCCCGAGCTGCCGATGCGATCGATGAGTTCCTGCAACTCGTCCAAGCGCGATACGTCGGTGCGGGCAATCAACAACGCTGCGCCCGCTTGCGCGGCGATCACTTGCGCGTCGGCGCAATTGCCGGCTGCGGGTGTATCGATGAGTACGACGTCATAGTCCTCTTGCGCATTTTTAAGGATGCGTCTGAACTCGGGACGGCCGACGAGTTCGAGCGGATTGGGCGGCGACGATCCGGCCGGTAGCACATCGAGATTGCCGAAGTACGTGACGGTCTCGACGGCTTCGTCGACCGGCCGGCCGCGCAGCACTCCAGACAACCCATGTCGGTTGTCGACGTTGAAAAGCGCGTGCTGCCGCGGCGAACGCAAGTCCGCATCGATCAGCAGCGTTTTCCGTCCCCACTGGGCAAAGGCGATGGAAAGATTGGCTGCGGCGAAACTGCGGCCGTCTTGCGCGCGCGTGCTGACGATGGCGAGCGCGCACTTCTCCGTGTTGAAGCACCGGAGCAAGAGTTGCGATCTTAGATCTCTGAGCGCTTCGCCTTGTGGACTGAATGGACGGTATGCCGAAACCAGTTCGGGGCTTAGGCGGCCTTCACCGTCTTGAAGACAGGGGTAGCCGAATTGAATCGCGAGCGCCTGCTGTAAATCGGATTGGCGGACGAGCTTGAGTTTGCGCGCCGCTTCGCCGAAGCGAAGGCCGCGCCGCCTTTGCATTTTGAGGACTTTCTCGATATCGCTTTCGCGCAGCCGGCCGAGATCGGCAAGGATGCGGCCAAGCGGTCGCTGTTCGACTTCGGCGGCCGCTCGTGGCGCCTCAAAGTCGATGTCGTAGCGGTCGCTTCGTTCTGTTGCTCTCATTTGGTAGGCTCGTCGTGTTGTTCAGAACGTTAGCGGTGTGCAGGGAGCAAAGGAGGCAGCTCGCGAGGCAGTCGCGCGCGTCCGCTCGAACGGGCGCCGCCATACAGCGCACCCAGCACTTGCACGCCCAGTAGGTCGCGCAGATCGTCGGCACCGCGTACGAATCGACAGACGACCTCGCGCCATAGCGCAAATCCAATTCCAAGCGCCATGCCGATCGCGGTAGCCAGTGCAAAATTAAACAAGGAGTTCGGGGTCATCGGCGCTTTGGGGGGTACGGCAACGCGCACCACGGAGATGTTGGTTTGCGTCGCCTGGCTTGCCATTCGTGTTTGCGTTGCCTTCTGAGTGGTTTCGTCGAGCGCGCGTTGCGCACTGTCCACGGCGTCTTTCAGTGCGGCGAGTTCGGCATGTTTGCGCCGCATTTGCAGCATCGATCCTTTCTGTCCCGCAATTTCGCGGCGGAGGTCCTCGGCCAAGCGCGCGGATTCGCTGGTCAAGTTGGCGCGCAACGCGTTGATTTCGCCCGCTGCCTTCTTATAGCTCGGATGATTGGCGCCAAGTTGCGCCGGTAATTCGTTCATCTTCGCCTGTGCGCGCAGCAAATCGCTTTTCAATGCCTGGATTGCAGGATGGTTCTGCGACTCGGCGGCGATCAGTTGCGCGTTCAAATCGTTAAGACGCCCGGTTTCGACATCGTCCGTGTCGCCCACGCCGACGATGCCGGCGCGTTGCTGAAAATCGGAGAGTTTCGCGCGCGCTTGTTCGAGATTACCCGTGAGGCGGTTCACTTGCGCATCGAGCCAGTCCGAGGCCGTCTTGGCCGGATTGATGTTCAACTCCAGCGTCGTGTCGATATAGGCTTTTACGATGGCGTTGGCTGCTTCGGCGGCGGCCTTTGCGTTGCCGGCTGCGTACGAAACTTGAATGACGCTGCTGTCGGTCGACGGTCGAATCGTGCTGCGCCTCAGGACTTGATCGGCCAAGCGATATCGTTCACCGTCCGGATCGAGTTCCGAACTGCCAGGTTCGGTTGTGTCGTCGGGGCGGCCTAAGGCGCTCAGCGCGCGAGCTTTGAATCGGTTAAGCGTGTCTTGCAGCAACAAATCTTCGCCGAGAAAACGCGCACGCGCTTTCGCGTCGGTCGAAAGGTGCAAGCGATCGACCACCTTCATCGCGACGTTTTGGCTCGCAATCAAATCTATTTGGGTCGCGAGGTAGGTAGAGTAGAGTTGCGCAGGCGGGGCTGCATTGGCGTTCGCTGCGCTGTCGGCATAGTTGATGAGTACGCTGCTAGTGGCGACGTACTTGGACGGCATTAGCGCGGTGATCAACCCGCCGGCCAGCCAAGCGCCCATGAGCGTTAGAAGGATGAGGCCGAAGTGAGCGCGCAGAATCTTGAGCAACTGCGTGAATCTCATAACATCGCACCCTCCCTTTCAACTTGGACCGACATGCCTCGAAACCGCTTGTGCGGGCATGTGCTTAAAACATCGACTCCTTAACTTGCACGACATCGCCGGCAGTCAGCTGTTCGTGCAGCTTGATGCGTCGCATTTCGATGGCGCCCGCTTTGTTGCGTCGGCTCACGCGTAAGCCGCGTTCGGTGCCGCGAACGGTCAATCCGCCGCCGGTGGCGATCGCTTGCCGAACCGTCATGTCCCTTTGCAACGGGTAGACGCCGGGCTTTTGCACTTCGCCGTATATATAAAAGACGGGCTGCGCAGCGACGAAGATCACGTCGCCGTTGCGTACGATGAGGTCGGTGCCGTTCGATGCAACCAATTGATCGAGGTCGACGTTGCGCTCGTGGGCGGCGCCGTTGGCATCGTGCTGCACGAGCCGAAGCAACGACGATCCTTTATCGGAGATTCCGCCGGCCTGCGCGAGAATGTCCATGACGGTCGTCGTCGACGAGATCGGATACTTCCCCGGTTTCGCGACTTCACCGAGAATGGATACCTGCTGACTACGATAGTCGGTGACTGCGAGATTGATTTCCGCTTGCCGCAGGAATCCTCCTTCGGTCAGCAATTTCGACAGGCGCTGTTCGGCGGCCGCCTTGGTGAGCCCCGCCAAGGCAACCCGTCCGACGAGCGGAAACGGAATGGAGCCGTCTTCGGCGATTCGGGCTTCCGTGGTTAGATCCGCGTTGTTGTAAACGGTGATGCGCACCGAGTCCCCGGGCCCAAGCTGATACTCATCCGCGGCGTGCGCCGGTGCATAGGTGAGCGCCAGGCCGAAGCCGAGCAAGAGCGAAAAGGCCAAGTTGCGCAGCGGAGCGTCGCTCCTTCGGAAGTCGCGTGAATTAATCGAATTAGTAGGCATTATGATCTCTCGCTATCACCGCGACGGTGCGCCACAAAATTTTGAAATCGAACCAGGGCGACCAATGGCGCAGATACTCAAGGTCGTAGGCAACGCGTTGCTGCATGCGATCGAGGGTATTGGTCTCGCCGCGTAAACCGTTGACTTGCGCCCAACCGGTAATCCCGGGCCGCACCTTGTGCCGCAACATGTAGCCATCGATAAGGCCGCGATACATTTCGTTATGCGCAACGGCATGCGGTCTCGGCCCGACTAGGCTCATGCTGCCTGCTAGCACGCAAAATAACTGTGGGAGTTCGTCCAGCGAGGTTTTGCGTAAAAACTTGCCGAAGCGCGTGATGCGCGGATCATTCCGTTGCGCTTGGACGACTTGCTCGCCGTCTTCACATACCGTCATCGTCCGAAATTTCAACACGCCGATTTCCTCGCCGTTGAGCCCGTAGCGGCGCTGTTTGAAAAGAACGGGTCCGGACGAATCGACACGAACGCCAAGTGCGATGACCGCGAGGAGTGGCGAGAGCAGGAGCAGTAGCAGGCTGCCGACGGCTAAATCGATGGCGCGCTTCGCCGCGCCTTGCAATCCGCAATACGGCGTTTCGAAATACATGAGTACCGGCGCGCCTGCCATTTGCACGACGCGCATTTCGTTGCGAGCCATGTACGGAACGTCCGGCAGGAAGTAGATGGACGTCGTCGTGTCGCGCAGCGCCGTCAACATTCGATCGAGTTTCTCGCGCGCCGCAATCGGCAGTGCGATGTGCACGACGTCGATCGAGTTACGGCGCACATAGGCAACGACGTCATCGATGCCGCCGAGCAATGCGCCGATTCCCGGCGCGTTGAGCGGTGCATCGGCATTCGATTCGGCGCCGAAAAAGCCGATGAAGGTGCCGAGCGACGAGTTCCCCTCGAGGCGGTTCGCGAATTCGCGAGCGCCGTCGCTCGTGCCCACGATAACGTGGGTGCGCGCAACGCACTGCGTCTTATTCCAATGGCACAATCCTCGGTAAGCGACCGTTCGAGCGAGCGTATATAAGAGCGGGGTGGCCATTGCCCACGTGATGATCACGGCGCGCGAATAGGAATCCGACACTTTGGCGGCAAAGCCGACGAACAACAGTACCGCCAGCACATTGGTCCAGCCGAGCAAAAGCCGCGGCACATAGAAGCGAATCTCGGCAAGCGGGCCGAGCTCGCGAAAATCCGCGGTGTCGAGCAATCGCCAGCTGAGCGCGAAGGCCAGCACCGACAAGATGACATAGGGTCGCGTGAACGGTTGTGCGAAACACGCGGCGACACACAGGAGCGTCGCGACGGCCGTCATGGGGAACAGGAAATAACGCAGCAGCGCCACGCCCGGGCTTTCCGTGCTCGACATGCGCAGCGGAGTGATGGCCGGTTGCTCCATGGTGCTCAGCGCAGTCGAAAGCTGAACTCCGTGATAGCGATGCTGCGTAAGATCCTGGATCATAGAAAATGTGACGGCGGTGTGACAGCGAATTGACTAGTTAAACAGACGTGTCGTTTGAAAGTTCCTCGCGCGCAGTTAGTCAAAAAGCGGATTTTTATCGTCGGAATCGTCCGCTTGATTTCAAGAATTGCGCGGGTGGTATGCATGGGAAAACATTTCTTTCGTCGCTCAGAAGTGTTTTCCAATGCAGGCCACGAAAAAATTACTGGCGAAATTTCCAATGAAAATGGAAAAATACGGAAGAAGCACGAAGCGGCGTGTGCGCTTGACGCAAGTCATGCTCTGGCGAGCGGGCGACGCGAACTCTCGGTCGAAGACCGGCTTGCTTGCACGGGAAGCGGGCAAGCCGTTGCGTCATCGTTTCGACCGAGCAGTTCGACCAGATGATCGCGTGCGCGCGCGATGCGGCTCTTGATCGTCCCCACTGCGCACTGACAAATCTCCGCCGCTTGTTTATAGGACAGGCCGTTCGCGCAGACAAGCAAGAGAGCTTCGCGGCGCTCGTCGGTCAACGTATGCAGCGCGCGTACGAGGTCGGCTAATTCGAGTTCGACTTCATGTTCCGGTTGCACGGCCATGCCGGCGGCATAAGCATCGTCCGGATCTTCCACTTCGAACTTACGGCAGCGAAGTTCCGAGTAATACTGATTGCGCAGGATGGTCAGCAGCCAGGCTTTCATATTACTGCCGGGCTGGAAGTGGTCGCGGTGACTCCAAGCTTTCAACATGGTTTCCTGCGCCAGATCGTCCGCCAGTGTGGCGTCCATGCAAAGCGACCGACCGAAAGCGCGCAGCGTGGGAATCAGCGAGGTCATTTCTTGCAGAAAGCTGGACGATGTCATTGGACGCTCCCAATTCCAAACCGAGTTCATAACGAAGGCGGGCCGGACAAAACGGCGCTTACCGCTTCGGCGACTCGTCGTCGTCTTCAAGCTGTCGCAAGAGCCGGAAAAAACTTTGTGGAAGCGGTTCGCTACTTAGGTTGCCGAACAACTGCTTCAATCGATCTTCGAGCCAGACCGGCAACGGTTCGGTTTCGACATCGACCACGGCGTCTATGTAATAGATATCGCGCATAATCAAAAAGACGCGTTGTTGCGAACTTACTGTAAGCGAATTCTCACAGGTGTCGTCGAAAAGATACGTCGATGAGAAGGTGTCCGTCGCAAAGGGATAACGTGAACGATCGAAGAAGGTTCCGTTTGCATGGCGCAGCGACGCGGCCGCGATTCGCGCGAGGCCGCGCGGCATCGATACGAGCCGCCGAGAGGACATTAAAAGATCATTCTCGAGTGACTACGTTCGATTATCGGATCGAACGGTCGGATTGAGCGGATCGAGGAGCTTCTTCGAAGGGTTCGGATGAACTCGGCGTAGTTATTTCCTCGGCTGGAAAATCACTCCACCGCCTCGCCGCGCAGTTCTTTCGCCAGTTTGTCGGCTCGGTATACCTGCTCGAGCGCGACTTGGATAATCGCCGGGTGAACGGCGACGGCTCGGTTTTTCTCGCTGTCGTACCAGAGTGCGCCGCCGATGGCGTGAACGTTGCCATCGAATATCAGGCCCACCAGTTCGCCTTTTGCATTGACCAGTGCGCTGCCGGAATTTCCGCCGATAATGTCGTTGGTGGTCGCCATGTTGAACGGCGTTTCCGGATCGAGCTGGTCTTTGGCTGCGGCCCATCTCTCCGGCAGCCGAAATGGGTCGGTGCCGGTAGCTCGTTCAAAAAGGCGCGACAGTCGGGTAAGCGGAGCGACGCTCTCGATTCCTTCTTTCCATCCACGCACGGTCCCGTAGTTCAACCGCAACGTAAACGTCGCATCCGGATAGAGGTTCGTTCCGTAAATTGCAAAGCGCGCCGCGGCGATACGCTCGGTTGCCGCGCGAACGGGTGCTTCGACCTGATCTTCGACTTGTTTTCGAATCACGCGCGCGTCGTCATCGATGGAGCGGGCGAGCTGAATCATCGGGTCGTTGCTGGCCTCGATGGCCGCTGCGCCTCCTTGCCAGAGCGCCATGCGGACGTTGGGGTCACTGAGCTTGGAGCCGCCGACCAATCGCGCCGCCAGCGAATCGGGAGAGTCCTTCGACAGCAGCATGCGTACGATCTCGTGATCCGGTCCAAGTAACTCGCGCATCCTTTCGAGCGAGAATGAAAGCGTCAGCGTTTCCAAGTCGGCGTACACCGGCGTGGCAGCTTGCAGTTGTTGTTCGATTCGCAGTAGACGAGCGTCGGCAAATTCTTTTAGCCGCTCGGTATTCGGTTTAGCTCGTTCTACGGCACCGCGTGCCAGAGTGCGTGCGTAGCCGAAGAGCTGGCTCTGAAAACCCAGGGCGCCTTCGAGCTGCGAATAGGGAAGTTCGAGCGCGGCACCGATTCGATCTGCGTGCTCGATGTCGTCCCACGCCGAGCCGGTTTGGATGGCGAGCTTTCTACGCTTGGCCACCAGAGACCGAAATATCGCTTCTTCCTTGCGCTTCGCCGCCATCATCCGTTCGTCGAGCAACGCATCGAGCTGTTTGCGGCGCACTTTGATTCCATTCTCGAGCGTCTGGAGCCGTTCTTGAACGATGCGGTTCTGTTCCGTTCCAAGCTTTGCAAATTGAAGATAGCGCCCACGCAGTTCGCTCGAGCGCAGTAACGTTGCCGGCAAGGCGTTGCGCCGATCGATCAGTTGATCGACGGTCATCGACCGCTGCGTGCTGCCGGGATGTCCCGGCACGAAAACAAGTTCGTCGGGTTGCGCGCCGTTGAAGTTAACGCGCAGGAAAGCCTGTGGATTGATCGGTCGGTCGTTCTCATAGACACGCAATACCGACATGTCCAAACACCAGCGCGGAAATTGAAAGTTGTCGGGGTCGCCGCCGAACGCGGCGATGGCCGACTCCGGAGCAAATACCAGGCGCAAATCGGTGTAACGTTTGTACTTATAGAGAAAGTATTGGCCGCCGCCGTACAGCGTGACCGCTTCGCATTTGAGAGGCATGCCGTTTCGCCGACTAGCGGCTTCGCACTGTTCTTCGAGCGAGGTCGATGCTTTGCGCCGGGCGTCATTGGCCGTCAGGGCATTGAGTCCTTTAATGGCGGCATTTATCTGCGCCGTAACGTTCTCGCTCTCGATCAGCACGTCGGCGATTTGTCGCGGGCATTTGCGTTCGTCATCGTGAGTGCGTGCGACGAACCCTTCCGCGAGGAGACTGTGCTCGGGTGTGGATAGCTCATCCAAGCAGGCGGCGGCGCAGTGATGGTTAGTGAGCACCAGTCCGTTGGCGGAAACAAATGACCCCGTGCAATTGGAAAGCCGAACGGTCGCCAACCGAACCTTCTCGAGCCAGGCGGAATCGATGACGACGCCGTAGCGCGACTTGACCTTGTCGCTTGGGAAGTGATCGAAGGTCCACATGCCCTCGTCGGCATGACTGAGTGGAGCGATTGCTGCGACAAGCAATGAGACGCACGCAATGTGGAAGCGAGTGACTGGCATGTATGAGAGGCTGGCTGTATGGTCGATGCGCTATAGTAATCGGAACCAACAAGAAAGGGCGCCTATGTCCGCGACCGTCCGTACCGTTATTCTATTGACGCTCTCCAACGTCTTCATGACGTTTGCCTGGTATGCGCATCTAAAAAGCCTGACTGCCAAACCCTGGTACGTCGCCGCGCTCGTAAGTTGGGGCATTGCCTTATTCGAGTATCTGCTTCAAGTTCCGGCTAATCGCATCGGGTATACGGCGCTCAGTTTGCCGCAGCTTAAGATCCTTCAAGAAGTCATTACGCTGACGGTGTTCGTTCCGTTCGTCGTGTTCTACATGCGCCAGCCGCTGAAACTCGACTATCTATGGGCCGCGCTTTGCATGATGGGGGCGGTCTATTTTATTTTTAGGAAATGAGTGGGACTTTATTGCCACTAGCCACTAGTCAGAACGGATTTTTTCAACAATAGCTAAGCGCAGGCGATGGGTGACGCGTAATGAGCGGGGTCGAGATGACACACGAAATGATAGGCGCAAGACGAGTCAGGATCGTCATTCTGTCGAGCGTTTGTTTACTGGCGGTGATCGGCGTGTGGTTTTATCCGCCGATTGCGCAGCCCCTCGACTATCACTCGTTCGCCGACGCCCGACCCTTTATGGGCATTCCTAATTTCTGGAACGTGATGTCGAATGTTCCCTTCTTGGTCGTAGGCGTTGTCGGTTTGATTCTCGTGTTACGCAGACGCTATAGCGGAGGGCTGCCTTCGCTCCATCTCGCTTATGGGGTTTTCTTCGCCGGCGTTACGGCGGTCTGCTTCGGTTCCGGTTACTACCACTGGTCGCCGAGCAATGACACCCTGGCCTGGGATCGTTTGCCGATGTCGATTGCT
This sequence comes from uncultured Steroidobacteraceae bacterium, assembly GCA_964597495.1. GTDB lineage: Bacteria > Pseudomonadota > Gammaproteobacteria > Steroidobacterales > Steroidobacteraceae > CAZQYC01. The sequence continues at coordinate 2,096 of CAZQYC010000055.1, read as the reverse complement.
TTCATGGCGTTCGTGTCGATCGTGATCGGCGAACATATCGACGAGAGGCTGGCGAAGGCGGTGTTGATTCCCCTGATCGTGGTCGGCATTTTCTCGGTGTGGTACTGGGACTACACCGAGCGGCTCGGCCGCGGCGATTTACGCCTCTATGGACTCGTTCAGTTTTTATCGCTGGCATTTATCGCCCTGACGCTGCTTCTGTTTCCGTCGCGCTTAACCGGTAAGGGCTATGTGTGGGTAATGTTCGGCGGTTACGCGCTGGCCAAAGTGTTCGAAGAATTCGACACGAAAATCTTTTCGATCCTGGGCAATCAAATGTCCGGCCACGCGCTGAAGCACGTTGCGGCGGCACTCGGGATGTATGCGTTCGTAGTGGCACTGCAGAATAGAAAAGTGAGGTAACCAATGCTTAGGAAGCATGTATCTCTCTTGCCGGTAACCTAGCCCTTGGCCATCCTCATGCCCACCGCAATTCACAAAATGGTCGATGCCTGCCGTGCCGGAAACTACCCGGCGCTTATCGCTCGTATGTCGTCGGGCTGGGCAGTAATGGGCAACTCGCAGTTCTTGCGCGGCTATTCCTTATTGTTGCCCGACCCTGTGGTACCGCATCTCAATGCGATGGAGCCAGCAGCGCGCGATCGCTTTTTAAGCGACATGGCTGCATTGGGCGATGCCGTCTTCGCGACAACAGGTGCGTTACGCATTAACTACGCCATGTTCGGCAATGTGGAGCCGGCGCTTCACGCGCACGTCATCCCACGCTTTGTCGACGAGCTCGAGGAGAAAAAAACGGCGCATCCCTGGGCCTACGATTGGAATGCGGCGCCGTCGTTCAACGAGCCGGAGTTCGGGGCGTTGAGGTGCGCGCTTTATGAAGCGCTGTCGATGAAAGGCGTTGCCCTCACCCCAATCCTCTCCCGCAACCGGGAGAGGGAGTAAGAACACCTCTCCCGGTTGCGGGAGAGGTTGCGCGTAGCGCGGGTGAGGGCATTATTCCCTCGACACCGCAATCACCGCAGCCAGTGACTTGAGCGGTTCAGAGCACACCGTGCCGCGACACACGTAGGCAACCGTTTCCGAAGCGGCTTTCTTATCGGCAATTCCCTCGGGCAAGTCCGACTCGCTATCGGGAATGCCGAGCACGATGCGGCGCGGTGCGTACACTTTGTTGAGTTCGCGCTGCCACTCGCCGATGTCGGCTTTGCGGCCGCGAAGGACGATCACTTGTGGCGGCGAGAGCATTTCCTCTAAGGCGACCAGCAGCGTGGCGTGTCCCGAAGGATATTTCTGAAGAGCGGACCAGGAGGCGCGTAATGTCCGTTCGGCCGCTTCGAGATAACGTGTATTCCCAAGGATCAAGCCGAGTCGATGCAGGGCCGTTGCAGCGATGCCATTGCCGGCCGGCACGGCCTCGTCGCTGAATGTCTTGGAGCGATGAATGAGCTGTTCGGCGTCATCCGCCGTAAAGAAGAATCCGCCTGCATGCTCGTCGCTGAAATGGGCAAGTAGCGTATCGGCAAGGTCGATGGCGAGTTGCATATCGCTTGTACGCCACTCCGTTTGCAGCAACTCGATCAATGCGTCGAGGAGGAAAGCGTAGTCATCAAGATAGGCGGCGAATCGTGCCTGTCCGTCCTTATAGACGGCAAGGAGCCGGCCGTCGCGCCAAAGCCGGCTGCGAATGAAGTCCGTTGCCTGCATCGCCGAGGAGGCTAGCGACTCATTATTAAGTGCGCGCGCGGCGATCGAGAGTCCTTTGATAGCTAGCGCATTCCATGCCGTCAGCACTTTCTCGTCGCGACCGGGCCAGACGCGTGCATTGCGCGTGGTCAGGAGTTTTTCGCGAGAAGAGCGTAGCAGACGCTCGATCTCCGATGCGGCAATGCGCGTTTCTTGATCAAGGTCGTCGACCGATCGATAGACATGCAAGTGCCAAGTGCCCTCGAAGTTCGCGTCGCGATCCAAGCCGAAGCGGCGCGAGAACACCGTAAATTCGTCGTCGCTTAAGAGCGCGCGCGCTTCTTCGGGACGCCACACGTAGAACTTGCCTTCGTGCCCTTCGGAGTCGGCGTCGAGCGTGGACCAAAATGCGC
>CAZQYC010000054.1:0-25701 GCA_964597495.1 uncultured Steroidobacteraceae bacterium | reverse complement strand
GACCGAGTCTGCTTTCACCGAGTCTGCTCCGCCGTTCCTAACGGCTTTGTGGCGGCTTGTGGCGTAGTTACACGAGGGCGACCGGACCCTTGCAGTTATGCGCATCATTATAACGAGGGTAGTCCGAGCGCAATGTAAACGATTCGTCACCGCTGGCCGTCGTCTGATGGCGCGGTGATTCTAAGGAACGGTCTATTTCTCGACTCTTCCTTCGAAAGAGAAAGAGCGGTCGGGCGAGCAGGTGAGCAAGAATAGAGCGATCAATGATTCCGATAATCGAATGGAGCCGCTGCTTTGGAGTGACGATGCGTCGTCGTCATTGACGCTCGCCGCGAGATTTACATTGTCGTTGAATCGCGTCCAGAGCAATGAACGACTTCTTGGCCGAGGCAAGAGTAACCTTCAGGTCGAGCCTCGAGCCGGGCGGAATCCCGCATCCCGGCGAGAAAGCGGATTAGTCGCGCGGCGCAGGCCCCACATACAATGCGCTCGGGCGAATGATGCGATTGTCTTTGCGTTGTTCGATCACGTGAGCGAGCCAGCCGAAGACTCGTGCACAAGCGAAACTCGCCGTGAAGTAGTCTTTCGGAATGCCGAGCGCGAGATAGACGACGCCTTTGTAGAATTCCAGATTCGCACGGAGCGCGCGGCTCTTGGCGGAGGTTTGCGCGACAAATTCCTTTTCGACTTCCGCGAGCGTTTCGAACAACAAACGGTGTTCCTGCGATTGCGCGATCGATAGAGCCAGTTGTTTGATGACCTTGGCGCGCGGATCGACCACCCGATATTCGCGATGACCCATGCCCATGACGAGCTTTTTGTTAGCGACGCAATCGGCCACGTACTGACGGGCGTTGGCCGGAGAGCCGACGTGTTCCGCCATCTCCAGAGCGGCTTGATCGGCGCGACCGTGAAGCGGCCCGTACAGTGCGCCCAGTGCTGCAGCTAGGGCGGATGCCGGGGGTGCAAGCGTGGAGGTCACGACCCGCGCCGTGAAGGTGCTCGCGTTGAAACTATGATCCAGTTGCAGGATCTGCGTTTGTTCGAAGGTGGCGATGGCTTCCGAGGTCGGCTCTTCTCCGGTCAGCATAGATAAATAGCGCTCGCCGTAACGACGCGCCTCGGGATAGGCGAAAGTTCGCTTGCTGCGGGTCGCCAAAATCAGACCGACGATGGCCGGCAGTCGGGCGGCCACGAGCAATCCTTGCGCCTCTTCGGCCGTGCGGCCAAAAGAAATAGTGGGTGCGTCGACGGCAAGCAGCGGCGCCGTGGCTTGCAATATTTCCATGGGATGGGCGGATGTCTTTGCGAGCTGCACCGTTAAATCGCTAATTAGTTTGGGCAATTGTCCGGCCTGCCAAAGAAACTCTTCTAGCTCCTCACGCCGATTCCACGCGGGCAGTTCGCCGAAAACGACGAGATGGGCAACGTCCGTGAAGCGATGTTTGGTCATTGCCTCGACGGTGTAGCCGCGGTAGTAGAGTCGACCCGCTTCGCCGTCGACGTCGGATACGGACGTCGAGTCGGCGACTACCCCTTCGAGGCCCTTCTTGATTTCAACGAGGGAATTTAACACTGCGTTCATGGGCTTCTCCGAACCGGGGTGGCGGCCAAAATAAATAGGCATTCAAGATAGATAGGTATTTAGGGAAACACGAGCGCGAGACGTCGATGGAGGTATTAGCCATTTAGATAGGCGCGAATAAGCGTCGAATAGTGACTTGTGAATGGCGAATGGTCAGAATCTGGCGAGCCATAGCGCCGGTCGTCTTCTCCATGTCCATCGAACGTCACGAAATGCGGTGTTTCCAGGCGGTCATCGAAGCCGGCGGGTTTAGCCGTGCGGCGGAAAGGCTGGATCTTTCGCAGTCCGCCGTGAGCCAGGCGATCGCCAACCTCGAGCATCGCTTGGGCGCGACGCTTTTGCAGCGGGGTACGCCCCCGCAATTGACCGAGGCGGGGCTACGGTTGATGCGCTTCGTCGAGGCCACGTTGAACGAAGAGCGGGAGGCGCTTACCGATATCGCGCGCATCAAATCCGGCGAACTCTCGACGTTGTCGCTGGCCATCGCGCCGTCGGCCAATGCGTACGTCGGCGTTGCGCTGTTGAAGGAGTTCAGCGAACGCAATCCGCTCACGCGCCTGAAAGTAGTGGTCGCGCCGAGCCGCGAAATCATTTACGGCGTAACGGAAGGACGATGGGAGCTCGGGTTCGGTCCGTTTCCCCACAATCTGCCGGCGCAGTTTGCTCTGCATGCATGTTTCGGCGAGACGCGCCGCTTGATGATCGCGCTGAATCATCCGAGCCGCGCGCTGTTGCTGCGAGATCCGGCGGGTACGTTGCGAACGTTGCCGCTCTTGACGTCTTATCTCGACGATCAAGCGCGACGTCCTTCCGGCGAACGCCTTCGCGATGCGTTTGGTTCGATTTGGGAAGTAAGCCATATGGAATTGCGGCTTGCGCTCGTGGCGGACGGCAAAGGGGTCACGTATGTTTCGGATCTCGTTCAGCCCGTTCCTTCGCAACTGACGGCCGTCGACGGACTGCCGTTCTCCAATATCGACCGTCAAGTCGGCGCTTATTATCAAAAGCACCGCCCACTTTCGCAGGCCGGCGCGCGCTTTCTCGCATTGTGCCGTGAGCGCTGGCCGAAAACTTGATCGACAACTGCCATGTAGTTGCGCCGTTGTCGAAGTCTCTTTATCGGTTCCAGTCACGGCGTGCAAGACTTGTTGCATCGGCAACGATTCTGCATAGTTCGCTTCCCCTCCATTTCCGCCTACTTCCTGCGCGTCCATGCCGTTGTCGATCGAATCTCGAATTGCATCCGAACTTTCCGTCAAACCCCAACAAGTAATCGCAGCTGTTGCGCTTCTCGATGAAGGCGCGACGGTTCCCTTTATTGCGCGCTATCGTAAGGAGGCGACCGAGGGTTTAGATGATGCGCAACTTCGTTCGCTGGCGGAGCGGCTCGGGTATTTGCGCGAACTCGAAGAGCGTCGCGCCGCTATTCTGAAAAGCATCGAAGAGCAGGGGAAACTCACTCCCGAGCTTAAAGCAAGGATCGAAACGGCGGACTCCAAGCAGCGATTAGAAGATTTGTATTTGCCGTACAAACCCAAGCGCCGAACCAAAGCGCAAATTGCACGTGAAGCCGGGCTCGATGCGTTGGCGCAGTCGCTGCTCCAGAGTCCGACGCTGGACCCGGACGTCGAGGCGGCAAAGTATTTGCGCGAGCCGTTCGAGTTCGGATCGGATAAAGATAAAAATCCCGGCGTGCCCGACATTAAGGCGGCGCTCGAGGGAGCGCGGCAAATTCTGATGGAGCAGTTCGGCGAAGAGGCGGAATTGCTTGGCCAATTGCGGACCTATCTGAGCGAGCACGCGATACTGATTTCTAAAGTGGCGGAAGGCAAGGAATCCGAAGCGGCCAAGTTCCGCGACTACTTCGACTACCAGGAACCGCTCAAGAGCGTGCCGTCGCATCGTGCCTTGGCGTTGTTTCGCGGGCGCAAGGAAGAATTTCTGCGCGTTTCGTTGAAGCTGCCGGAGGAATTGCGCGAGCCAATACCGACCCCACTGCCGTTCAATAGCTGCGAGCAGAAAATCGCCGCGCGATATGGCATTGTGGACCAGGGTCGAGCGGCCGATCCCTGGCTGTTGCAGACGGTTCGCTGGACCTGGACGGTGAAAGTGGCTTGGAGTTTGGAAAGCGAGCTCTTTACCGCTTTGCGCGAACAGGCCGAAGCCGAAGCAATTCGTGTCTTCGCGCGCAATCTAAACGACTTGCTGCTTGCCGCACCCGCGGGCGCACGCGTGACGATGGGGCTGGACCCGGGCATTCGTACCGGCGTCAAAGTGGCGGTGGTGGACAACACCGGAAAAGTACTGGAAACCGCGACGATTTATCCGCATGAACCGCGCAACGACTGGAGCGGGTCTTTGGCGACGTTGGGTCGTTTGGTCAAGCAGCACAAAGTGGATCTGATCGCCATCGGCAACGGGACGGCTTCGCGCGAAACCGACAAGCTGGCCGGGGAATTGATCAAGTTGGTTCACGAGCACTTTGCCGGCCACGCAGTGACCAAGATCGTCGTGTCCGAAGCGGGTGCGTCGGTCTATTCGGCGTCGGAACTTGCGTCGAAGGAGTTGCCGAGCTTGGATGTGAGTTTGCGTGGCGCGGTGTCGATCGCCAGGCGTTTGCAGGATCCGCTCGCTGAACTGGTGAAGATCGATCCGAAGTCCATTGGCGTTGGGCAGTATCAACACGATGTAAACCAAACGAAACTCGCCAAGCAACTCGAGGCAGTCGTGGAAGACTGCGTAAACGCGGTGGGTGTCGACGTGAACATGGCATCGCCGGCCTTGCTGGCGCGTGTTTCGGGCCTGTCCAGCGTGCTGGCGGAGAACATCGTCAGTCATCGCGATCAACATGGCGCATTTTCGAATCGCCAGGCGTTGAAGAAAGTGCCGCGTCTCGGCGCGAAGACGTTCGAACAAGCCGCCGGATTTCTGCGCATCGTGAACGGCGACGATCCGCTCGATGCTTCGGCAGTGCATCCTGAGTCTTATAGCGTCGTTCAGCGGATCCTCGATGATCTCAAGCGCGACGCGCGGGAGTTGCTGCGCGACAGTGCGGCGCTGCGCAAACTCGACCCTGCAAAATACGTCGACGAGCGTTTCGGGTTGCCGACGGTGCGGGACATTTTGAACGAACTCGAAAAGCCCGGTCGCGATCCGCGGCCGGCGTTCAAGACCGCGGCGTTTCAGGACGGCGTGAACGAATTATCGGATTTGAAGCCGGGCATGGTGCTCGAAGGCGTCGTGACCAACGTGGCGAACTTCGGCGCGTTCGTGGACATCGGCGTCCATCAGGACGGTCTGGTTCATATTTCCATGCTGGCAAACAAGTTTGTCAAAGATCCTCGCGAGGTCGTGAAAGCCGGCGACGTCGTGCGTGTCAAAGTGCTGGAGATCGATGTCGCGCGCAAGCGGATTGCGTTGACGATGCGACTTGATGACAGTGCACCGCGCAATGTTTCTGCCGGTTCGAGTGCTGCACGCGATCGTCAAGGACTTCAAGGCAGGTCGTCACAAAAACAAGTGCAAGCGCAAGCGAACGAATCGACAGGCAAGGGCTTGATGGCGGAAGCATGGGCAGCGGCCTTGAAGCGCCGATAGGCCGCCTAGCGGTTCCTTGCTAAAGCGAATCTTTTCTGCACAATGCCGCGGCCCAAATGGGCATAACGAAGAAGTTAAAATTAAGGAGTACGGTCGATGAAAAAAAATCTATTAGTCGCGACAATTGCAACCATGGGAATGCTGACAACGCTGGCATCCCAAGCGTTGGCCGCCGAAGATAATGGCTTGCACGCTAGCTCAGACTTTGGTTTTGTGGGAGAGCTTGATCTTGAATTCGGGGGCGATGCGATTGCCACCGTTTCGTTCACCAACGGTTCGTCGCAGGACGTGGATGCCGGCCAAGGCGGCAACTTTGCCCTCGGCATGCACTATCGCCCCGCGGCGTGGGATGTCGATTTTGTGGCGACCATCGGCTACAAGTTCGTTACGACCGCGGCATCGAATGCCGATATCGGCATCGATCGTACCGTTCTGCAAGTGATCGCCCTTTACGATCCAAAGGATAGCTGGTGGATCGGCGGCGGTCCCGTGTGGCACAACGGAGTCAAATTCGACGGTGATGGTTTTGGGCCCGACATTGACCTCGGGAGCTCGACGGGCTTTACGATCCAAGCAGGCTGGAAATGGATCGGCTTGATGTACACCAATATGGAGTACACGGCGCAAGTCGCACGGCGTCCGACGGTCGATGCCAGCGCGATCGGCGTACTGCTGCGTTGGCGCGGCTAATTAGGCCGCCTGTCTGTCTTTGGAAATCTCGGTCCCGATCGATTGCGATCGGGACTTGGGAATGTCGACGCCGCTCCTAACTCCGGAACACGGGGTTTTTAACGGGCTGCCGTAGACGTGTAAGCATCGCGAGCTTTGACGCCGATGTCCGGATGATCGCAAAAAAAGCCGTCGATCTCCGTAGTTAAGAACGTGGCGATTTCTCCGGATAAATTTCCGAGCGACTCCGGTTTTTCATTCGAAGCAAAAAACGCCGGCAAGAATTGATTCTCGGCGCGCATTGTCCAGACGTGCACTTTGAGGCCGGCCGCATGAGCGTGGTTGACTAGAGCACTAGGCGCCAGCAGGGCATTATCGGCGCCTCGCGGGATCACCATGCTCTTGTCCACGCCGATCGCATCGGCGTAGAGGGCGACCTCGCGCAAGCCTTCCGCACTCGCAAGGTCGTCGTACGTTCGACGATCGCCGCGGGCGACGAAATCGTAGGGGGCGCCCTTGTTCTCCATAAGCTGTACGAGCGGAATTTGCGTCTTCTTGCGAAGTGCCTGGAGGTTTTCCACTTCGAACGATTGAATGAAAACCGGGGCGTCCTTGCCGCGATAGCCCCAGCGTTTCAGCGCGCGCAGCAGAGGGCCTTCGAGCGGCAAATCGATGCTCCGAAAGTAAGTGGGGTGTTTAGTTTCCGGATACACGCCGATGCGCGGTTCGGCGGGTCCGCGCATGCGCTCGAGTGCACGCACGAGCGCGAGAATTTCATCGAGTGTCGGTATCGCAAACTGTCCGTCGAAGCGCGTATTGCCGGCTCGAAGCTCAGGCAGCCGCTCCCGCGCGCGCAGCGTTCTAATCTCCTCAAGCGTGAAGTCTTCGGTAAACCAACCCTCGATGGATTTTCCATCGATGGTTTTCGTGGTTCTGCGCTCAGCGAACTCAGGATGCTCGGCAACGTTCGTGGTGCCGCCGATCTCATTCTCATGGCGTGCAATCAAGACGCCGTCTTTGGTGCTGACGAGATCGGGTTCGATGAAGTCGACGCCTTGTTGAACCGCAATGAAGTAGGAGGTCAGCGTGTGTTCGGGAGCGTAGCCGCTGGCGCCGCGGTGGCCGATGACGATCGGTTTGCCGGATTCCACGGCTTCGTTCGGACCCGCAACCATGATCGAAGTCATTGCTTACCTCAACAAGGTATTTCTGCAGCTCGTGTATCGGCGCATTCAGACTTAAGTGCCGCATCCTAGCAGTTTGTTGAAAAAGGACATCCTGCCGCCTTTCCCCTGTCGGTTGAGGAAAGCTCTCGTGTTCACATCGCTCCCCGTCTTGGAAGGTCTTCAGCACGCACGCACTCCCGTGTATTCTTCAACTGATCTTCCGCTCCGCAGTGCAGATGCACGTAATCCTATGAACTTCAAAACCGCCGACCTTTGCGATGAGTTCTCCGCTGAAATCCAAATTTTGGAGCCGGTGTTCCGGCAATTTGGCGGCCGCACCTGCTTTGCCGGGCCTGCCGTTACGATTAAATGCTTCGAGGACAATTCACGCGTTAAGGAAGCTGTCGCCGAACCCGGCAATGGACGAGTGTTGGTCGTAGACGGAGGCGGTTCTAAGCGCTGTGCTCTTTTGGGCGATTTATTGGCGAAGCAGGCCGTCGATCATGGTTGGGCCGGAGCAGTGATTTATGGTTGCATTCGCGATTCCGCCGACATGGCGGGATTTGAGCTGGGTGTGGCTGCGCTTGCGTCGATGCCGCTGAAAAGCGAGAGGAAGGGAGAAGGGCAGAGAGATACCGTAGTGCAACTGCCAGGCGCTCGCGTACGCCCTGGTGACTGGGTTTATGTCGACGAAGACGGAATACTCGTCGCACCGCGAAAATTGACTTAAGCGCAACCCAAAGCGGCGAGCGATGCCCCTTACAAAAGAGCGCGCTAGATCGGCGCTGTCATAAATGTGGATTCGGGCTTCCTGAGGATAATCTTTTGGTCGCGCCGGGAGCGCGCTCGGCTATAATCCGCGCCCCCTTGAGTGGGGAGGGCAAGGGCAGCCTCCAGATTCCGCTATTTGGTGAGCAGTCTTAGAAATTCAGGGATTCTTTTGGGAAATTTTTGGCGAAAGTGGCGGAACTGGTAGACGCGCTGGATTTAGGTTCCAGTGGGGTAACCCGTGAGGGTTCGAGTCCCTCCTTTCGCACCACATTTATATGGTCGCCCGGACTCCGTGTCACGGCGACTATGCGATGAGCGAAAAGCGTGGTTTTCGTTCATCGCCGGCAAGTCAGTGAAACACTGCCTTGCCGGGACCCACCCATGGGTCCTGCTCAGACGGTTGATCGAGGTATGTGCCACGGCGAAGTACTTCGGCTCTATCAGAGCCGGTTTTTTTCTGGCTAGTAGCTAGCAACTAGTGGCTAGCGGCTATTTTCGAGGTTCTCGTTATGCAGGTTTCAGTTGAGTCGACCGGTTCGCTTGAGCGGCGCATGGAAATTCAGGTGCCGGCGGCGCGCATCGAAAAAGCGATCGATGAACGGCTGCAAAAGTTAAGTCGTACCGTCCGTTTGAAGGGCTTCAGACCCGGAAAGGTTCCTGTCAAGGTCGTTCGCCAGCAGTTCGGCGAGCAAGTCCGACAAGAAGTGCTTGGCGATGTCATGCAAGCCAGTTTTGCCGAAGCGGTCGGCCAAGAGAAACTCGCTCCGGCTGCGGCTCCCAAGATCGAGCCTATCGACCTTCAGTCCGGCATGGATCTGAAGTATCGCGCGGTGTTCGAAATTTTTCCGGATCTGCAGCTGAAAGGCATCGAGGGCATGGCAGTTTCCAAACCGACGGTCGAAGTAAGCTCAGCCGATGTGGACGCAATGATCGAGAACTTGCGTAAGCAGCGGCCGAATTTTGTCGGTGTCGAGCGCGATGCCCGCGATACCGATCAAGTGACGGTGGATTTCGTCGGCACGGTCGACGGCGTTCCGTTCGACGGCGGCAAAGGGACTGCCGTTCCCATCGTATTGGGTTCCGGGCGCATGCTTCCCGATTTCGAAGCCGGACTGAAAGGCGCTAAAGCCGGCGAATCGAAAACAGTCGCCGTGAAGTTTCCCGACGACTACCAGGCAGCGAATTTGGCGGGAAAGACAGCGTCATTCGCGATGACCGTCCATAAGGTCGAAGAGCAGCGGCTTCCCGATCTCGACGACGAATTCTGCAAGCACTTCGGTGTCGAGCAGGGCGGCGTTGAGCAACTGCGCAAGGAGGTCGAGGAGAACATGCATCGTGAAGTGGGCGAAACGATTCGCGCACGCTTGAAGCGCCAAGTGTTCGACGCGCTCGCCGCTGCGAATCCGACCGACGTGCCCAAGGTGCTCGTGGAAGAGCAGATTCGAAACTTGCAGATCGATATGGGGCGGCGGATGGGCGCAAAGGACGTTTCGCAATTACCTCCTGCGGCGCAATTTGAAGAGACTGCGCGGCGACGCGTAACACTCGGCCTTTTGATTAGCGAAGTGGTAAAGGCGGCAAAACTCGAAGTCGATCGCAAGAAAGTGCAGGAGCGGCTTATCGATCTTGCCCAGAGTTATCCGGAACCGGATCAAGTGCTCAAGGCCTACCGGGAGAATGCGCAGCTTCGCAGCCAATTGGAGTCCGGTGTGCTGGAAGAACAGGTGGTCGATTGGCTGCTCGAACGCGCCAAAGTAACTGAGCAATCGACTTCTTTTAAGGAAGTGATGAATTTCGGCGCTTAGCTGGTCCTCGAATCCGATCGGGACGTACGGCGAAGACGGAATTGGGGTTGGCCGGGTCCCGGATCGCAAAAGTTTCGCTCGTTTGGGTATTCAGTTAGTGCCAAAGTATCTGGCCATTCTCGCTCGCCGCGAGCAGACTTGTTTTCGTCCACATCGAACCTATTTAGCTATTTCCCTATGAGTGCACTCAATACGACGGCTTTGAATCTCGTTCCCATGGTGGTCGAACAGACCTCGAGAGGCGAACGTGCTTATGACATTTACTCGCGCTTGCTGAAGGATCGCGTGGTATTCATCGTGGGTCCGGTGGAGGACTACATGGCGAATCTCATCGTCGCTCAGCTGCTGTTTCTCGAGTCGGAAAACCCCGAAAAAGACATCGCGTTATACATCAATTCCCCCGGCGGTTCGGTCAGCGCCGGCCTCGCTATTTACGACACCATGCAGTTCATCAAGCCGGACGTGAGCACCATGTGCATTGGTCAGGCCGCGAGCATGGGAGCGGTATTGCTGGCGGGTGGCAAAAAGGGCAAGCGCTATGCGCTCCCACATTCGCGAATCATGATTCACCAGCCATTGGCTGGTTTTCAGGGGCAGGCCTCCGACATCGACATTCATGCGCGCGAGGTGCTGCAAACTCGGGAACGCTTGAATCGCATTCTGTCGAACCATACCGGACAAACCATCGAAAAAATCGCCCAGGACACCGACCGCGACAACTTCATGGGCGGCGAAGCAGCGGTCGCTTATGGTTTAATCGACCGTGTTCTGCAAAGTCGCCCTGAGTCGGGTTCCGTTGAATCCAAGTAAGGTGTTGCATAAGACGCTCATTCGACACGTTACGGCTGCGACTTATGAACAGGCGAGGTAGCTCGGTGCGCCAAGTTACGGATTCGCCAATAAAATCCTCGAGTCGCAGCATAGTTTAATGAGCGTCGGTTCTTTGTGCTTACGGGGAGCGCGTGCTATATAGTTCCCCAATTGCGACTGCGTGCATGTGGCATGCCGAACGCAAAATTGAAACGTTAAGGTGACGCATGGCCGACGAGACTCGTGGCAAGCATGACGATGGCAAACTGCTGTACTGTTCCTTTTGCGGCAAGAGCCAACACGAAGTCCGCAAATTAATCGCCGGTCCGTCGGTCTTTGTCTGCGACGAGTGCGTCGAGCTTTGCAACGATATCATCCGCGAAGAATTGGAAGAGCGCGCCGAGCGCACGCGCGACAAGCTGCCGAAGCCGCAGGAAATCAAGAAAGTACTCGATGAGTACGTGATCGGCCAGGAGCGCGCGAAGAAGGTGTTGTCGGTCGCCGTGTACAACCACTACAAGCGGTTGCAAACCAAGACCGGCGAAGGCGCCCGTAAAGAAGATATCGAGCTGGCCAAGAGCAACATTTTGCTGATCGGCCCAACCGGCTGCGGCAAGACGCTGCTCGCCGAAACGCTCGCTCGCTTGCTCAATGTTCCTTTCACCATTGCCGACGCCACGACGCTTACCGAGGCAGGCTATGTGGGTGAAGACGTTGAGAACATCATTCAAAAGCTTCTCCAAAAATGCGACTACGATGTGGAGAAAGCGCAGACGGGCATCGTCTATATCGACGAAATCGACAAGATCTCGCGCAAATCGGACAACCCCTCGATCACGCGCGACGTGTCCGGCGAAGGCGTGCAGCAAGCGTTGCTCAAATTAATCGAAGGCACGATTGCTTCGGTTCCGCCGCAAGGCGGCCGCAAGCACCCGCAGCAAGAATTCCTTCAGGTCGATACCGGCAATATTCTTTTCATCTGCGGCGGCGCGTTCGCAGGGCTTGAGAAGATCATCATGAACCGTACGCAAAAAACGGGCATTGGCTTCATGGCCGACGTGCGTGCGCAGTCGGAGCGCCCGCACGGCGCTGACGTATTTCATGATGTCGAGCCCGAAGATTTGATCAAGTTCGGATTGATTCCCGAATTCGTCGGTCGTCTCCCCGTTGTGGCGACGCTGGACGAATTGGATGAAGCGGCGCTTATGTCCATCTTGACCGAACCCAAGAACGCCCTCACCAAGCAATACCGCAAATTGTTCGATATGGAAGGCGTGGAGCTGGATTTCCGTCCCGATGCGCTGCGATCGGTCGCGAAAAAAGCAATGCAACGCCGCACGGGAGCCCGCGGCCTTCGTACCATTTTGGAGAACGTGCTGCTGGATACCATGTACGACTTGCCTTCCGCGCGAAATGTGCAGAAGGTCGTGGTGGACGAGGGCGTTATCGTGGGCGACACCAAGCCGTATCTGGTGTATCGCACCGACGAAGCGCGTTTGAGCGCGGTGGAAGAACGCCGGCCCACGGGCAGCGACCACTAAATTAAGCCGGCATCCCTTGATTTTAAATCCGATGAAGCGCCGCTCAATGCGGCGCTTCGCATTTACGATGCTGCCTTATTAGGCGTTGACGACTAGTCATGGCGCATCCCTTCCGGTATGTTCGTGCCGTCGCAATCCGGCAAACAATCCGGTGCGACGCTTCAAGTCCGTCCGTCACTTCGATGCGACTATAGGTGCCCAGCGTGAGCGCTCAAACTCCAGACAATCCGGATAGCCCAGAGAATTCCACTCCAACTGCCGTTGCGGACATCCCTTCTGGTGCCGTCCCGGTGCTGCCATTGCGCGACGTGGTGGTGTATCCGCACATGGTGATACCCCTGTTTGTGGGGCGCGAGAAATCGATTCTCGCCCTTGAGCAGGCCATGCGCATGGGAAAGCAAATTTTGCTGGCCGCCCAAAAGCAGGCCGACGTCGACGATCCCGCTCCTCAAGATCTATACCGCATCGGAACGCTCGCAACGATTCTCCAGTTGTTGAAACTGCCGGACGGTACCGTGAAAGTATTGGTGGAAGGCGTCGAGCGCGCGACCATCGATCGCTTGCATGTGGGCCAGTATTTTTCGGCGGACGTCGCATCGCTAAAGGATATCGAGCAGTACGACGAACGGGAAATGGACGTACTCACGCGGTCGGTGATCGCGCAATTCGAGCAGTACGTGAAGCTCAATCGCAAGGTGCCGCCTGAAGTGTTGACTGCGCTTGCCGGCATCGACCAGCCGGGGCGACTCGCCGACAACGTCGCGGCACACATGTCGCTCAAACTGGACGCCAAACAAAAGGTCCTCGAGATTCAAGACGTGCGCAAACGTCTGGAGCACATGCTGGCGCTGATCGAGGGCGAGATGGATACGCTGCAAATCGAGAAGCGAATTCGCGGCCGCGTCAAACAGCAGATGGAGAAGAGTCAGCGCGAGTACTACCTGAACGAACAGATGAAGGCGATCCAAAAGGAATTGGGCGACCTTGAGGATGCGCCGAACGAAATTGCCGAGCTCGAACAACGGATCAAGAAGGCCGGGATGCCGAAGGAAGCGCGAGCCAAGGCGACGGCCGAACTCGGCAAGTTGAAGTTGATGTCGCCCATGTCGGCGGAAGCCACTGTCGTGCGTAATTACATCGACTGGTTGACGAAGTGTCCGTGGCGGAAAAAGACCAAAGTGCGCCTCGACATCGCCTTGGCGGAAAAAGTGCTCGACGAAGATCACTACGGGCTCGAAAAGGTCAAAGAGCGCATCGTCGAATACCTCGCCGTTCAACAGCGCGTGAAGACGTTGAAAGGCCCCATTCTTTGTTTGGTCGGGCCGCCTGGCGTCGGCAAAACATCGCTTGGCCAATCGATCGCCCGGGCGACTAACCGCAAATTCGTGCGCATGTCGCTCGGCGGTGTGCGTGACGAGGCGGAAATCCGCGGCCACCGCCGTACGTACATCGGCTCGATGCCCGGCAAGATCGTGCAGAACATGGTCAAGACCGGCGTCAACAATCCGCTGTTCCTGCTCGATGAAATCGACAAGATGGCGATGGATTTCAGGGGCGATCCCTCGGCTGCGCTGCTCGAAGTGCTCGATCCCGAACAGAACACCTCTTTCAACGATCACTACCTCGAAGTCGATTTCGATTTGTCGCAAGTGATGTTCGTGTGCACGGCAAATAGCCTGAATATTCCGCCGCCGTTGCTCGACCGCATGGAAACGATCCGGCTCGCGGGTTATACCGAGGATGAAAAGGGCGCTATCGCCCGCCGCTATCTCTTGCCGAAGCAAATGAAGCAAAACGGGTTGCGCGAAGAGGAACTCGGTGTCTCCGATAATACGATCAAGGACATTATCCGTTACTACACGCGCGAAGCCGGCGTTCGCAGCCTCGAGCGCGAAGTGTCGAAGATTTGCCGCAAATCGGTGAAGCAATTGTTGACCGACAAGGAAACTAAAACGGTCAGCGTGACGCCGCGCAACTTAAGCAAATATCTCGGCGTGCGCCGATTCCGGTATGGACGTGCGGAAGAGCAGGACAACGTAGGGCAGGTCACGGGCCTTGCCTGGACTGAAGTGGGCGGCGAGTTGCTTACCATCGAAGCGGCCGTGGTCTCCGGAAAAGGTAAGTTGACGCATACGGGTCAACTTGGCGAAGTGATGCAGGAATCCATTCAGGCCGCGATGACCGTGGTGCGAAGCCGTGGCGCGGTTCTTGGGCTCGAGCCCGAGTTCTATCAGAAGGTGGACGTGCACATTCACGTGCCCGAAGGTGCAACGCCGAAGGACGGTCCGAGCGCGGGCATCGGCATGTGCACCGCACTGGTATCGTCGCTGACCAAGATTCCCGTTCGCTCGGATGTAGCCATGACCGGGGAAATCACGTTGCGCGGACAAGTCCTCCCGATCGGAGGATTGAAAGAAAAGCTGCTTGCCGCGCATCGAGGCGGCATCCGCACGGTCTTGATTCCGGACGAAAACACCAAGGATCTGGCGGAGATACCCCAGAACATCAAAGACAGTTTGGAGATTAAACCTGTCAAATGGATTGACGAGGTATTGCAATTTGCGCTCACGAGCATGCCGGCGCCCGCGGCTTCGGCACAGAACGGCGGCAACGATAAGTCAAGGCCGCGGCGCGGAGCGAAGCGGGCCTCTAAACAAGTACAAGCGCATTGACCGCGTAAGCTTACCGCTGCTATAACGCGCGCCCTAATTCAGGCCTGCGGGTCCGGCGACCTGCGGCCAATCGTATTAACTTGATCGACACATATAGGACCACACATGAACAAGGGCGAATTGATCGACGCCGTGAGCGGAAAGACCGGTTTAGCGAAAGCCGACGCCACGCGCGCTGTCGATGCCGTATTGGATTCCATTACCGATGCGCTCAAAGCGAAGGATTCGGTGGCAATCGTCGGATTTGGCACCTTCGCCGTCAAAACTCGTGCGGCTCGCTCGGGCAGAAATCCGCGTACGCGTGAGACTATTCAAATCCCGGCGAGTCAAGTGCCCGGATTCAAAGCTGGTAAGGCACTCAAGGATGCTGTAAATTAGCGCGCCCTAAAACGAGGGAAGTCGTTAGCGATTAGTCTCTAGGTGTTAGCTAGAGTGGAAAGACTGGCGCGAGTCTGTTGGCTGATGACTAAATGACTGACAACTGACGGCTTCGTCTACGGGTGCTTAGCTCAGCTGGTAGAGCGTCGCCCTTACAAGGCGAATGTCGGCGGTTCGATCCCGTCAGCACCCACCATGCTTGCGACGTGCGCGGCCAGCAGGGGTTGTATTGAAAAAAGCTTGTGCTTAGCAAGCTATAACATTTTGGTTTCGCGCGGAGCGGTAGTTCAGCTGGTTAGAATACCGGCCTGTCACGCCGGGGGTCGCGGGTTCGAGTCCCGTCCGCTCCGCCATTTTCTTCAAAAGTGACCAGTGAACAGCGACTGGTGAATGGTGAGAGTCTAAGTTGCCAATTCTTGCCAATCACTAAATCACTGTTCTCCAATAACGCGCTTTATCTACCATGCTGCAAACAATACGAGACAAGATCACCGGCTGGTTCGCGTACCTTTTCCTGGGTGCGATTGCCGTGGTGTTCATTTTTTGGGGCGTTGAAATGCGATCCGCCTCCGGGACCAGCAACTACGCGGCGAAAGTGAACGGCAATCGAATTTCGCTTGAAACGGTCAATCGCGCCTGGCAGGAGCGCCTGCAGCGGATGCAGCAAAGTATGCGCGGTGACATTCCCGAGATGCTCAAGAAAGCGCAGCAACAAGCTTTGCTCGACGAGCATATCCGCACACAGTTGCTGACGCAGCACGCGGAAGATCTCGGCTATCGAGCCGGCGTGCAAGAAATGCGGGATACGCTCAAGAATGTTCCCGACTTGCAAGTGGACGGGAAGTTTTCGATCGAACGTTACCAAGCGCTTTTACGCCAGCAGGGCCGTAGCGTTCCGCAGTTTGAGCGCGAATTACGCGCCAATCTCAAGATTCAGCAGCTGCAGCGCGGCATCGTTTCTTCATCCTTCGTTACGCCCGCTGAGTTGGAGCGCCGCCAAGCTTTGGAAGGCGAGCAGCGGGAACTCGACTATGCGGTGATCCCAATGGCGAATTTTTTGGCAAGCGCTAGCGCCAGCGACGCCGAAATTCAGACTTATTACGAGGCCAATAAGGCGTCGTTCATGACGACGGAAACCGTCGATATCGAGTACGTAGAGCTGAAGCTTGCCGATGTTCAGAAAGACATCGCCGTGACCGACGAGGCACTTCGTGAGCACTATGAACAAGTCAAGGAAAGGCTCACCCTGCCGGAACGCCGTATGGCTCGGCACATTCTGATCAGCGTTGAAGAAGGCACCGACGACGCGAAGGCAAAGGCAAAAGCGGACGAAGTGCTTACCAAATTGCGCGCAGGCGGCGATTTCGTCGCGCTGGCGAAACAGTACTCGCAGGACAGCGTTTCCGCCGATAAGGGCGGGGATTTGGGATGGGCATCTCGCGGGACATTTGTCGGTCCTTTCGAAGAAGCGCTGTTCTCGATGTCGGTTGGAGAGTTGCGGGGCCCGGTCAAAACCCAGTTTGGCTACCACGTGATCAAGCTCGAACAAATCGAGGGCGGGCAGGCGAAGAGTTTCGAGGAAGCACGCGCCGAATTGACTCGCGAGTTCACTGCCGAGAAGGCCACGGCGCTCTTTTACGATCGTTCCCAGAAATTGGGCGATGAGGCTCTCAATGCGCTTAGCGAACTTGAAACGCCTGCCAAGGCGCTTGGATTGACGGTGCAGAAATTGCCGGGGTTGCCTCGCACCGGCGGAACACCCGGTACGCTGTCTGCCGATCCGAAAATTATCGAAGCCGCCTTTGCGCAGGAGGCAATCGAAAAACGCCAAAATAGTTCGATCATTCAAGTCGGTGACGACCATGCCGTCGTCTTGCGCGTAGCTGGGCATCACCCGCCTCAGCAGGTGCCCCTGGCGGAGATGCGCCCTGGAATCGAATCGACGCTAAAACAACGTGCCGCGCGTGACGCTGCAACGAAACGCGGAACCGAATTCATCACGCGCGTGGGAGGCGGGGTGGAGTGGGTGAAGGCGCTTACCGAATTCAAATTGACGCCGGTCGGTAAGAAGTCGGTTACACGTTCCGACAGTTCGATACCCGATCAAGTGAAAACGGACCTGTTTAGCCTACCCCGTAAAGCCGTTACGGCGGCGAATCCGGTGTATCGGGGCGTTTCTATCGATAACGGCGATTTCGTCGTGATGAAAGTAAGCGCCATCAACCCCGGCAAAGTGGATGCGGGATCGCCGGAGACAGCAAGCAAGCGTCAACAAACGGCGCAATCGCTGGCAGCCGGGGAGTTCGGTGCCTATATTTTAGACGTCGAGAGTCACGCGGATATCGAGAAGAACCCCAAGACGTTTGAGTAAGTGCGGTGCGGATAATTTCGCGACCGGTGATTCGGTAAGCGATCCTTCTTGCCAGTCGCCGCTATCCGCCCGATCGACGGCTATCGTCGACATACATGACTAGCTTTTGCCCTGCCTTGATTTGATTCGCGCTAAGTAACTTGTTCCATGAGAGCAGGTCCTGAACTTGAACGCGAAAGGTTTTGGCGATTCGAGCCAGCGTATCTCCCACGCGAACTACGTAAGTAATTCGTTGCACCGTCTCGCCGGCCGGCGCATTCGCAGCGAGCGTCGCCTCCCGCGAATCTCGATAGTTACGCGCACCGGGTATCCATAGCTTTTGTCCCTTCACGAGACCCTTTGTGGTGCTTAATTTATTCTCTGCGGCGAGAGAACTTAGGGATACGCCGTACTTCCGGGCAATACTCCAAAGCGTTTCACCGTCGCGTACCGTGTGACGATCGACCAGATCCGTTTGTCTTGCCCGAGAGGGTAGCGGGGGCAGCGGCGGTGGAACGTAGGAGGGGTCACGAGTGACGACTCGCTGAGTGGTAACCGGCCCTGCCGCCGTCGCTGGCAGGGAGCCGCCGCGCTCGATCACCAATTCCTGCCCAATCCGCAAGGTATTCTTTTTGATGCGATTCGCAGCGATCAATTCGTTCTGCGAGACCCCGAGTTTACGAGCGACCGACGATACGGTGTCGCCACGGTGCACCGTGTAATAAATCTTGGGTACTCGCTCGCTCGGGGAGCGCATCGCTGCGAGGCCGGCGCGCAATTGTTCGGCGCGATCCACCGGCACCAGCAAGTATCCCGATCCTTCGCCGCTGGCAATCGCGCGTTGATGGGCGGGATTGAGCGCAATCATGTCTTCTTTCGGCAAGTCGGCGAGTTTTGCGGCGACGCCAAGATCGATAGGCGCGTCGAGCTCCACCTTGGCGAAATACGGTTGATTCGCAATATGGCCGAACTCAAGACCATATTTTTCCGGTTGAGCGACGATGCGGCGCATCGCGAGAAGCTTCGGAACGTATGCCCGCGTTTCGCGCGGCAGCGACAGGCTGAAGAAGTCTGTCGGTTTGCCTGCGGCGCGATTTCGTTGGATGGCTCGTGCCACGTTCATCTCGCCGCAGTTGTAAGCGGCGACGGCCTGTTGCCAGTCGCCGTCGAATTCATTTGCCAGAAACTGCAGATAGTCGAGCGCGGCGCGCGTCGATTCCATGACATCGCGGCGGCCGTCATAGCGATGGTTCTGTTCGAGTCCATACCGGCGACCGGTGCTCGGAATGAACTGCCATAGCCCGGCGGCGCGCGCTCGGGAAAGCGCTCCGGGATTAAATGCGCTTTCGACGATGGGCAGCAGCGCCAGCTCCAGCGGCATCTTGCGGGCCTCTAGCTCTTCGACAATGAAGAACAAGTACCGCTCCGCGCGGCGGAAGGTGCGATCCAGGTAGTCGTCGTGGCGGGCAAACCAGGCGACTTCACGATCGATGGCGACGTTCTCGACGTCGGTCATCGAGAAGCCGGCCCGAATCCGATCCAAAAGATTCTGTTCGGCCACGGCAATGGCGACGGCCTCTTCGGCGGATTGGGGCTCGGGTTGTTCAGCCGATTCGATGTCGGCAGCCGATGGCTCCATGGCCTCATCGGAAGACGTGGCAGCATTCTCAGCAGCGGTGGCTGCCACGGTCGGCAAAGCGGATTCGCCAGGGGAGTGAGTGGGGGAATGACTGCAGGCAACGAGACCGGCACAGCCGAGCGCGAGCGCATACTTTTGCAAGTTCAATCGGATTTGGAAGACACTACTAAGCAGCATTGATAGTCCCGTCGATAGCCCCGTCATTGATACTCTCACCCGATTTCGCCATCCGAGTTTCGGTGCGGTCTGCGACCGAACGGTCGCGACCGAACCATTATTTGAATCCATCCTTCCAAGCCCGGATCGTGGCGAATATTTCTGTTTCGCTCTGTAACGTGCGGCCGGCGTGTGCTTCTGCGGCGCGCTTCACACTCTGGCAAGCCGAGCGTAAAAATGGATTCACACTGTGCTCTAAGCCGATATTTGACGGCAGCGTTTCTCGATCCTGCGTGCGAAGTTGTTTGCATCGCTCGACGTAAGCGAGCAGTTCAGCGTTGTCCGGTTCGACCGCAACAGCGAAGCGCAAATTGGAAAGCGTGTACTCATGAGTGCAATAGACCAGCGTATCGGCAGGAAGTCCCGACAGTTTGGTCAGCGAACGATGCATTTGTTCCGCGGTACCTTCGAAAAGTCGTCCACAACCGGCACTGAAGAGGGTGTCGCCGCAAAAGACGGCTCCGTGACCCACATAGGCAATGTGGCCAGCCGTGTGACCGGGGACATCCAGCACGTTAAAAGTGACTCCGAGCGCGGGAAGATTCACCGAATCTCCTTCACGAAGCCGCGTTGGATTGCCGGGAATAGATTCGTTCGCGGGTCCGAACACGGCAGGAGCATATTCCTCAGCCAGTTGAACCACGCCGCCGACATGATCCGGATGATGGTGGGTAACGAGAATCGCCTCGAGTTTGAGTCCCTGATCGCGTAACGCGCGTCGCACCGGTTCCGCGTCACCCGGATCGACGACTGCAACGGCACTCGGATTCCTTAGGCCCCGAATCAACCAAAGATAGTTATCGCTAAATGCCCGGATTGGAGTGACTGAAAGCATGATTCATAGGTTCTCGTTGATGCGGTATTAGACTCGCCAATGCGGGTGGGAGCAAGAGTTGGGCGGGCGGGAACAAGAGCGGCTATGCTTCGCCCATGTCTCCGATATCCGAATGGTTGCGCACTCCGGTCGGTCAGCGCGTTTACGCCTTGGAGCGCAAGTACGTTAGCGAGGCGCTGGCGCACGTATTTGGATGGCAGCTGCTTCAGATCGGCGAGTGGGGAAGCACCTTTGAGAACGACGGATTGCTCGCCGAAAGCAGGACACAACAGCGGTCCGTGGTCGTTCGCAATCCCGAGCCTTTCGAATCGAAGGCCGGTGGGCGGGCTGGACGCATCGTGTCGCGCATCGATGCTTTAGGCATTGCATCGGATTCGGTGGACGCCGTGCTGTTGCCGCATACGCTGGAACACGAAACCGATCCGCATGTGGTTCTTCGCGAAGTCGAACGGATCTTGATGGGCGACGGACAACTGATCGTGCTTGGGTTCAGGCCTGTGTCGTTCTGGGGACTGCGGCACTTGCTGGCGCGCAACGGATACCCGCCCGGCGCCGAGCGGCTGCTCGGCGAATGGCGCGTGCGCGACTGGCTTAAGCTCCTGGGTTTCGAGATCGTCGATGCGCGTCGTTTCCTGTTTACCGGACCCTGGGGCAAAGCCGAACCGGGTTCGAAGCGCTTCTTCGAAATCGTCGGTTCGCAAGCCTGGCCTTTTCTAGCGGGTGCGTACTTGCTCAAGGCGCGCAAACGCGTTTACTCCGTGACGCCGATTCGATTGC
Organism: uncultured Steroidobacteraceae bacterium; assembly: GCA_964597495.1. Lineage (GTDB taxonomy): Bacteria > Pseudomonadota > Gammaproteobacteria > Steroidobacterales > Steroidobacteraceae > CAZQYC01. Next base: position 4,890 of record CAZQYC010000054.1, on the reverse strand, counting down.
GCTGGCGTGCTCGCACGGGTGTCGTCGGCGGACTGGCTGAGCCGGCGGCACGGAGAGTGGAACGCGGGACGTGGGATTGGGAATCTGGGTCGGAATCGAAATAGTCACCGCTTCTCGTTGTCCAATCGTTAACACCCCATGTCCGACGTCATCATTTATACCGACGGCGCTTGCCGCGGTAACCCAGGCCCTGGCGGTTGGGGTGCACTGTTGATTTCCGGCGAACACCGCAAGGAGCTTAACGGCGCCGAAGCGGAGACCACCAACAACAGAATGGAATTGACCGCGGCCATCCAAGCCCTCGCGGCGCTTAAGCGTCCCTGCGAGATCAAGCTATTTACCGACTCGCAATACGTCCGCCAAGGCATTACCGAGTGGATTCATCAGTGGAAACGGCGCGATTGGCGCACGGCGGACAAGAAACCGGTGAAGAACACGGACCTATGGAAAACGCTCGATGAGCACATCGAGCGGCACAAGATCGAGTGGCATTGGGTAAAGGGCCATGCCGGGGATCCGGGTAACGAGCGGGCCGATGAACTCGCTAATGAAGCGATCGATGAAATGATGCGAATGCGAACGGCGGATAGCGGATAGCGGATCGTCCGGAATAGAATCCCACTTCTTCTCGTACCATCCGCTCACCGCCATCCGCTTCTCAACCATGGATTTCATCGATCTCAAATCTCAATATCGCCGCATTGCTCCAAAGATCAATGAGCGCATACAGGCGGTGCTCAATAACGGCCAGTACGTCTTGGGTGCCGAGCATGGCGAGCTTGAGAAGCGACTTGCCGACTACGTGGGCGTCCGGCATTGCATCGGCGCATCGAGCGGCACGGACACGTTGCTGATTGCCCTGTTGGCGCTCGATATCGGTCCTGGGGATGAAGTCATCACGTCTCCTTTCACGTTTATCGCCACCGGCGAGATGATTGCGCTGGCCGGGGCGCGTTGTGTGTTCGTCGATATCGACCCGGTAACGTATAACCTAGATCCGAAGCGGATCGAAGCGGCGATCACGTCGAAAACCAAAGCCATCATGCCGGTGTCGCTCTACGGGCAATGCGCGGATTTCGACGCGATCAACGCCATTGCGCGTAAACATCGATTGCCGGTCGTCGAAGATGGAGCGCAAAGTTTCGGTGCGTTATACAAAGGCAAGCGTTCTTGCGGCGTTTCGACGATCGGTTCCACTTCGTTCTTTCCGAGCAAGCCGCTGGGCGCTTACGGCGACGGCGGCGCGTTGTTCACCGACGACGACGCGCTGGCAAAAGCAATGCGCGAGATTCGCGTGCACGGGCAGGATCGGCGTTATCACCATCCTCGACTGGGCATAAATGGGCGTTTGGATACGCTGCAGGCAGCCGTGCTTCTGGCAAAACTGGATGTCTTTGATGAAGAAGTCACCGCGCGCGCGCGCATCGGAGCCCGCTACACGCAGATGATCAATGCCGTTGTCCCAGGCGTGACCGTTCCAACGTTAGCCGACGGCTGTACGAGCGTATACGCGCAATATACGATTGAAGTACCGCAACGAGACAGCGTCGAAGCCGCCATGAAGGCGCGGGGAATTCCAACCGCGGTCCACTATCCAATCCCTCTGCACCTGCAGCCGGTATTCGCGAACCTGGGTCACTCCAAGGGCGACTTCCCGATCTCCGAAAAAGCCGGCGAACGCGTGATGAGCTTGCCGATGCATCCGTACTTAACCGAGCCTGATCAGGATAGCGTAGTACGAGCGCTCGCCGAGTCGATCTCCACTCTGTCCAGTTAGCCAGCGGCCAGTTAGCCACTAAGCCCTCTATGCGCCAAATCATCGTCGACACCGAAACGACCGGTCTCGAGCCCGAACAGGGTCACCGCATTATCGAAATCGGTTGCGTCGAAGTGGTCAATCGCCGGGCCACCGGCCGAACCTTTCATCGTTACATCCGCCCCGATCGCGAGGTCGATCCGGGTGCCTTGCAGGTTCACGGTATAACGAACGAGTTCTTGTCCAACCAACCGCGATTCGAAGAGATTGCAGCGGAGCTGCTGGCATTCATCAGCGATGCGGAACTAATCATCCATAACGCTCCCTTCGACGTTGCGTTCTTGGATGCGGAATTGAGGCGCCTGTCGAACCCCGCCAAACGAATCGACGATCTCTGCAAAGTTTTGGATACGCTGGCGCTTGCGCGGAAAATGCATCCGGGCCAGCGCAACAGTTTGGACGCGCTCTGCAAACGCTATAGCGTCGACAATTCCAATCGCGAATTTCACGGTGCGTTGTTGGACGCTAGAATTCTGCTCGACGTTTATCTGGCGATGACGGGCGGGCAGGGCACGTTCACGTTAGGCGACGCGGAAAGCACGGTCGCCGTGATGGCACAGCACGTTCGCGCCGTGCGGCCAGCGGGTGAATTGGTGGTGGTCGCGGCGGACGCGGACGAAATGATGCTTCACGATCGAGCGTTGCTTGCCGTTGATAAGTCGAGCGGCGGGAAGACGCTGTGGAAGAAGGTAGAGTCGTTCAAAGCCTTGGAATCCTGACGAATCCCGAAGTAACGTCTCGACAATGCTGCACGCCTTCATCCGCAACTTTCTCGGGCATGCCCCTGCTTGGTACAAGTGGGCGGTTGCCGGCAGCTTGATCGCAAATCCTATTCTCCTTGTCGTCGCTGGCCCAGTGGCGACGGGCTGGTGCATCGTTGCCGAGTTCATCGTTACGCTGGCGATGGCACTGAAGTGCTATCCGCTGCAACCGGGCGGGCTGCTGGCGCTTGAGACGGTGGCAATGGGCTTAACCGATTCCTCGTCCGTCTATCACGAAGTCAGCGCGGCGTTTCCTGTGATTTTGCTGCTGATATTCATGGTCGCAGGTATCTATTTTCTGCGGGATCTCTTGTTGTTCTGGTTCAGCAAGCTCTTGTTGACGGTGCGATCGCAAACCGCATTGGCGCTGGTATTTTGCGCAACCGCGGCTTTGTTGTCGGCATTCCTCGACGCACTGACCGTGATTGCCGTCGTGATAACGGTGGGTATGGGCTTTTATCAGGTTTACCACAAGGTGGCGTCAGGCAAGCACCATCACGATGCCGAACACGATTTTGCGGTGGACACCTACGTTGCGGAACTCCATCGCAGCGACCTCGACTCCTTTCGCGCGTTTTTGCGCGGGCTGCTGATGCATGCGGCGGTCGGCACCGCGTTGGGCGGCGTGGCGACGCAAGTCGGCGAACCGCAGAATCTGCTGATCGCAAGCCAAGCCGGCTGGAATTTCGGGCAGTTCTTCATTCGCGTGGCTCCGGTGTCGATGCCGGTGTTAGGAATAGGACTGTTGACGTGCGTATTGATCGATAAAACGCGTTGGTTCGGGTATGGAACGGCGCTTCCGCATTCCGTGCGCAAGGTATTGCACGACTTTCACGTGGCCGAGTTGGCGAAGTATTCGGCGCGCGAGCGTGCCGTGCTTTGGGTGCAGGCATTCTCGGCGATCCTGCTCGTGCTGGGGCTCGGATTCCATCTAGCCGAAGTCGGATTGATCGGACTTGCGATCATTGTGTTGGCGACAGCGTTTAACGGAGTGACCGACGAACCCCGGCTGGGCAAGGCATTCGAGGCGGCGCTGCCGTTCACGGCACTGTTGGTCGTGTTCTTCGTGATCGTTGCCGCTATCCACGACCAGCATTTATTCGAACCGATCATCGAGCACGTGCTGACGCTCGAAGGGCGTACGCAAATCGCAATGTTGTACCTTGCCAACGGCGTGCTTTCGGCCATTAGCGACAACGTCTTCGTCGCTACGATCTACATCCGCGAAGTAAAAGCTGCCCTATTGCAGGGACTTATTACGCGCCAGCAATTCGATCAGCTGGCGATAGCCGTCAATGTCGGCACTAATATCCCCAGTGTGGCGACGCCGAATGGTCAGGCTGCTTTTCTGTTCCTGTTGACTTCCGCGCTCGCGCCTCTGATCAGGCTGTCCTATGGTCGGATGTTATGGATGGCATTGCCCTATACAATTGCGCTTTCGGTGACAGGACTGCTGGCGGTGACTTGGTTGATATGAATGGCGAAGGGGTTAATGGCTAGGAGTTAGCCAGATAAGGAATGGAAGCTTCCTTTCCGGCCAGCTCCAACCCCTAAACCCCCATTCCTTGCCTTTCCAGTGACTCAAGTCTCCATTTTTACGTCGATCCTATGGCATCCTTGCGCGCGTTTTTCTGGCTAATTTCCAACCCCTAACGTCTAACGACTTCCATCTAATGGCCACCCCAAACTTCAATCTCCGTTCCGTCAAAATCGCCGTCGTCGGTCTCGGTTATGTGGGCTTGCCGCTCGCCGTCGAATTCGGCAAACGCTATAACACCGTCGGTTTCGATATTAAGTCAGCTCGGGTAGCGGAACTCAAAGCCGGCCGGGACAGTACGCTGGAGGCGAGCCCTGCGGAGCTTAAGGAAGCCAAAAAACTGAAGTACACCGATCAGGTGCAGGAAATTGCCGCCTGTAATTTTTATATCGTCACCGTGCCTACGCCGGTCGATAAGTACAACCGCCCGGATTTGCGTCCGATCGAAGGCGCCAGCAATTTACTCGGCAAAGTCCTGAAGAAGGGCGATATCGTGGTCTATGAGTCCACCGTGTATCCGGGTTGCACCGAAGAAGTGGCGGTCCCGATATTGGAGAAAGTGTCCGGTCTTAAATTCAACCGGGATTTCTTTTGCGGATACAGCCCCGAGCGCATTAATCCGGGCGACAAAAAGCATCGTTTGACCACCATCAAAAAAATCACGGCCGGTTCGACCCCCGCCGTCGCCGATTTCGTCAACAAAGTGTATGGCAGCATCATTGAGGCGGGCACGCACAAAGCCAGCAGCATCGCGGTGGCGGAAGCCGCGAAAGTGA
>CAZQYC010000053.1:0-26208 GCA_964597495.1 uncultured Steroidobacteraceae bacterium | reverse complement strand
CGCCGGCTGGGCTTCGGCCATGAACCGGTAAAGCCGGAAAGCGCCGGGGTGGAAATTCGAATTGCCGGCATCGACATCGAACTCTTACGTTTCATCGCCAGCGCTAGTGAAGTGCGCATCGCCATGACTACTAACGATCTAACAGAGTATTTTTTGCCGTGGCGGGATGGACGACAAAGCGCGATGAACTTCATCCGCTATATTGACGCGGCACAACGTTAGTCTTTATCGCTCCGGTTGTTCGCTGGGCCACGCGCGTACGATGAATATTTTGACCAGGATTGACGTTGGCCAATCCGCCGAGCAGCTTACCGGATGATAAAAGACGAATGCCTACGTTTATAGCGTATCTTGCCGTCGCAAGAGTCGCCCGCTGAGCAGTACCACTGACACCGCAATTATCGTCACCGAAACGACTACTGCCAGTGAAGGCAAGGAGAAATCAAAAATGTCCGCCACCGGCTTGACGTACGCCGTAATGATCAGCGCCATCAACGCCAGACAGACAATCCACCAATAGATTTTATTGGGACGCGCATAGATCGTCGCCAATGTTTCGCTGCGCGACCGACTGACGAAGATCAACGAAAGATTGGCGACGACCAGGCCGATGAACGCGAGCGTGCGAGCACGGTCTTCATCGGTCAACGCAAGCGCAATTCCGTAGACAGCGATTTCGAATACCAGGATCGCCGCCCCGAGCATCAGATTTCGTCTCAACATCCAGCGCGAAAATAGAGGCTCACCTGGAGGACGCGGTTTGCGTTTCATGATGTCCGGCGATTCCGGATCCGCCTCGAATACAAAGGCACACGCCGGGTCGATGACAAATTCCAGAAACAGCACGTGCATTGGATAGAAAACAAGCGGCCAGCCGAACAACACAGGAATCAAACCGAGCCCCGCGATCGGGACATGAACGGCAATGATGAAGCTCATCGCATGGCGAATGTTCGCATAGATGCGCCTGCCCAATCGGACTGCGGTAACAAGAGAGGCGAAATCGTCGTTGACCAAGACAAGCGTCGCCGCTTCACGCGCCACGTCGGTGCCGCGCCCGCCCATCGCTACGCCGATGTGGGCGGCTTTCAGCGCCGGCGCATCGTTGACGCCGTCGCCGGTCATCGCGACCACTTCACCATTCGCCTTAAGAGCTTGCACGAGGCGAAGTTTGTGTTCCGGCTTGGCGCGCGCAAAAATATTCACGTTGCGGACGCGATGCTGCAATTCCTCGTTGCTAAGCCGCTCGACGTCGGAGCCGATCAGTAACCCGGCGCCGGTATCGAATCCCGCTTGGCCCGCAATGGCAAGAGCGGTGCCGGGATGATCGCCGGTAATCATGATGACGCGGATGCCCGCCGCATAACACTCGGCCAGCGATTTGGGCACCGATGAGCGTAGCGGGTCGGCAAAGCATATAAATCCTAGTAAGTGCAGATCAAATCCATACGGCGTCGCCGGCAGCGCATTTTCAGCATGTTGCCCGCGAGCAATCGCCAAAACTCGTAGCCCGCTTCGCGCGTAGGCGGCGGTGCGCTCAAGCAAAGCGGCGCGTTTCGACGGCTCCAGACGGCAAAGCTCAAAAACCGTTTCCGGCGCGCCTTTTACGGCAACGTCGACCTGCCCCGCGTTTCGCGAACGCCAAACGTGGGTGACGGCAAGCAACTCGGGAGTCAGGTCGTATTCCTGGAGCAACGATGACTGCTCGAATGATCGGTGTCGGTCGGAAAGCAAACGACTTGCCGCTTCATGAATGGCGCGCTCCATCGGATCGAAGGCATCGAGTTCGCTCGCGGCGAGCGCTGTGGCGAGCGCTAAGCCGTTCTTCTCGTCTAAAAGGACATCTCCAAGGCGCAAATCGACGCTGATTCCGTCGGTTTCCAAGATCGCGACCTGCATCTTGTTTTCCGTCAACGTACCCGTCTTATCCACCGCCAATACGGTGGCGGCGCCGATCGACTCGATGGCGGGCATGCGTCGCGTTAAAACGCCGGCGCGCGAGATGCGCCAAGCGCCCATTGCAAGAAACACCGTGAGAACGACCGGAAACTCTTCAGGCAGAACTCCCATTGCGAGCGTAATGCCGGCCAGGATGCCGCCAAGCCAGTCATGCCGTGCGAGCGCGAAGAGAACCGCGATCAACGCGCAGAGCAATAAACTGCCGATCGCTACCCAGCGCACTATCCGGCGTACTTCTCTATATAACGGTGTCGTTTCCGCAGACAGTGTTTTTAGCGCGACACCGATCTTGCCGATTTCGCTACGCGCGCCCGTGGCGGTAATTTCTGCGATACCGAATCCGCGCACGACCAGGGTGCCCGAATAGACCTTGCACTCCTCCGTTACCGTCTTCTCGACCGACAGGGACTCTCCCGTCAAGATCGACTCATCGATACTCAGCGCGGTGGCGCTCCGTAAGACGCCATCCGCAGGCACTCGATCGCCCTCTCGCAAAATCGTTATGTCGCCGACAACCACGTCGCGACCGGCAACCCGCAGCTCCGCTCCATCGCGGATCACCAACGCGCGCGGGCTTGAGAGATCGCGCAGACGCGCGAGCGCGTGTTCCGTGCGGCGCTCTTGCAGGATCGTGATCGACAACACGACGACAATCGATGCGCCGAGTGCCAGCGCTTCGCGGATATCGCCTAAAGCCATATAAATTGACGCTGCCGCGAGCAACAACAAAAACATTGGCTCGGTCAGCACTTCGCGGGCGATGCGCGTTAATCCACGAGGCGCATGGCCAGGCAGCTCGTTCGGCCCATCGCTGGCTAGACGCCGAGCAGCCTCGGCAGTCGTCATGCCGCTCGATCTTAAAATTTCCTCAGCGCTCAAAGTCACCGTAATGCAGCTCTATAAAGCAAAAATCGACACTCGAGACCTTCAGCATGACTCATCCTGTCGCTACCTGTAGGGGAAATCCACTGAGCCGGCTGCGCCAGTTCCGTAGAGACAAGAGGTTGCCACTATCGGATGTTAGCGATCGACTGTAAAGGCACCTAAGAAATGGAACCCTCCAATGAATCCGATTCGCAACATTCTGGTCATTGTTGATCCTACCTCCGAGGAGCAACCCGCGGTTGCGAAGGCCGAGCTGCTGGCTAAACAGCTCGGCGCTCAGTTGGAATTGTTCGCATGCGATACCAAAGCATCGCAGATGGCGCGTCGAGCGATGCATGCGCGAAGGCATCCGACGGATCCGTTTATAACCGATTTGCGTCCTTTGCTCGAGGGTCTGGCGCTCCCGTTACGGGCACGCGGTTTCGCGGTAAACACGGTAACGAAGGAAGTCGTCGATTCGTTACACGTCGCCCTACTCGATCGAGCACAGAAAGCGATGGCGGACTTAGTGCTTAAGGACACGCACCATCATTCCATCGCTAAGCGCACGTTTTTGAGCAATACGGACTGGCAGCTAATTCGATATTGTCCAGTGCCGCTGCTGCTCGTTAAACCAAAACCGTGGGCTTCCAAGCCGTGCATCCTGGCCGCCGTCGACCCGGGGCATGTCAACGACAAACCGGCTACGCTTGATCGACGCATCTTGGACCATGCATCGTTAATCAGCCAACGGCTCGGTGGAGAGTTGCATGTCGGGCATGCCTACCTTCCCGAAGCTGTCATTGCGCAAGCGCTGGGAGGCGAACCTCCGATGATCGAAGTGCTGGCGTCCGAGACACTGCAATTGGAAGAACAACGTCAGCGGGCAGCGGTGATATCGCTACTTGAGAGCTTCAAGGTCTCACCCGACAACCTTCACGTAAAAATAGGCAGCCCGATTGAAGTGCTCGTGCAGCTTGCCGACATCTTGCCGGCGGACGTCATGGTGATGGGCGCCATCGCACGCAGCGGTCTTGGCCGCGCTTTCATCGGCAGCACCGCCGAAGACGTTCTCGAGCGCCTCCCTTGCGATGCGCTAGTCATTAAGACACCCGATTTTTCAGAATCTTTGCCTTTCTAACACCGAACCACCGAAAAAACGCAACCGAGGATACTTCAATGAACATTCGTCACCTGAAATCAATGACCGCCGCTCTCGCCGCTGCTACTTTGGCCTATAGCTCGCTGACCGCGGCAGCGCCCCCAACAGTTTCCAAGGAACAGCGCGAAAAGATGGCGCAAGCGCACGACAACGTCGCGCAATGTTTACGATCCGATCGCCCGATCGCCGAATGTCGGCAAGAAATGATGCGCGCATCGAATGCGATGATGGGTGAGCATGACTGCAAGATGATGATGGACGGCAAGGGCATGAAAGGCAAACAGGCTGATCCTGCCACGGAAGCCGACGCACCTAAGCGCTGACCACAGCAATGTATGCCGCCGCTCGAGACAGAACTGGTTCGTGGGTAACCTAACCACAAACATTTCTGTTTCAAGTGCCTCTGCGCGCAAACCGACGGATTGGATCTTCGCTTCTCAAGCCAAGGATGGCACACCGATATGCATTCGACCGCTTCGGCCGGACGATCGCGAACGCGAGATTGCTTTCCTCGATTCACTGTCGGAGGAGAGTCGTTACCTTCGGTTACTCGCTCCACTGAAGGTTCTTCCTCCGCATCTCGTGGACCAGCTCATGGATGTGAATGGCCGCACAAGCATGGCGTTCGTAGCGACTATCGGCAATGGCGTTAGCGAGCGCTTCATCGGCATCGCTCGATACGGCATGACCGATCGACCGCAAGTCGCTGAATTCGGGATTGCCGTCACCGATAACTGGCAACGCCAGGGGGTCGCGACGCGGCTAATCCGCATTCTTATTCGATATGCCCGGACGCAAAGCATTAATAAGCTGTCGGGTTTCGTTCTTCCGGACAATATCCGCATGCTCGCCTTGGCAACAAAATTGAAATTCATACTTCATCTTGGCGAAGACGGTCTTGTGCACATCGAACGAGAAATCGGCGCGCCGCCAGGAGGATCCTGCGACTCGTGAAGAGCAAATAGCCGTCGCTGAATCGGCAATCTCCTCCGCTCTTACTTTTCCACCCGCAACGTGAAGCAAGTCCGCTATCTATCGTCGCTCCGTACATCAATCAACGGGCGCGATGTGAGTTGGCGCTTCGAGAAAACGCGTGGGCCGTGGCTTTGAATGCGGCATTGAATTCGCCATTGTGCGAATAGGTAACATAGAGCGAGAAGTTGCGGATGCTCGAAATGGCGAAATCGGACATTTGGCAAGTGACGCAACTCTTCCCAAAGGTAAGACACCATTCCCTATGTACCTACTGCGCATCGGCAATACTCGCTTTTAACATCGCCCAACGAACAGTTTGGCATTCAGTCAATGGTTGCTCCGACAAATTGATTGAAGTAGTGACGTTGGGAAATGCGGTGCGCGCAAGGAATTCGAATCGTTGTGAGCTATCCGATCGCCTCGCACGCGCATATTCAGACCAGGAAGGAGCAAGTTGAAGTTGCATGAGGCTGCGCGCTGAAAAATCGACCGACTAATTCGCCACCGGAGGATCGCCCCTTGATAAACATCCTGCGCAGGATCGCACTTCGAAGCCTCGTGGGTTTCGTTTCTTTACTTACACTACCGTTCGCGGCGTATGCGGACGGCGATTGGAGGTTCGACGCGGCGATCAATTTATGGTTGCCATCGATCAGTGGAAAGACTTCCTTTCCGATCGCCGGCGCCCCCTCGATAGGCTTAAGCGCTGAGGACGTCATTGATGCACTGAAGATGACATTCATGGGATCGTTCGACGTCAAAAAAGGACCATGGGGTCTATTTACCGATGTGACGTACGTGGATCTGGGCGATTCGAAATCCGGTTCGCGAAAATTTTCGCTCGGCAATATCGGCCTGCCGGCCGGTCTCGACGCGAATCTCGATTTAGATGTGAAGTCTTGGATCTGGACGACTGTCGGAACTTACAGCACGATTGCGAGTCCGCACGCCACGTTTGATTTGATGGCCGGTGCACGTCTATTGGATATGAAGCAAACCTTAACGTACCAGATGAACGGAACTGTTGGCTCGGGTATTACGCTGCCGCCGCGTGCAGGTGTAATCGAAGTCGGCGGTAGCAACTGGGACGCGGTGTTTGGCTTTAGAGGGCGCGCGAACTTCGGCGCGCAAAACAAGTGGTTCATTCCGTATTACCTCGATTTCGGAGCCGGCGAATCAAAATCCACGTGGCATGCGATTCTTGGCATGGGCTATCAGCTTCAGTGGGGAACGATGACCGCCACGTGGCGTCATATCGACTATGAATTCAATTCCGGCAGTCCGCTGCAAACTTTGATGATCGACGGCCCAGCGATCTCCGCGTCGCTTCATTGGTAGAAGAACAAGACCGCTGAAGATCGAGTGCAATCCGATTCGATCTGGAAATTCAGCACTTTCTCAAGCGTCGCGAGTAAGTCTCAAGACACGCAATCGTCGACACATTGCAATGCGCTGACCTGCCCGAAGTGCGTATGGAGTGCAGTGCGTTCAATTCCTCACAATTGAATATGGTGATGACTGTGTTGGGTTCGCGTGACGCCGCAAAGCCGCAAGGAAACCAAATCATGAATCGATCCAAACGGTACCTTCTTGTTCCAGCTTTAGTGGCAACTTCGCTCGGCGCGCTCGCCATTGAACATGGCGACATTGGGGAAGCCGACAAGGCTACGCTCGAAAAAGCACATCCGACGAAGCCTTCTTATTCGCCCTATGCGGGACGCACGTATCCCACGATGCCACTTTTTGGCGATACGCATTTGCACACTGGATTTTCAATGGATGCGGGAGCCTTCGGTGCTCGCCTTACGCCGAACGATGCGTACCGTTTCGCGCGTGGAGAAGAAATCATTTCCAACACCGGTCAGCCGGTCAAACTCTCTCGACCGCTCGATTTTCTCGTGGTCGCAGATCACTCGGATGGCATGGGATTCTTTCCGCTCTTGATGGGTGGCGATCCGGCATTGCTTGCAACGCCGCAGGGTCGCAAGTGGTACGACGAGATAAGAGACGGGCACGGCGCGGAAGCTGCAATCGACATCATCGTCAGTTTCGGCAAAAACCAAATGCCGAAGGGCTTTCCAATTCCCGGCAGCTCCGCATATAACCACGCGTGGTTGGAAACCATCAAGTCCGCGGAAGCCTACAACGAGCCCGGACGCTTCACTGCATTCATCGGCTACGAGTGGACGTCGAATACGGGGGGAAACAATCTACATCGCAATATTGTCTTTCGCGGCAACGGCGCGCAGGCGAGACTGGTTGAACCCCTCACCACGTTGCCGCCGCTCGGCAGCGACAATCCGACCGATCTGTGGAAGTGGATGGTGGCGACCGAGAAAAAAACGGGCAGCGAAGTGCTCGCCATTGCTCACAACGGCAACTTAAGCAACGGCTTGATGTTTCCAATGGTCGAAGCGTTTGGCAAAAATCTCGATCGCGAGTATATCGAGACGCGCGCTCGATGGGAACCACTCTACGAAGTCACTCAAACCAAAGGCACCGGTGAGGCGCATCCGTTTCTTTCGCCCAATGACGAATTCGCCAACTTCGAGATTTGGGACAAGGGCAACCTCGACGCAACGGTGGCGAAAACAAAAGACATGCTCGAGCTCGAGTACGCGCGTTCGGCGCTCAAAAACGGCCTTAAGCTTGAGGCGCAATTCGGCACCAATCCGTACAAGTTCGGCATGATCGGCAGCAGCGATGCGCACACCGGACTCGCCGCAATGGAAGAGGACAATTTCTTTGGCAAGACGGCGCCGCAAGAACCGAGCCCCGAGCGCATGACGAAGGCATTCGTGAACAATGCGAAGACCGGCATCAAGATCATGGATTGGGAAGTGAGCGCCTCCGGCTATGCCGCGGTGTGGGCAGCCGAGAATACGCGCGAAGCCATCTTCGATGCGATGAAGCGTCGCGAGACATACGCGAGCACCGGTTCGCGAATGATGGTGCGTTTCTTCGGTGGATGGGATTTCGTGCCCGCCGATGCGCGTAATCGCATGCCCGCTGCGATCGGTTATGCGAAGGGCGTCCCGATGGGCGGCGATCTGAGCGATGCGCCTTCAGGAAAATCCCCGACGTTTTTGGTTGCCGCACTCAAGGATCCCATCGGCGCGAATCTCGATCGCATTCAAGTCGTCAAGGGCTGGCTCGATGCCAACGGTCAAACCCACGAACAGGTCTATGACGTTGCTTGGAGCGATGCGAGCAAACGCAAGCCTGGAGCGAACGGCAAGCTACCGCCTGTCGGCGATACCGTGGACGTGGCGAATGCCGCATGGACGAACACGATCGGCGATCCGGAGTTGATTGCTGTTTGGAAGGATCCGAACTTCGACGCCAAACAGCGTGCGTTCTACTACGCGCGCGTGATCGAAATCCCGACTCCGCGTTGGACCGCCTACGATGCAAAGCGCTTCGGCGTCAAACCGCTTCCGGGAACCGTCTTGAAATTTCAGGAGCGAGCGTACACGTCACCGATTTGGTATACGCCAGGTCAGTGATCATCGTCGGGCGCTCAATGCCGAGATTTTTTCGCGAGCCGTTGCTGCATTTCCTGCTGCTCGGAGCAGCGATTCTTGTCGCTTACAGTTTTCTATCGAGACATGACAACGGAGAACCGAACAAGATTGTCATTACTCAAGGCGAGATTCGAACGCTGGTCGCAGGATTCACGCAGGCTTGGCAGCGCCCGCCGACCGAAGACGAACTGACCGGTTTGATCAACGATCGCGTGCGTGAGGAAGTCTATTTTCGTGAAGCGATCGCGCTGGGACTGGACAAGGAAGACACCGTGATCCGCCGTCGCTTGAGACAAAAAATGGAATTTTTCTCCGACGATATCATGGTCCAGAGAGAACCAACCGATGCGGAGCTGAACGCGTATCTTCAATCGCACATCGACCTGTTCCGCATCGAGCCGCATTTCACGTTCCAGCAGATCTATCTCAACCCGGAAAGGCATGGCACACATCTTGCGCGCGATGCGAAACGTCTACTCGCGCGATTGAACCATTTTGATGGTCGAATCGACACCTCGATGGTGGGCGACTCATCATTGATCGAACACGAATTCATTGCCGCGCCGACGGGCCGTATTGCGAAGATATTCGGTGAGAAATTCGCCGCAACGCTGAGCGATCTGAATCCCAATCATTGGTACGGACCGATTGAATCCGGCTATGGGCAGCATCTGGTGTTGATCAACGATCGCATTGACGGGCGCTCGCCAAAGCTTGCGGAAGCGTACGACACCGTACGTCGAGAATGGGAAAGTGCGCAGAGGCAGGAGACGAATGAGAAGTTCTATCAGAGCCTACTCAAACGTTTCGCCGTAATCGTCGAGCAGCCGGAACCGACGACAGATATTCAGAAACAGAAATTCGCGCAGAAGTAGGGACACCCATGCGCGCAATCGGTGTTTGCGTTCTGCTCTGCACGATGGTTCCGTGCGCGGTCGCGCACGAAGTTCGCCCAGCTTACCTTGAATTGAAGCAAACGTCGGCTGAGAGCTATGACGTGCTCTGGAAAGTTCCAGGTCGCGGCGACAATTTGCGCCTTGGCCTATACGTCGAATTTCCCGCGGATACGGTCAATGTCACCGCACCTCGAGCGGCGATGATCAGGAATGCCTTCACGGAACGATGGACGGTCAAGCGGAGCGGCGGAATCACCGGCACCGCCATTCGCATAGCAGGTCTCAACGTGACCATGACGGACGTGCTTGTGCGCATTGAACGACTAGACGGTACAACACAAGTGACGCGACTTACGCCATCCGCACCGTCGTTTGTCGTAAAAGACGCCCCGCGCGCATTGGAAGTGGCCCACACTTATACGACGCTCGGTGTGGAGCACATTCTCACGGGAATCGATCACCTATTGTTTGTACTCGCGTTGCTCATCATCACGCGCAGAGGCTCAAAGCTCATCAAAACTGTCACCGCGTTCACCGTCGCGCATAGCATTACGCTGAGCGCGGCGACGCTTGGATTCGTGCGCGTTCCGCAACAACCCGTCGAAGCCGTGATCGCACTGAGCATCGTTTTCGTCGCCGCGGAAATTCTGCGAACCAGCGAAGGACGCGCGAGCATTACGGCGCGCGCGCCATGGATCGTGGCGTTTACATTCGGACTGTTGCACGGCTTTGGCTTTGCCGGCGCATTAAGCGAGATCGGTTTGCCGCAAGGAAAACTTCCTCTTGCGCTACTGTTCTTCAATTTAGGCGTGGAGATCGGACAGCTCTTGTTCATCGGCGCCATGCTGATCGCAATCGTATTCGTGCGGCTCGCCGTCACGATGGTTGCCCCTATGAGTAGCCGACCGTTCACGGCTCGCGCAGCGAGCGCGTTACCGGCCTACGCGATAGGCGGCACTGCAATGTTTTGGGTGTTTGAACGTATTGCAGCGTTCTGACTTGGACGCTGCTTCGCCGTTGCTGTCATGACATTCGCTTCGATTAATCCGAGAGGTCGGGCGCAGCGGTGGGTTAACCATCGTTGGGCACCTGCGTCGTTTGAACGCATCGCGGTACTCGGCGGCCTTCACGGGCGCCTGCTTAGGAGGATGGTGATGCACCAAATCGCCATGGCTGCGTGAGCCACAACCACCGGCCAAAGGCCGATGCCAGATAGTCGTATGGCTAGGCCCGCATACACGAAGATGGCAACTGCACCGGCGTTGTAGATCACCATCGCGCCAGCCAAGCCTCCGGCCACGCGACTTTGGCCTTCAAGACGCGCGAGCCAACAGGCAGCGCCAATCGCAAGAAGCGCCACGCCGCATAAACGCGCGACGGTTAATCCGACGGGAGTATCGAGCTGCGCCCCGAGTAAGAGCCTCGCCAGTGCTGACGGAATTGCAACCAGCACAAGGCCGGTTCCAAATTCAAGCACCGCTGTTGCGGCAAGAAAGTTCTTCATAGGCTGGCTAACATCATTGTGAGCGGACAATCGTCCGGCAGTTCCAATATACCGGACTGATTTTGGCGCGTGTAAGTGTTCGCGAGGCACCCAACACTGCGCACCTCAAAATGCCGCGCCGGGTTTTACACCCAACTTCTTCAAAATCATCGCGAACGGGCAAAACCCCGTAAATGACACCTGCAACAAATTGGCGCCGACGAAGGCAGTTAGCCAAAACCAGTTTTGATGAACGTAGTAAGTAAGCGCCAAGCTGATGAGAACCACTGCGCCCGCGAAAGCCATCACCGCTCTGTCGATACTCATGACAAAACTCCGATTGATGAAGAAGCCGATTGGAAATGATTAATTCAGGAACAGTTAAGGCTTCGTCGGAAGACGCTGCAATGCGGACTATCCCAGTATCGCTCAGTACTTCGCGCAGCGAAGCGAACGCCCGGGGCCGCCACGCGTTTTCACGTGCCGCCTGTGGGAATTCCCAGATTCGAAACTCCTGCCGTTGGCTTGAGAGCCTCGGCTTTTATTGCCCGCTCAATGCCGACAATGTGGCGCATGGCGGCAATCATCGAATCCGCGTTGAGACTGATCGAATCGATTCCAAGGCGCACCAGATATTCGGCGATTTCCGGATAATCAGACGGCGCTTGCCCGCAGATGCCGGAGTGGCGGTGGTTACGCTTGCAGCCCTCGACCGCCAAGCGCAGCATCTCTTTCACGCCGTCGTCGCGTTCGTCGAAGTCGAACGCCACCATCTCCGAATCGCGGTCGACACCGAGCGTGAGCTGGGTCAGATCGTTCGAGCCGATGGAAACTCCGTCGAAATACTTCGCGAAGGCATCGATCTGAATCACGTTATTCGGGATTTCGCACATCACGAACACTTCGAGGCCGTTCGATCCGCGTTCCAATCCATACTTGCGCAAGGTCGAAATCGTGCGCTCCGCTTCCTGTACGCGCCGGCAAAATGGAATCATGACTTTGACATTAGTCAAACCCAATTGATCGCGTACTCGCTTGATCGCCGCGCATTCGAGCGCAAAACCTTCCTCATAGGCAGGATGCGAATAACGCGCCGCGCCGCGGAAACCCAGCATCGGATTTTCTTCATTCGGCTCGAAGGCGCGACCGCCGAGTAAACTCGCGTATTCGTTAGTCTTGAAATCGGACATACGAACGATGACCGGCTTGGGGTAGAAGGCCGCCGCAATAGTGGCAATCCCCTCGCTCAACCGCTCGACAAAGAAATCCGCCGCATGGTCATAGCCCTTAGTCCTTTGCGCGATGGCATCCCGCTCACGCGCATCGGCGATCTTTTCAGGATGCAGCAACGCCATCGGATGAACCTTGACGTATTCCGTGATGATGAACTCCATTCGTGCAAGGCCGACCCCGTCGTTGGGCAAGAAGCTGGTTTGAAAGGCAAGTTCCGGATTGCCGAGGATCAACATTAAATTGGTGGCGGGTTTCGGCACCGACGTAACGTCGATATGCTCGATGTCGAACGGAATTTTTCCCGCAAAGACTTGACCTTTCTCGCCGCTTGAACACGAAACGGTGAGCAGCTCGCCGGTCCTCAGCAACTCGGTTCCCGTTCCCGTGCCGACGATCGCCGGTATGCCGAGTTCGCGCGCGACAATCGCCGCATGACACGTCCGTCCGCCCCGATCCGTTACGATGGCCGCGGCCCGTTTCATGATCGGTTCCCAATCGGGCGTCGTGTTGTCGGTCACCAAGACCTCACCGTCCTGAAACAGACCCATATCGGCGCTGCGAAGGATTACGTGAGCGCGACCCGCGCCGATCCGAGTACCGACCGCATGACCGACTACGCGAGTTTTTCCGGTGCCGCGCAACCGATATTCGTCTATCAAATGAGTCGCCTTTTGCGAAGCAACCGTCTCCGGCCGCGCCTGCACGATATACAGCTGGCCATCCACGCCGTCTTTCGCCCATTCCATATCCATCGGCATCGGCCGCCCCGCTTTGCGAGCGAAATGTTGCTCGATCTTTAGCGCATAGTCGGCCAGGGTCACCACTTCGGCGTCGGTAATGCAGTAACGCTCGCGCTCCTCGACGGTCGTAGCGACGTTGTGTATCGACGGATTGTCGGCGCCGCCGCCGTAAATCATCTTGATCTTTTTCGAACCGAGTTCGCGACGCAGTACCTCGCGCCGACCTTGCTCGAAAGTCGGCTTGAACACGTAGAAATCATCGGGATCGACGGCGCCCTGCACGACGTTCTCGCCAAGGCCGTAAGCGCCGCTGATGAGCACGACGTTGCGAAACCCTGTTTCGGTATCGAGCGTAAACATGACACCGCTCGCGGCAAGATCCGATCGAATCATTTTCTCGACGCCGATCGACAAGGCGACGCTGAAATGATCGAAGCGCCGATCAACTCGATAGTGAATCGAGCGATCGGTAAACAAACTGGCAAAGCATCGTCTGCAAGCGTCGAGCAACTCGGCATCGCCGCGGATATTGAGATAGGTTTCCTGCTGTCCCGCAAAACTCGCGGTGGGCAAGTCTTCCGCCGTAGCCGAGCTGCGAACCGCGACGCTTAACGTGTCGCCATACTCTTCTTGCAGCCGCCGATACGCTGCGACAATTTCCGTTTGCAATTCCTTAGGTAGCGACGCGTCATAAATTACTTGGCGCGCCAATTTGGCGCGACGCTGCAGGTCTTCCATGTCGTTTGCGTCTAATCCGTCTATGGCAGCGTGCAGCGCAGGCCACGCATTTGCCTCCGTCAACGTAAACCGATAGGCGTCGGCCGTGATCGCGAATCCGTTGGGCGTCTTCACGCCGCGCGGCAGCAGTTCGCGATACATTTCACCCAAAGAAGCATTTTTGCCGCCGACCAACGCCACATCGTCCATACCGATATCGCGATAAAAGCGTATGAATCTTCCGCTCATTGGTCTTTGCCACACAAGGCACGCAACACTGCCGCCAATGTGAAGGCTCTCCGTATGAATTTGATGCCGAGCATGGTCATACTCCCCCCAACAAAATGCCAAGCAGAATCGAACCCAACGGGATCGAAGTGGCGCGGTGAGCTACTTGCCGCCCCACCGTTAGCGCACCGCATCTTTGAGCAGAGCAACACAACGCACAATTGCGGGTTTCCCTTTGCAGGTTCAGGAAGTCCGTAGCAACTGACGCCGGGGGCGTACATCGCTGTCGATAGATTTTCACCCGACTCGCGTACTGTCCAGAGCAAATCAGTGCACCCGTAGTTCTACGTGCGCGCGACGGGAAATCCCGAGTGGGCTTTTCGATCCCGCGAGATACGCTTAATGCTGGACCTCAACAGACGCAGCCCGAGAATAAAATGTGATGGCCGAGCCCAATCAAGAGCCGAGTCGGTCGATGCATTGGCCTCCGGTCCATGCCCGGATCGATCGTGGACCGAAACCCAATCTCGACGACTACGAGCGCGTCCGCTGTGAATTCTCCTGGGAAAACGCATCGATCGAGTTGCCGGATCGGCATATCAACATGGCCCAGGTGGCGATCGATCTTCCTGCCGCGAAAACGCCGGACAAACTCGCGGTGCGTTTTCTAGGCGGCGACAGTAAAACCGATTTTTCTTTTCTGTCTCTGCAGCGCCGTGCGAATCAATTTGCAAATCTGTTGACTGCTCACGGCATCGGGCGCGGAGCGGTCGTCTGTTCCTTGCTGGGCCGTTGTCCGGAATTGGTTGTCACGGTGCTCGGTACGCTAAAAGTCGGCGCGGTCTATTCGCCGCTGTTTTCGGCCTTTGGCCCGGAACCCATTCGTGCGCGTCTTGAGCTGGCACGGGCGAGCGTTTTAGTGACGACGGCGCAGCTTTACGAACGCAAGGTGGCCGAAATTCGGCCCACTCTGCCGTCTTTGCGGCGGATTTTGTTGATCTCGGACGCAGAACTGTCAACGCCGTCGAACGATGTCTTGGATTTCGTACGGGAAGTCGATCGAAGCTCCGATCGATTTTCCACCGTGCCGATGGAACCGAATGAACCGGCGCTGCTGCATTTTACGAGCGGCACCACCGGCAAACCGAAGGGCGTGGTGCATGCGCATCGCGCCGTCGTAGCGCATCGCGAGACGGCGCGTCTCGCGCTCGATCTGCATGCCGAGGATATCTTCTGGTGCACCGCCGATCCCGGATGGGTAACGGGAATTTCCTACGGCGTGATCGCGCCGCTCGCTTGCGGCGTGACGAGTATCGTCGATCGCGAAGAGTTGGACGTCGAACGTTGGTATTCGCTGCTCGAACGCGAACGGGTTTCCGTGTGGTACACGGCGCCGACGGCCATTCGAATGCTGATGAAGGCGGGGCTAGAGCCGATTCGCAAACATCGGTTCCCGGCGCTGCGGCACATCGCAAGCGTTGGCGAGCCTTTGAATCCGGAAGCTGTCATGTGGGGCTTGGAGGCATTCGGATTGCCGGTGCATGACACGTGGTGGCAAACCGAAACAGGCGCCATCATGATCGCGAATTTCAAGGCCGACCCGGTATGGCCGGGTGCGATGGGCCGCGCCATGCCGGGGGTCGAGATCGCGATTGCCCATCGCGACCCGACAGGCGCCGTTACGTTGCTCGACGCCGGTGAAGTCGGCGAAATCGTTTTACGGCCCGGTTGGCCGTCGATGTTCGTCGCGTATCTCGACAACAAAGAACGCTACGAGAAAAGCTTTGCGGGCGGCTGGTATTTCTCCGGCGATCAGGCCCGGCGGGATGAGCGCGGCAACTTCTGGTTCGTGGGCCGGACCGACGATGTCATCAAATCCGCCGGCCATCTCATCAGTCCCTTCGAGGTCGAGTGCGCGCTCAATTTGCATGAGGCCGTGATGCAATCCGCCGTCATCGGCCTGCCGAATGACGTCATGGGACAAGTGGTCAAGGCGATCGTCGAACTCAAGCCCGGAAAGCAACAGAGCCCCGAATTGCAGCGTGACATCCTCGCGCATGCACGCCGGACATTGGGCGCGGCGATTGCTCCGCGTGAAATCGCCTTCATTCCATCGCTACCGCGAACTCGCAGCGGCAAGATCATGCGCCGGCTGCTGCGCGCTCGCGAGCTTGGGTTGCCCGAGGGCGATCTGTCGACGTTGGAAGCAACACCCGCATGACAACGGAAATACGACCGACTCGGGACCACGCTCTGCATCTGCTCAAGGAGATGCTGCGCATTCGCTGCTTCGAAGATCGGTGCGCCGAACTCTATGGCGCGAGCAAGATCCGGGGTTTCCTTCACCTTTACGATGGACAAGAGGCCATCGCCGTCGGCGTAATGCAAGCGCTTGAAACAAAAGATGCGATCGTCGGCACCTATCGCGAACACGGCCACGCCATCGCGCGCGGCATCGCGATGCGCAAGATCATGGCGGAATTGTTCGGCAAGGCGTCCGGCTGCTGCAAGGGCCGCGGCGGTTCGATGCATCTCTTCGACGCCGCAACGCGGTTTTACGGAGGCAATGCCATCGTGGCCGGCGGATTACCGCTGGCAGTCGGTCTTGCCCTGGCGGAGAAGTTGCGCGGCACCGGCGGGATCGCGGTGTGCTTCTTCGGCGAAGGCGCGACCGCGGAAGGCGAATTCCACGAATGCATGAATCTCGCGTCGCTTTGGAGCGTGCCGGCATTGTTCGTTTGCGAAAACAATAAATACGCGATGGGAACCGCCATCGAACGCTCCGAATCCAACATCGATCTGGTTGCCAAGCTCTCGAATTATCGAATGCGGGCGCACTCTGTCGACGGCATGGATGTGTTGGCCGTGGAAGCGGCGGCACGCTCGGCCGCCGACTTCGTACGCACGCAGAATGAGCCGATGTTCTTGGAGGCTCAAACCTACCGCTTCCGCGCTCACTCGATGTACGACCCGCAGTTTTATCGCAGCAAGGCCGAAGTGACGGAATGGCAGGAGCACGGGCCGCTTATCACGCTGACCAAGCGTCTAAAGGATTGGCAGCTAATGACCGAAGACGATTTCCAGCGTTTGCAAACCGAAGCCAGCGCCGAAGTGGACGACGCTGCCACATTCGCGGAACAGTCTGCGTTCGAACCCGTGGAGCAGCTCAAGCGGCATATTTACGCCGAGGCGGCGAATGAGCGCTAAATTCGCATCGCGTCAGATCACCTATCGTGAAGCGGTTCGCGAAGGATTGCGCGCTGCGCTTTTGCGCGAGCCGAAGGTTTTTATGATGGGCGAAGACATCGGCAGTTACGGAGGCTGCTTTGCGGTCACCAAAGGCTTCCTCGAGGAGTTCGGCGCAGAGCGCATTCGCGATACGCCGCTGTCCGAATCGGCCTTTGTCGGCGCGGGAATCGGCGCGGCGCTCGGCGGCCTGCGTCCCATCGTCGAGATCATGACCGTGAATTTCAGTTTGCTCGCGTTGGACCAAATACTGAACACCGCGGCTACGATCTGTCATATGTCGGGAGGGCAATTCCCGGTCCCGTTGGTCATTCGCATGGCAACCGGAGCGGGCCGCCAAGTCGCCGCACAGCATTCGCACAGTCTCGAAGGCTGGTATAGCCACATTCCGGGTTTACGCATCGTTACTCCCGCGACCATTGATGACGCGTCCGGAATGCTGCAAGCTGCGCTCAACGTTCGCGACCCGGTGCTGATTTTCGAACACATGTCGTTGTATAACCTGCAAGGCGAATTGACCGAGGCATCCCTGCACACCGACATCGATCGCGCCGTGATCCGCCGCCCGGGTCGCGACGTGTCTCTCATTACTTACGGCGCATCGCTATACAAATGCCTGCAAGCGGCAGACGAGTTGGCGAAAAACGGTATCGAAGCGGAAGTCGTGGACCTGCGCTCGCTGCGGCCGCTCGACGATCGCACGTTCATCGACTCCGTTCGGCACACGCATCGCGCGGTCGTCGTCGACGAGGGGTGGCGCAGTGTGAGCGTCGCCGCCGAAATCGGGATGCGCATTATGGAGCAGGCATTCTATGAATTGGACGCGCCTGTCGAAAGAGTGTCCTCGGCCGAGGTGCCGATTCCTTATCCAAAACATCTTGAAGACGCCGCACTTCCTGACGCAGCGCGGATCGTATCCACGGTCAAGGCAATGCTAAGCCATGTCGATTGAATTTCGCATGCCTTCTCTCGGACCGGACATGGAAGCCGGCACGCTGGTCGAATGGCGCATCAAACCGGGCGACACCGTCAAGCGCGGCGACATCGTGGCGCTGGTCGAAACCGACAAGGGCATCATCGACGTCGAAATATTCGCCGACGGCAAGGTGGAAAGTTTGTCTGTCGAGCAAGGCGCACACGTTCCCGTGGGCAGCGTGCTGGCCCTGTTGAGCGGGGCCGCTCCGTCCGCTGCAACGGGCGTTGCACCGACAATCGAAGCACCGTTCAAAGCACCGGAATCTCCATCGGATGTATCCAAGCCAGCCGCTGCGGAGCCGACAACGCATCGCACGCGAGTTTCTCCGGCTGCAAGAATTCGCGCGCAAGCGCTAGGCATCGATCTTGCGATGATCGCAGGATCGGGGCCACGCGGTGTGGTGACCCTGGAAGATGTAGAAGCAACCGCTCGCTTCGATGCGAACTCGACCGCTGCGAGTTCGGCCGCCCCGCGGCCCCACACGCCGGACATGCGGCAAATCATCGCGAAAGCGATGGCGCGGTCGAAGCGCGAGATCCCGCATTACTACTTGACGTTGGCGTGTAGTTTCGACGCCGCTCGCCGTTGGCTGGATCGCCACAATGCAAGCGTTGGAATCGAAGAACGTATCTTGCCGGCGGCGCTGCTCGTCAAATCCGTTGCATTGACCGCCCGCGCACTCCCGGATTTCAACGGTCACTACCAAAACGAATTCTCACCCGCACTGCGGGTCAACGTCGGTGTGGCGATCGCAATGCGCGGTGGACGATTGGTCGCGCCGGCCATCCTGGAGGCGGACACAAAATCGCTGCCCACGATCATGCAGGAGATGCGCGATCTAAGCGCGCGGGTGCGCGCTGGACACATGCGCGGCACGGAGCTGACACATGCCACAATCACGGTGACGAGTCTCGCCGAGGACGGGCCGGACACCGTCGTGCCCATCATTCATCCGCCTCAAGTCGCAATGGTCGCGTTTGGATCCATCGCGATGCGGCCCGTGGTCATCGACGCAGCGGTAAAGGCAGCGCTCACCGTCGATGTAACGCTTGCCGCGGATCACCGCGTCACGGATGGGCGGGCCGGTGCAAGATTCATCGCATCCATTCGCGACCTGCTTGAGAAGCCGGAGCGTTTATGAATCAAGCCGAGATCGAATCCAAGGTTCTCGCGTTGTTCCTTGACATCGCACCCGACGTGGACCCGGCGAAGTTAAAACGCGATGTCGCCTTTCGCGACCAATTCGACTTCGATTCGATGGATACGCTCAATTTTGCAATCGGTCTGAGCAAGGCATTTGCGATTGACGTGCCCGAGACAGCGTATCCGCAGCTTGCGAGCTTGGCAAAAGCGGTCGCCTACGTGACGACTCAGTACGCGCAGAAGAACGCGTGGCGATAAGGCAGCGCGCTGGCTTATGAAATAGGTTTCCTTTTAACGATTGCTCCGCGGTGGCATCGATTTTCTTTCCAGTCACATTGGTGCAATTACCCGGTTTCACAACTGCTTGCCATCGAACGTCACCTTTGCGGAGGCTGCGTCCTTTTCGTTCTTCACACAAACACGATAATCCTTCGCCTCCGTCCCTTCATGGATCTTCTTCATCTCGTTCCCGGCGAGCACCATTTCTCCGGGCATGAGGGCGACCTTGGCTTGGTAATCGCTTTCGGCGTATCCGCCGCGAGCACGTGCTCGCGGGATGGATGACATCAACACGGTGCGTGTTCTACAGTTGCGGGCGACTTCCTTCGCAAAGTAACCAGAACAAGAACGCCCATGCCTAGTCCCCACAGCGCTAGGGATCCCGGCTCAGGGACACTGATCGAGTACAGCATGCGTATACGATGAGTATCTCCCGGTGATCCAGCCGCATTCAGGTCAAAGTTCCACTGCCACGCCCAAGTGATGTCACCAACACTACCGCTGCCTATATTGGCGAGTGAGGTGCGATTACTGTCCTCCAGTGACCGTAGAATTAACGATGTTTCTCCGTTCTGGTGTGCGGCGATTTGAAACTGATCGGGGATTTCGGACCCGACGAGCACATCCGCCGTCAGGAATCTGCGCGAACTCAAGTCTTCCTGGGTGATTCTTTGCCCCCCACGCTCGACAACGCCGCGATCGTCGCCGGCGGACTCGTTAAGATCGAAATCGTTGTACACAAAAAAGGAGAACCCGGGAAACGAAATTCCACTTCGGTTCGTCACCACAATGTCCTCGATCAGTAAGGACAACCCGCTTCCAGGCGGTTGACCCGCCAGCCCATAGCTTACGTCCACATCGAAAGCACCCGGGCCTCCCCTTCGATGCGTCACATCGAGGTGACTATTGTCTTGCGTGATCCGTGCGTGGGTGTCACCCAATTCAACGACAGGAGTCTCGCCGAGAAAGACTTCGTCTACCCAAAACGACTGCTCAAACAGCTGTCCGACCCCATCTACGCGCCAGTCGATAAGCCCGCGCCAATTCGAAAAAGCTCCTGTATCGTCATACGTAACCGCAGTATTCCGCTCTTGGAGGAAGATGGATCTGGAAGGCTCAACCGCTGCTTCAGCGTGACTGCAGAGGACGAGGCAGACAATGACGGTATTTGTCAGTCTTAGATACGAGATAGCGGCACACATCAAGACACCTCCTTAGCGACAATCAAGGGTTAGGTAAATACCGATCCAGTCGAACGATGTCAGCGTATTCGAATGACATCGCGTATCAGATGGACTTGCGAAGCTCCGATGACGCAGGTCCGGCACAGTGCATAAGCGATGTTTTGCGTTGCAATCCCTAATCAGACGATTGCGGTCAACACTAGATGATTACGGCCAACACGGATTGGGGTGCACTTTGCGTGCCACTATGATTATTGATCATCGTATGCCCCAGTGGAATTGGACCAGGATGTGCTTGCATGAAGCAGTGTCCCGATTGTGAACATTCGCGTCGCTACAGGCTCGCGGACGGTCGCTACAAATGCATTGACTGCGGCAGACGCTATAGCTGCACTTCGGTGTGGGATTCGGTGCGCTTGCCGGAGGCAACCAAGCAACGGCTGCTTGAGTTCTTCGCATTCGGCGTGCCCGCTTATCGGCAACGATTCCGTTCCGACGCCAGCGTGTCGACTCGCGAGCGCTTTTACCGCCTTGCGCGAGCAAGTTGTGCACGGGAAGAGCGACTCGAATCGTTTGCAAGGGCCGCGGCCGAAAAAACGCGCGAACGCCGCGAAACGCTCGGCTGGTACGTCGGAGAGCATCCGACGAAACGCTTGGCCGCGTTCTCGCTCATCGACAGGGGCGGCCGGATCGAGGTACTCCCTCTTTCCAATACAAATCTCGCGGAAAGGTGCATGTACTTGCGCCCCGGACACCTTTGCTATGCCGAGGATAATACTCGCGCGTATGCTTGCCTCGGCATTTGCGGCGACCGAGTGGTATTGCAATATCGCGGTTCAGGCCCGGCGAGCGAAGAGCATCGCAATAACATCGACCGATTCTGGAACTACGCCAGACATGGAGCGCACACGTATCACAGCGTGCCGGCGGAATATTTCCACCTCTATCTGGGCGAGTTGTGCTATCGCTTCAATCATCGCGACCAAGACCTCAATCGCCTGCTGCATCGGCTTTTACGACACACAAGTATCCGGGAAGTGAAACCGCTACTGACCGAAATGCTTGGGGTACGCAGAGAAGCGCGGGCCAAAACCACGTCGATCGTCGCTCTTGAAATCGTAAAAGAATTCGACGCGGGTCAACAGCTCTGATGGTTAAAAGTTGGCAGGTGCTGCGAGAAAAAAACCGGTGCGCGTTTGGGTTACACGTATCGACGAATGCTCACGGCCGTGACTTTGTATTCGGGCGTTTCGACGATTCGGTCACGCCGCGGTGACACCGCGCGATTCACAAAGAACGCTGGATGATGGAAGGTCGTAAAGAGCACGCCGGGCGTTAGGTTCGCCGCCACCCGCACCGGCAGCACTATTTCTCCATAGCGGCTTGTGATCACTGCGCTGTCACCCGAGTGCAGATCAAGTGCGGCGGCGTCGTCCGGCGTGATATCGAGGAAATCGGCCGTATGAAGCTCAGCATTGGGCGTTCGCAAGGTCATGGTGCCGGCATTGAAGTTATAGAGATCGCGTCCCGTG
Organism: uncultured Steroidobacteraceae bacterium; assembly: GCA_964597495.1. Taxonomy (GTDB): domain Bacteria; phylum Pseudomonadota; class Gammaproteobacteria; order Steroidobacterales; family Steroidobacteraceae; genus CAZQYC01. Next base: position 4,067 of record CAZQYC010000053.1, on the reverse strand, counting down.
GTGAGCAAGAACGGATATCGAGCGTCCGTCGTCTCGTCTGTCTTTAGATAAGAGATCGGCCGGAGCTTCGTGCGCTTGCCGCACGCAAACTCATTCGCGTGAAGAATCGGCGTGCCCGGATGACTTTCGGTTGGGCAAGGCCAATGCAGGCTTTCCTTCTCGATCCTTCGATAAGACAGCCCCGCGCCGGCGGGCCACACGCTGCGAACCTCGTTCCATATCGCCTCGGCGTTCTCGAACTCGAAATGCTTGCCCGCGCCAAGACGGCGCGCGACTTCACCGATGATCCAATGGTCCGGCCGCGCCTGCCCGCGCGGGGGAACGACTTGTCGCACGCGTTGCACGCGTCGATCCGAATTCATGAACGTTCCGTCTCGCTCGAAGGCGGAGGCGGCAGGCAGGAATACGTCGCCAAATGCTTTGCCGATTTCGTTCAAGAATAAATCTTGAACGATCACCAAATCGATCTTACTAAGTGCCTCGGCAACGACATTCGCATCGGGCATCGAGAGATAAATGTCATAACCGAAAGCCCAGAGCACTTTAAGCCCACCGGCGGCGGCTTTGTCGAGCATGCGCGGCAACGAGAGTCCGGGGTTCTGCGGAATCACGGCGCCCCACGCGCGTTCGAATCGTTCGCGCGCGTCGCGCAGGTTTTGGCCGCCGGTCAGCGAACTCGGCTCGCACCCCATGTGCGCCGATCCCTGCACATTGTTTTGTCCGCGTAACGGATTGATGCCGCTGCCGGGTTTGCCGAGGTTTCCCGTAAGCAGCGCCAAGTTGATCAGCGTCATCACGCCTTCCGTGCCCTGCGTATGCTCGGTCATGCCGAGCCCGTGAATACACATCGCCTGCTTGGCTTGCGCATAGAGACGTGCGGCGGCGCGAATGGCTTCAGCGGATACGCCGCACTCGCCGGCTACCGCTTCCGGGCGAAATTGCCGCACGAAGTCGGCAAAAGCATCGTAGTCGTCGACGCGTTCTTTCACGAAGGCGGTATCGACCAAGCCCTCCTCCACGATTACGCATGCCATTGCATTGAAGAGTGGAATATTCCGACCGGGCAAAGGTGCAAGGTGCATATCGGCGTATCGGGTGAGTTCCGTTGCGCGCGGATCGACGACGATAAGTTTCGCTCCCTTGAGCACGGCTTGCTTGATGCGAGCCCCGACCACCGGATGATTCGCCGTGGGATTCGCGCCGCAAATCATGATGAGCGACGCGCGCTCGATGTCATCGAAGGAATTCGTGGCGGCGCCGGTCCCGAGCATCGTCTTCAAGGCCGCCGCGGACGGTTGATGACAAACACGAGCGCAAGCGTCGATGTTGTTCGTGCCGACGGCGAGCCGCGCGAATTTTTGCATCACGTAGTTATCTTCATTGGTCGCGCGCGCCGAGCCGAGCAAGCCGATGGCATCCGGCCCATCCCGCTCGATGATCTCGCGCAAACGCTGCGCCGTGAAATCGAGCGCCTCGCCCCAACCGACGACTTCCCACACACCGTTGCGCCGGATCATCGGCTGCGTCTGTCGGTCGCTCGCCTGCGTAAACTCGAAGGCATAACGGCCCTTGACACAAAGATGGCCACGATTCGTCGCCGCCTGCACCGGCCTTATTGCAACGATAGTCTCGTCGCGCGATCCCACTTCCATCTGACAGCCCACCGCGCAATACGCACACGTTGTCGTCGTCCACTTATTGGCGGCGCCTAACCGCTTCGGTTGCTTGTCGAACAAGGCACCGCTTGGGCAGGCATCGACGCACGCGCCGCAGCTGGTGCATTCGCTGGTGAGCAAGCTCGATCCGGTTGCCGGACGGATGTGCGTGTCTTCGCCGCGCTGCCAAGCCTTCCACACGAATTGGCCTTGCAGTTCGTCGCAGATGCGCACGCAGCGATAGCAATGGATGCAGCGATCCATGTCGACGCCGATGTAGGGATGCGTGTCGTCGCGCCAGGCCTTCTTGGGTTCTCGACTCTTCGGCGTTACGCCGTATTGAGCGAGATAACGATGAAATGAATGCTCGGGCTCCGCTGCCAAGGCCGAGGATGGGTAGTGCTCCGCCATTAATTCAAGGAGTGTGCGGCGCAGACTTTCCAAATCAGGCGTATGCGTCCGCACTACCATGCCATCGCACGCTGTTGTCGTACAGGATGCGACGGGCCGTGGTTCGCCGTCGACGGTCACGCTACAAAGACGACATGATCCCGAAGGTTTGACTCGCTCATCGTGGCACAGATGCGGCACCTCGATGCCGATTTGGGCGAACGCCTGCAGCAGCGTCAGGCCCGGCGGCAGCTCATGCGCACGGCCATTGATCGTCAGGCGAAGCATGCTGCGAGTTCCTCCGAGAAATGGCGCTCAAGACTGCGCGCAAATTCGGCGAGACCGCGTCCATGGCCGCAGAGGCTCGCGGCCTCAAGCGCATGGATCAAGTTCGCATACCCCTTAGGACCGATGTCCAGCCGTTGGTGCGCGGAGGCGGCAGCAAATGCGCGTTCGAGGACGGGGCTTCCACGGTGGCAAGGCACGCACTTTCCGCACGATTCAAACGCGCCGAAGCGAAAGACTTCATAGGCGATCTCGGCAATCGACGTATCGGTGCCGAACGCGATGACACCGCCATGACCCACGGCGGCGCCGATAGCCTGCAGCTCCTCGTATCCAAAACGCGTATCGAGCAGCGCCGGCGGAATCATGCCGGCGAGCGGACCGCCGATCATCAAGGCGCGCAGCGAGCGATCTTTGAGTCCGCCGCCGATATCCTCGACGATTGAGCGTAATGTGATCCCGAATTCAACTTCATACAGGCCCGGTCGGTTGAAAGTCGAACCGAGCGACAGCAGTTTGGTCCCACGGCTCTTCGAGAAGCCGAGCTCCGCATACGCCTCCGCACCGTTCTTTATGATCCAAGGGACCGCACACAGTGTTTCGATGTTGTGAACAAGCGTCGGCGCGTTAAAGAGACCACGTTCGAAGATAAAAGGCGGGCGCGTACGCGCCTCTGGACGCTTACCTTCGATGGCGTTCAGCATCGCGGTTTCCTCGCCGCACAGGTAACTTCCTTCACCGACCACCAGCTCGATGTTGAACTCGCGCCCGGCACCCAAAGCGTTAGCGCCCAAAAGCCTCGCTGCATTCGCTTGCGAAAGCACCTCTCGCAAACGCAAGCTCGCCTCGGGATATTCTTTACGCAAATAGATGTACCCTTGGCTTGCACCGACCGCATGGGCCGCGATCAACATACCGTCGAGCAGGCGAAACGGATCGTCTTCCAGCAGAAAGCGATCGGAAAAACTGCCGGGATCGCCTTCGTCCGCATTCGCGACGATGACCTTTCGCGATCCTGCGGCCTCCGCGACCGCCGCCCACTTGCGTCCCGCCGGAAATCCGGCGCCTCCGCGTCCACGCAATCCGGACTCCGTGATCGATTCGCAAAGTTGTGCGGATGTCATTCGGAGCGCAATGGCCAACGCGGCTTCGCCGTCCTGGCTGCGATAGCGCGCCAGTGTTGGACTTTCTTCCTTACCCACTTCGCTAAGCAGTACAGCACGGCGCGCATGACTTTCAACGCGCGGCCGTTCCTCTCCCTCCGTCGAGGCCGGGGCAACGTAGCATTTTCCGAGGCAATAAACGGGACTCGACGCGCGTGCAGCCTGAGCCCAGCGTGCCGGCATATTCTCCCGAGCGGCAAAACACGCCAAGCCCCGGCAGCATCGATGGCGCAAATCTTCGCGCAGATGATAGAAGGAAGCGACGGACTCATCGCCAGGTATTCCGATCTGATCGGATAATTCGGCCTTGTTGAGCATCACTGGAGACATCACACCTAAGTTGCTTCCGCCGCGCAACTCCGCCAGAACATAAGAACCGTCCGATCATACTCAACGCGGACCAACGACGACCACTTTCGTACCGTCCCTGGCGACACGCGCTCCGATCGCACTTGCCAATGCTACGGACGTATGGCAATTCGATTGTCGACTCGCGACACGCCCGGCGCTGCCCATACCGCCGCTTCAGCCTGCTCGCGCTCGAGCCAACTATGCACTTCGCCCGCCAACGTGA
>CAZQYC010000052.1:0-26245 GCA_964597495.1 uncultured Steroidobacteraceae bacterium | reverse complement strand
TCAGCTGGGAGAGCGCTTGCATGGCATGCAAGAGGTCGGCGGTTCGATCCCGCCTAGCTCCACCAAGCTTTCTTCTTTTGTTATTTCTTTCTTTGGGGTTTCAAAGAGAGCGGTAACGGATAGAGAGCGCGCAGCGCGTATCGACGGATAGCGCTCGCATCGCGAGTACTGCATTGGCCTTCGCACAGGATCTGCGTCCCCATCGTCTAGAGGCCCAGGACACCGCCCTTTCACGGCAGTAACAGGGGTTCGAATCCCCTTGGGGACGCCATTTGCAATGCAGGTGGCTCGCGAAATGATTTCCCGTCTGGGCTTCTCCAGTCCGGTTCCATGAATGGCCAATGCTCGATTCACCGAGCGCCCTCAGATAAACCCAATCAGATAAACCCAATCAGATAAATCCAAATCGTGAACTGCGTCACAAATGCCTGTGACATAAGGGAAAATGGGTCGTCGAGCGGCTTTACGTTTGCCTCGATTGAGGTGTGCCATCTGCAACTCAAGATGCGGTAACTCCATGATTTGTTACGCGTGTTCGGTGTTGGCATATGGATTGCTCTATGGATGATCACTAGCGTGTACACGGTCCGCTTGTTGTGGTCGTAAACGTCTAGATCGAATTGTTTAGAGCATGAGGTTGAGCACGATGACAAAGTATTACGGATGGGTTGCGGGAGTTGTAATGCTGAGCGCTGGGACGGCGCTGGCTACCCCAATCTCAGGTACGAGTCTGCAGGACTCGATAACCGCACTAGGCGGTATCGTGGACGTACAGACCGAACAGGCTGCCCCGGATCAAAAGTGGCGTGTCGGTGCGACGGGCGGAGCGATTGCGAATATTCAATTCGAGTTGAGCGCCTATGCGAATGCCAATTCGTTTGGCATCTATGACATATACAATCCGGCGTCGCGTCTTACGATTTTTTCGGGAGGGGATGGCGCCGGGACGACCGGGGTTCTCTTTAACCTCATGGGCGGTAATTTTTGCACCGCAACGTATACGTCTGGAGGATTTTCGGCGTCGACTTGTGCGTCGTTCGCCACGCGTGAATTCGGTTTCTTTTTGAATACGCCTACCGGTAATACCTATTATTCACAGACTTTGCTGAATGGCGATGGCGTTGATCACATGGTTGCCTTTCAAGGCGGACCGACTCGCGGAACGATCGGCGGCAATCCCTGGTTGGCAAATGAATATCTGCTTGCTTGGGAAGATCTCTACGGCGGCGGCGATCGTGACTATCAGGACTTTGTTGTCCTCGTGGAATCGGTGATCGGCGTACCTGAACCGACTGGCCTTGCGACGTTCGGCGTCGGTCTGTTGGCGTTGGGAGCTATCGCGCGTCGTAGAGCAGGCAGCCCGCCGGTGATGCGCAACTCGATATAAGCATCTCGATTCTCTACTGGACCAGCAATCGGCGCCTTCGGCGCCGATTGCGTTTTTGCGACCGCCATCTCGCGGCGTTGCGCGTATCGCGCTCGACTCACCGAATTCGTACCGGACTTAATCCGCAGTATTGCTCACGAGCGAGCGATCGTCTTCAGCAAGTAGCGGAAATGAGGATGAGGCAAATCATCCGTCTTTGAAATCCTCTAAACCAACGTAGGAGAACTGAGTCGACTTTCATTTTTGATTATGTATTCCCGCGCATTGGATTTGGTGAGGACGATCACGAATTATCGCGGTGGGATCTTGCTGGCCGCTTTTTCTGCCGTGAAATGTCGGGGTTCTGAGACATTTACAGGCACTGATCTCGTTGTTACTTTATTCCCCATGTGCCAGGCAAACTCGTCGAAAGGCGGGGACGCAAAGCCACCGGTCTACGGAGCAAGTTGCTCTACGACAGCGGGGTTGCAGGCAACGGACGAGTTATCGCTGTTGTCAATTTAGTGCAATTCGTTGCCGAGATCTTTGGATTGCTATTGCCGCCGGGTGCATCAGTTACGGCGTGAGACCCAGTTAGTTTGGGATCTATTCGCCGGGAAGCGGTCTGTTCCGCGCGATGTATGCGTTCGAAGTACGAGGTAGCGATCCCATGCGATGCACAGTTAATTGCGGGCAACAATCACGTTGGCATTCGTTGTTCTTGATCGCGATGACGGCGATGTTGTCGGCTTGTGGTTCTGGCGGTGACTCGGCAAGCCAAACGGCCGCCGCTGCGCCTCCGTCGTCTCCCGCTACTTCTCCTCCAGGCACCCCAGGTACTTCGATAGCGCCCTCCATTTCGGGTACGCCTTCCACACGCGTGACGGTTGGCCAACCTTACAACTTCGTGCCGACTGCAAGTGATCCGGACAGTTCGGCACTTACTTTTTCCATTCAAGGCAAGCCGAGCTGGGCAACCTTTTCTACCGTCAACGGTTCGCTTACCGGCACGCCGACGTCCGGTGATCTCGGCACAACGTCGGGGATAGTTATTCAGGTGAGTGACGGACAGAACTCGAAGTCGCTCCCCGCCTTTTCGCTTCAGGTCGCACAAGTAGGCATGGGAACGGCCGTCGTTTCTTGGGTGGCGCCCACGACCAATACCGACGGTTCGGCCTTGACCAATATTAGTGGGTTCCGAATTTATTACGGATCCAGCGCTTCGGCATTGACGCAGACCGTCGATGTAGCGGTTGGGCAGGTATCCCATCAAATCGGCAGCCTCGATTCGGGCACCTACTATTTCGCCGTGACCACGCGCAATGCATCCGGCGAAGAGAGCGGCTTGTCCAACATTGCCACTAAAGCGGTCCTATAACTCGTCGGCTCCCCGGTGCGGGTCGCGCGCCTTAACCACCAAACGCGGATGCCACGACGCGTGAAGTAGGTCGATCGGCCGGTGGCTACGTCAATGTGAGTGCCGTCACACCGAACGCGCTCCGACCCGATACACTTACGCCCCGGACCGCAAGGTCTTAGGGATTCAGAATTTCAATACTTCTGGGGCGTTGGTACCCTGCCTGGTTTGCTGCGTGGCTATTAAGTTATTTCGACACTATTGGCATGTACCACTGGTTTTGCTGGCGCTTATCGAATTAAGCCTGCAAGTCGTCACTCCATCGATTGTCAGCTGGGTGATCGCAACCACCGCGGCAGACGTTCCCGCCATTCCCGGCGTAAGCATGAGTTATCAGTCCGGCGCGATTGCCTACGGACTGTGCATATTTTTGGGTATGGTCGCGATGGGCCTTCACAACATACGCCAACGTTCGCGTTTGTTGGGCCTGACCGGCCGCGTGCTACTGGGAGCGCTAGGTGGAACGCTGGCATTTACGTTCTTAGCGACATTATTTGGCGTGCTGCGCATAGACTACGTTGTCCTATTGTGGTCCCTGCCCGTAGTCAGTGCCGTTGGCATTTTATTGCGCTTGCTCTTCGAGCGTGTGATTAACGCCGAGCGGTTTAAGCGCCGGATAGTGGTGTATGGGGCCGGGCGCATGGCGGGGTCGATTGCTACGCTGCGTCGTCGATCCGATCGGCGTGGCTTCACTATCTGCGGTTATTTCCGTTCGCCGGGGGACGTGCAAATCGATCTTCCGGAAGCGCGGATTTTCGACGCCGAAAACCTGCTCGACGTATGCCAGCGTTTCGACGTAGATGAAATCGTTGTCGCCATGGACGATCGGCGCCAAGCGTTCCCTATGGACCAACTCCTCGAGTGCCGTCTGGATGGGGTCGACATTGTCGACCTCGTTACTTTCCTTGAGCGCGAGACAGGAAAGGTTCGGCTCGACGTGCTAAACCCCAGTTGGATGATTTATTCCGACGGTTTCCGGCAAGGGCAATTGCACGGAATGTTGGAGCGCACTTTCGACGTGGCCGCGAGCTTGTTGTTGGTCACGGTCACGTTGCCGGTGATGCTATTGACCGTCATTGCGATCAAGCTTGAAGAGGGGCTGCGTGCGCCGGTTCTCTATCGACAAACGCGCGTGGGTCAGTGTGGTCGAACCTTTAAACTAATGAAGTTTCGAAGCATGCGCATCGATGCGGAGCGGGAAGGTAAGCCGATATGGGCGGCAAAGAACGATTCGCGCATAACGTCGGTTGGTGGGTTCATTCGGAAAACACGCATCGACGAACTACCTCAAATCTTGAACGTGCTGCGCGGCGAAATGAGTTTTGTCGGGCCCCGGCCGGAGCGGCCGGAGTTCGTTTCGCAACTGAATGAACGCATTCCGTACTATCGCGAGCGCCATACCATTAAGCCAGGGCTCACGGGCTGGGCGCAGCTTTGCTATCCCTACGGGTCGTCGGAACAAGATGCCGTTGAAAAGCTGCAATACGATTTGTTCTACGTCAAAAATCACAGCCCGCTGTTTTACCTTGCGATTCTCGTCCAAACCGTTGAAGTGATCGTTTGGGGAAAGGGTGCACGTTAACGAAGGCTTCTAGAGTCCTTTCCAGGGCATAAGGTTCGCCGCGTCGAACGACTTTGCTCCGTGTTGTCGCTGACTCGCCAATTGGGACATCCCCATTGCGATGTCGAGGTACACTTTGCCTCGTTTGGCCGCAATGAGGTTTATAACGAGGTTGCTCGAATCCCATCGCCCTAGCGCGATTTCGAACTGACTGTCAGTACTCAACAAAACAATATGAATTTCCCCATCGTCAGTTATGCCGCGGCCGGTTTCGCTTACCTTGGCTTGGCGGTGCTTTTGCTGACTGGTTGGCGCGGACGTACGTTGGCGACTAGGCTGGTCGTCGCGACTGTTGCAACGGCCTGTTGGGCCGGCATGGATGCGTTTGCATTGCGCGATAGCAATGTATCTTTCAAGACTATCTTTATAGCCGAGATGCTCCGCGATGCCGCTTGGCTGACGTTACTTATTGCGATGGCGCGTAGCTTCCTGCCCCGAATTTTCGCCGTCGGTATCCACGCACTTTGGCTTTCGATCTTCGCCGCGGGTTTGGCGCTGCCTTGGCTCGAGCGTGTGGGGTTCGCGATAAGTGAAACGGCGTTTCTGTCGCGCAGCGGCTTGACTCTCGCGTTCGTGGCGCTGGTTCTGCTCGAACAAATTTATCGCAACGCAACCGGTCGTTCTCAAAACTCGCTGCGCTACTTCGTGCTCGGTGTGGGCACTCTCTTTGCCTATGACTTGTTTTTGTACGCCCAAGCAGAATTGTTGAAAGGCATTTCCGCAGATACGTGGGCGACGCGCGGCATCGTCTGCGCTTTGGGCGCGCCGATCATGGCCGTCGCAGTGCGTCGCAATCCCGATTGGTCGCTCGATATTTTCGTATCGCGGCAAGTGGTGTTCTATTCGACGGCCTTTCTTGCCGCCGGCGCTTACTTGCTGCTCATGGCGACCGGCGGCTACTACGTTCGCGCCATGGGCGGTACGTGGGGTGGCATCGCTCAGATCCTTTTCTTCGTCGGCGCCGGCCTGGTGCTGGCGGTGCTCCTGTTCTCCTCGGCGATGCGGCGCCGATTGATGGTCTTCATCAGTAAGCACTTCTTCCGTAATAAATACGACTATCGAGTCGAGTGGCTGCGCTTCATCCGGACTCTGTCGTCACGCAACGATACCGACATTCGCTGTACGTCGTTGCGGGCGGTCGCGCAAATACTGGCGAGTCCCGGAGGGATTCTTTTTTTGCAAGAAGAACCGGGGCGCGAATACGTTCCGGTGGCCACGTGGTCGCAGCACGGCGACCAGCAAGCAGAGAAAGACTTTGCCGTTACCGCCGTTGATGCCGGCCACGAGCTCGCAAGTTTTTTGCGCGATCGACAATGGGTCGTCGATCGAGTCGAGTATGCCGATGCGCCGGATCGCTATCAAAATATAGCGCTGCCTGAGTGGTTGTCCGCTTCTGCAACGCTGCGGATCGTTAGCCCAGTGCTTGAACTCGACCGGCTAGTGGGGTTCATCGTATTGCAAGCACCTCCGGCGCCTTTTGAACTGACTTACGAGGACCGTGATCTCCTGAAGACCGTCGGACGCCATGTCGCCACCTATCTCGCCCAGCAAGACGCCAACCGAAAGCTCGCGGAGAGCCGTCAGTTCGAGGCGTATAGCCGACTTACCGCATTCATGATGCATGACTTGAAAAATGCCGCTGCCCAGTTGACGCTCATCGTTGCGAATGCGGCGCGTCACAAGCACAACCCGGAATTCGTGGACGACGCAATCGGAACCATCGGCAATGCCGCCGATCGAATCGCACGGCTGATCGAACAGTTGCAGAGGGGTACTTCCGTACAGGCAGGCCGACGTACGGATATCTGTGCGATCGTGCGTCGCGCGGTGGCTCGATCGGCGGGGCGGTTGCCGACGCCGAGTGCCGCCTTGCCGAGCGAGCGGATCAATGTCACGGCCGATCCGGAGCGTCTTACGCTGGTTCTCGAACACGTCATCCGCAATGCGCAAGACGCGACGCCTGCCGATGGGGCCGTCACGGTCTCGCTTGCGTGTACGGCGGATTGGGCGGAGATCGTCGTCGTCGACACGGGGCAGGGCATGCCGCCGGAGTTCATTCGCGACCGGTTGTTTCGGCCTTTCGATTCGACCAAGGGCTCGAAAGGTATGGGGATCGGCGCTTACCAGGCACGGGAGTACGCACGCTCGCTAGGGGGCGACGTCGCCGTGGTCTCGGAGTCTGGAGTCGGCACCCGGTTTTCCATTCAGTTGCCGTTGTTGTCACGTGAACCAGCCATTGAGGGAATGGATTACGATTCTGAGACGCAAGCCCAGACGATGACGCGTTCGACTAGGCAATCTAAGCTATTAACCATAGACACCGTCGCTACCCCCGCGACTAAAGACACGGCACGTCCATGACCGAAGAAGCCGCCGAGCCCCGTAAATTACTCGTTGTCGAAGACGACCTTGGATTGCAGAAGCAGATCAAGTGGTGCTTCGTCGACTACGAAGTGCTGTTTGCCGACACGCGAGCTTCGGCTATCGCCCAGTTGCGCAGGCATGAGCCTGCGGTGGTATTGCAAGATTTGGGATTACCCCCGGATGCCGAAGGCGTGACGGAAGGAATGGCGTTGCTGGCCGAAACGTTGGAGCTTGCGCCGCACACTAAGGTAATCGTCGTCACCGGCAATCACGATAAGGACAACGCGGTGCGGGCTGTCGGATTGGGCGCCTATGATTTCTACCAAAAGCCGCTCGACACCGACGTGTTGCAGTTGATCGTGTCGCGCGCTTTTTCCCTTTACGAACTCGAGCAGGAAAATCAACGGTTGCGAGGCGCTCGTCGCTCGCCGCTTGCCGGCGTCATTGCAACCAGTGAATCGATGGTGCGCGTGTGCCGTATGATCGAAAAGGTCGCGCCTACCCAGGCGACTACGTTGCTGCTGGGGGAAAGCGGTACCGGCAAAGAAGTGCTCGCGCGCGCTTTGCATGCGATGAGCCTGCGTGCCACGGGCCCCTTCATCGCCATCAATTGTGCCGCGATTCCCGAAACGCTTCTCGAAAGCGAGTTGTTCGGGTACGAGAAAGGCGCATTTACCGGCGCACACAAGCAGACGATCGGTAAGTTCGAATCGGCCAACGGCGGCACGTTATTTCTGGACGAAATCGGCGACATGCCGCTGGCGCTGCAGGCGAAGCTGTTGCGTTTCTTGCAGGAGCGGGTCGTTGAGCGCATCGGGGGCCGCGAACGCATACCGCTTGATCTTCGAGTCGTGTGCGCCACCAACCGCGACCTCAAGGCCATGATTGCCACCAACGAATTCCGATCGGATCTCTACTATCGAATCGGCGAGGTCGCTGTCGACATTCCGCCGTTACGATCGCGCGACGGCGATTGCGTGGTAATCGGGCAGGCGATTCTCGAACGTCGCGCGCGTGAGCATGGGCGTGCAATCAAGGGCTTCGCGCCCGACGCGTTGCGCGCGATTCAAACTTATTCGTGGCCGGGCAACATTCGCGAATTGGAGAATAAAGTCGGCGGCGCGGTCATCATGGCCGAAGGCAAGCATGTCACGGCGGCTGATCTTGGGTTAACGGCCGAATCGCTTTCGAATCTCGACTTCCTCAATTTGCGAGCCGTGCGGGCGCAAGCCGAGCGGCGCGCCATCGAGCGGGCGGTGTCGGTGGCTCACGGCAACCTTTCGCGGGCGGCGGAATTGCTTGGCATTACGCGGCCGACCTTGTACGACTTGCTGGAAAAAAATCAAATGTCGACGTCCCAAGGAGAAGGGACGTGAGTCTTACGCGCTGCCGCTAAGTGCGATCGTCCAGTGTTTTCCAGCGTATCTCCCGTGATCCCATGATGTCTGCTCTTCGCATTGCGGGAGTTACACGCTTCGGCAGCGCATTTCCATGGGTATCGGTGCTTGCGGCCGTTTGGGCGTTGCTCGCGATGCTGCCCGCGATGCGCTCGTTGGCGGCGCATTGGATTGAGATTCGCGACTACAATTCAGGTTTTCTGATTGCGTTAATTTGCATCGCCTGGCTCGGCAAGAGTTTGAGCGATAGCGCAATGAGTCAGGTACGCGCATCGCCTGGGTTCTTGGTTCCCTTGGCGTTGGTGCTGGCGCTGTGGTATGCCCTATGGCAAGGCAATAGTTTGCTCAGCGCGCAGCTTTTGGCGCCGATCGCAGTATGGTTGGCAATGAGTGCCGCAAGTGGCTGGCACGTTGGACGCACGCTCATTGCACCCTGCGGTTATTTCTACTTTGCCATACCCATTTGGGAGTCGTTGCTACCGATATTGCAGCAAGTGGCTCTGTTCGGCGCGACGTTGTCCATGCGGCTGGCGGGCATTCCCTATACCGTTCAGGGCGCTAGAGTCATCATTCCCGAGGGCGTTTTCGAAGTGCAGGAAGCTTGCAGCGGGCTCCGTTTTTTGGCGGTGTCGCTGGCGTTATTTACCCTCTATGGATTCATGGAGCGAATGAATCATTGGCGCTTGCTGATCCTCTTGAGTCTTACCGCGGCGTTGGCGCTGCTGGCGAACTGGCTGCGTATTTTCATCGTGATGTATGCAGGTCATGTCACGAAGATGACCCACTATTTTGTCGTTGAGAGTCATGAGGGAATCGGTCACGCCGTGTTCGCATTGCTGCTGGTCACTCTCTTTCTGCTGTCGCGTTGGTTGATTCGCGGCGGAGTCCATGCAAGTCCGCACACCGAGAAGATAGGCGGCGGTTCGTCCTCCGTGCCGACGACGTCGGCAGTTTCGCGCTTCGCTATGCCGGCCGTTGCCGCCTTGTGCTTGAGCGTAGTGGCGTTGAACGTACGCGCTGCATGGTTTAGGCCCGCTCTGGAAACGCCACGGCTGGCGCCGCTGCCGGCAGCACAAGGCGATTGGCAAGGCCCCGTGCCGATAACCCAATCGCGGGAGTGGAATCCGTTTTTTGCCGATGCGCTGCAAGTCGAACGGGCCTCGTACTGGCTTGCGACCGCTGCCAGGCAGAAAAGCGGCGCTGCCGACTATCGAATGGAGGTCTACATCAATTTGTATGGGGAGCAGACCCAGGGGAAAGAACTGGTCTATTTTCGCAATACGCTACTTGCCCCCTTTGATTGGCAGCACGTCCGTCGTCACGCATCGCTTGGAAGTCCACTAGCTACCCGCTTAAACGTCGACGAGTATCTTGTTACCGGCGGTGCCGGCGATGGAGAGAGCGGCGGTCAGCGATGGCTTCTGGGCTATACCTACGCGGTAGGTGGCCACGGCGCGCCCACCGGGATCGAGGCACAATTGCTATACGGCTTCAGTACATTGACTCGGCCGGCACCGGCTGGTGTCATAGCCTTAGCGTTGCGTTGCGGCACCGAATGCCAGGCAGAGCATGCCCTGATGTCGCACTTCTGGGCTGAGGTGGGGCCTGCGATGATTGCGTCCATTCCCACGAACATGCAGCGCGCTCTTCAATCAAGCGTGCCGTAGCGGTAAAAACAACTAGACGGTGACTTGACGATGCGAATCAACTTCGGCGGGCTTGCGCTTTGTGGCCTGGTATTGGCGAGTTCATTGGCCGGTTGCGATCGGTTCCGCAGTGCGGATTCTTTGTACCAACGCGGGCAGCAGCAATATCAGCAAGGCAACTTTCGCGCCGCGCTCGGAGACTATCGCGCCGCGATCGAGCGCCAACCTAAACATATCCCGGCGCGACTCGCGATGGCGCAGACGCTTTTCTTTTTGGGGGACTTCGACGCGGCTTTGACGACCGTGGAGCTGGCGATACAGAACGGTGCAGGGTCTGACGGCGCCCAATTGCGTTACGAAATTTTGCTGTCCAACGGTCAATTCGACGAGGTATTGAAAGGCATCGATGCCGACAACACCGTTCCCGAAGCGACCAAGACGCTGTTCGCAGCGCGTGCGCATCTTGCATTGGGCCATCCCACGGAAGCGGGGAACGCATTGACGCGTTCGCTCGAACTCGATGCCAAGAACCTTAGAGCGCAGGTGTTGCAAGCATTGCGGGTTGCGGACCAAGGTAATCCCGCCGAAGCCGCAAAATCGCTCGATGCATTGCTCGCGAATAACGATCAGGACGCGGAGACATGGTTTGCTCGCGGCCGGTTGGCGATGAGCACCGGCGATATTGCGGGAGCTAAAAAGGCACTCGAAGCCGCCGAGCGGTCCGGCCGCAGAACGCTGAATTGGCGGCTGCAGGGGCAACTCTACGCGCTACTTACCGAGGTTGCGCTCGCCGAGCGGGATGCCGAAGCGGCAGGTCGCTGGCTTGTGGGCGTGAATAATCGCGTCGGGAAATCGCCGGTGGCGAGCTATTTGAGCGCCCGAGTTTCGCTGCTGAAGAACGATACCGATGCCGCGATAACCGAACTGCAACGAACGGTTTCGTCCAGCGAGTATCCGCCGGCGCAGCTGTTGTTGGCGGGGCTGCATCTCAACAAAGCGAACTACGGCCAAGCGGAAACCTTGTTGCGATCGTTGTTCGCCAAAAGTCCCAACAATATCGAAGTGCGCAAACTGATGGCGCAGCTTTATCTGTCGACGAATCGCGCCGAGGATGCACGTAAAATCTTATCGACGGAAGTCGATTCGACTGTCCATTCGGTCGCCGGTCAAGGCGACGACTCGCAGCTTGCCTGGCTGCAAGGCCAATCGCTGCTTGCCACCGGTTCGCGCGATGCCGGTATCGAACTGTTGGAAAAGGCCGTTGCGTCCAACACGAAGGATCTGCCCAAAGCGCTGCAATTGGCGCGCACCTACCTGCTGACAGGGCAGGCGGAGAAAGCGAAATCGTTACTGGAGTCGCTTCCCGGACCGGCCGACGCGCAGCGCCAATCGCTGTTGATCTTGGCCACCATCGCTGGCAAGAGCCGCGAGGAGGCGTACAAACAAATCGACTCGCTCTTGGAACGGAATCCCAAGGATTCGATGCTGCATGCCGCCGCGGGAGCGATTTTGAGCAAGGCGGGCGATTTGCGGCGTGCTATCCAGCTGCTTGATAAATCCGTCGAGCTAGATGCGAAGAACCTCGATGCGCGCCTCGGATTGGCCGATGTGTTAATGCAAGCGCATCAGCAGGATCGCGCAGAGGTGCAATTACGCGCAGTCATTGCGCAAGATGCGAGACGGTCTGCCGCCTACGTGGGCTTGGCAAATATTGCCTTTGCTAAGGGGGACCAGGCACAAGCGGTGAAACAGTTAGAGCAGGCGATCGGTGCCGATCCTGCCACCCTGCAGCCGCGTTTGCAGCTGGCTCAATTGGCATTGAAGAGCGACGATGCGCAGCGGGCTAAGGATTTTTTGGATCAAGCCATCGCTATCTCGAATAATCGCGCCGACGTCATTAGCGCTGCAGGACAAATATTGCTCCAGGCGCGTCGTTACGACGACGCATTGATTCAGTTCGATCGCGCTGCTGCCGCCGGCGACGAACAGGCGCCGTTCCATGCGGCGCGCGTGCAAATCGCTTTGGGCCGCAAAGAGAACGCTCGGCAACGCCTCAATGCGTTAACCACCAATCGCAAATTCGAACTATCGGCGGTCGCTACCTTGGCTGCAATGGATGTCGAAGAAGGGAAGGCCGATGCTGCGTTGGCTCGGCTGAATGCGCTGCGCGATCGCAAGGACATCGCCGCCGTGCAGCTCGATGAAATTGAGGGCGACATACATCGCGTCAGCAAGCAGGCGAACAAGGCGCTTGGTGCCTATGAGCGGGCCTATAGAGTCAATCCAAGTCAGCGCCTGGCCGTGAAGCGCTTTGAAGTGCTGGCCACTGCCGATCCCGCCCGAGCGATCGAGCCGTTATTGGCTTGGCTTAAGGCTGCACCAAAAGACTTCATCGTCCGGAAGATATTGGGCGCGTACTATGTTCAAACCGCGCAGTACGATAAAGCCATCGTCGAGTTCGAGACTTATTTACGCGACAGCCCGACTCGGGATGCCGAAGCCCTCAACAATCTCGCGTGGTTGTTAGGCAACAAAGGCGACGCGCGTGCATTGTCTCTCGCACGTGAAGCCTACGAACTCGAACCCAAGCGTGTCGAGATTGCCGACACGTACGGTTGGTTATTGTTAGGTGCCAACAATGTAAAAGAGGCGCTCCCCATTTTGGAATCTGCGGCAGGCGTTGCGACGAATAACCCGGAAATTCTGTATCATTACGCCGCCGCGCAAATCCGCGACGGCAAGCAAGCCCAAGCCAAGACGCTGCTTCAGGATGTTTTGAGCAAGCACGCGAAGTTCGCCGCACGCGGCGATGCCGAACGACTGTTACAGACCCTTAACTAAGGTGCGTCCAGCCGGATGTGCAATCGATCATCCTGTATGAATAACTTGTCCGAATAAATGGTGAATATGCGAACGCGAGTCGAATGGTCGGCGATGGTTGCGAAGGCGTGCGGTTTGCTCGTGCTGTGCCTTAGCGCGTTAGCGCAACAGGCTCCCGTGAAGGAACAGACTCCGAGCAAACCGGAAACGTACGATCCCGCTGCCGTGAAGGCGCCAAGCCCGCCGACGAATGCGACTCCGTCCGGCTCCCCCAGCATTCCTCCCGGTGCACCGTCGAGCGATGCCGGCACTCAATATGTGATCGGTCCCGGTGACGCCATTCAGATTTTCGTGTGGCGTAACCCGGAACTCACGGTAGGCGTTCCGGTGCGGCCGGACGGTAAGGTTTCAGCGCCCTTGGTGGAAGACATCGTTGCCGCCGGCAAAACGCCGACGCAGTTGGCTCGCGATATCGAAGCGCGATTGGCGGAATACATTCGCACGCCGCAGGTCAGCATTATCGTGACCGGCGCGACCAGTACGTTCAATCAGATTCGAGTAATAGGGCAAGTCCGGACACCGCAGGCTCTGGCATATAGAGACGGGATGACCTTGCTCGACGTCGCATTGATTGTGGGCGGCCTGACCGATTTCGCCGCCGGCAATCGCGCAAAAATTTTGCGGAAGGGACCGGATGGCAAGGAGCAGGTGATCAAGGTGCGGATCGAAGATTTGTTGAAGAAAGGCAAGCTTTCCGAAAACGTAAAACTACTGCCGGGCGACGTGTTGATCGTGCCTGAATCAGTTTTTTAGTGTCGGCTAGCGTCGGTTTTCCAGTGTGGTGCTTAGGTGGATGATCTCAATAAACTGATACGCCAGATTTTGGACGATGTCCGAAGCAGCTGGCGTTTTAGATGGTGGGCGCTTGGCGTCGGAGCGGCTATTTGCCTGATAGGTTGGACCATCGTTCTGACCATTCCCAACACTTACGAGGCCAATGCGCGCGTTTACCTCAATTCTCAGTCTGCACTCCGCCCTCTGCTGCAAGGATTGGCGGTGACTCCGGACGTGGAGTCGGATCTGGCTTTGGTGCGACAAGCGCTGCTCAGCCGTCCGCAGCTGGAAAAAGTCGCGCGTATCACCGAACTCGATTTGCACGTGCGCAGCGACGAAGATAAGGAACGTTTGATTGCCGGCTTGCAGAAGAACATCGTCGTGCAGAGCGATTCGCGATTGCGCAATTCAGCTACCGACGGTTTGTATCGCATTTCTTTTACTCACAGCAATCGCGCCAAAGCGGTTGCCGTCGTGCAAAAGATGTTGGATAGCTTCGTAGAGGATACGTTGGGAACCAAGCGGACCGGCCAGGAAGACGCGCAACGCTTCTTGCAGGACCAGATCGCCGACTACGAAAAGCGGCTTTCGCAGGCCGAAGAAACGCTCTCCGAATTCAAGAAGAAAAACGTGGGTTCGATGCCCGACGATCGCGGGGATTACTTCGTGCGCATGCAGCGCGAACTGTCGGAGCTTGAAACCGCGCGCTCGCATCTGCTTGCGGCGGAAGCGCGCCGCGGCGAACTGTCGCGTCAGCTCTCGGGCGAGGAACCTTTTATGTTCGGTTTCGACGCCGTCAATACGAATGCCACCGATACCCGCGTTTCGGGCGATTTGACGGCGCGTATTCAAGAATTGGAGTTGCGCTTGCAAGGCTTGCTTTTGCGGTTTACCGAAAAACACCCGGAAGTCATCGCGGTGCGCAATACCTTGTCTGATCTACGCGCCCAACAAGAAGCGGAAGTCGAACGCGTGCGACGAGACCGCAAGGTCAGCACCGGGATGTCGTCGTCGTTCAAGGCCAATCCGGTCTATCAAAGCATGGATTTGGAAATGAAGCGCACGTCGATACAAATTGCGGAGCTGAAGCAAGACGTGGGTCAGCGCGAGGTTCGCGTCAGCGAGCTCAGGCGCAAGGTCGATATGGTGCCGGAGGTGGAAGCGCAATTGGCGCGGCTCAACCGCGACTATGAGGTCACGCGCGCTCAGTATCAGCAGCTATTGCAGCGTTTGGAAACCGCCAAACTCTCCGAGAGCGCCGATCGCACCGGCATCGTTAATTTTCAAATAATCGAGCCGCCGACGTTGCAGTTGGAACCTGTGTCGCCGAAGCGCGTGTTGCTACTGTCGACTATTTTCGTGTTCGGCGTGGCGGCGGCGGCGGTGCTGGCGTACGGAATGAATTTCTTCCGTCCGGTATTCGTCAGTACCAAGCGGCTGGCGGAAGTGACCGGGCTCAATGTGTTGGGCAGCATAGGACGGCTCGGATCGAATGAGTCGCGCGCCCGCCGTCATCGCGAAGTTGTCTGGTTCGCCGGGGCCTCTGCCGTGTTGTTGGTCGTGTTCATGGTGGTGGTGGTGCTGAGTAACTACAACGGTGGCCGACTGCTGGAGCAGCTGCATAGCTGAAGTACTGTGAGTCTAGTCGAACAAGCCCTACGTAAGATTCAAGCGCAAGCTCAAAAGGCGGAGCCGCCAGCGAGCGTCGAGCAAGCTGTCCCGGTGCCGGCTGCACAGGCACAAGCTAAGCCTGTAGCAACCGGTTTGTCGGTGATCGCCCAGCGAACGGCGTTGGCACTGGATCATTTGAAGTTCCGCGCTTGCGGCATGCTGCCGCCGATAGATCAAGAGCGCACCGTGGCACGCCAACTGCGCGCCATTAAACACGGTTTGCTGCGCAAGATGGCCGCGGATGCGCCGGCGCCGCAACTTATTCCACGCACCATCATGGTGGCGAGTGCGGTGCCTGGCGACGGGAAGACTTTCTCGGCGCTCAATTTGGCGTTGAGTTTGGCGATGGAAAAGGATTTGAGTGTCCTCTTGGTCGACGCCGACGTACTTAAACCGCAGATGACCATCGAATTCGGTCTGGCCGAGCAGGTTGGTCTAATCGACGTGTTGGCGGATCCGGCAGCGGATATCGTCGACTGCGTTCGACCAACTCAAGTCCGGGGTCTGTATTTTCTGCCGGCGGGGCAGCGATCGGAGGTTGCCACCGAATTGCTGTCCAGCGAGCGCATGGCTAGCGTGGTTAAACGGCTGGTCAACCTGCAATCCGATTTATTGGTGGTGTTTGATTCATCGCCGCTCTTGCTGACGGCGGAGGCGGTGGCGCTGGCAGGCGTGATGAGTCAAATCCTGCTCGTGGTTCGCGCTGGAGTGACGCCGCAACCAGCCGTGCAGCAAACCATTCAAATGCTTGCAGGCGATGGGGACCGGATATCGTTGATGTTGAACGACGCTCGCGAATCCGATGCGGCGAGCTATACCTACGGCAGTGCTTACGACGGCGTGCCGCGCCAATCGAAATAGCTCGACATAGCTCATAACGGCGAAGGCGATAGCGGAATCTTCATGCGTGAACTGACACCTATAAGAACAGGACATTTGACTTGCGGGCTGTGCCTGCTGACCTTGATCCCCATGACGGTGTTCGCACAGGAGCATGCGGGCGGGGATAACCTCAACTTCAATCACGGCTGGGGCGTGGGGGTTAATTTCGAATACACCGACAATGTGGATCGGGTCCCAGACAACAAAATGGATGAAACTTCCGGCGCTGTGTCATTGCGCTATGATTTTGGCGCCGCGCGCCGTTCATTCCTGTTTAAGTCGGCAGCCGACGTCGAATATCGCAATTACTTCGGCGGGCTGCATGAAGACGGTCCGAGCGGCGGAGTGACGGCGAGTACGGAGTATCAGCTCATCGACAAATACTGGAACGTTCACGCGGCGGAGCACTATGGACAAACGCGGACCGATCTTTATCAAGTCAATTCGCCCAACAACCGCGGCTATATCAATGAGCTCTCCGGCGGAACCGATATCGTCATACCGATCGGCCGGCGTTTCTCTATGTTCGCGAGTGCGGATGCAGCCGATGTCAGCTACGGCGAGTCCGAGGCGGATAGCGTGCGTACGGATCTGTCGGGTGGTTTGCGGCAGGCCGTGTCGGAGCGCACCTCCGTGTACGCGACCGTGAGCCGTAGCGGCACCAATTTGAAAGCGGATAATCCAGGACCCACGGCGATCGGCGACTACGATATCGAGGAAGCGTCGATTGGATTCGACGCCGATCTGTCGAAGACGACCATTTCCATTAGCGGCGGCCAGACGCGAGTTCGCGGCCAGGCTCCCGGCGGTCGAGATGCCGTTACGCCCGATTCGTCGCTGTTTCGAGCCACCATCGAGCGTCGTATCGGTACGCGATTTGCGCTTTCGTTGGGAATCGGCACCGAATATACCGACACGGGGCAGACGTTCGTGCGCGAACAGCAAGCCGTCGGCGTGGAGTCGGGAGGCGCCAATATCGCGATCAGCGCCGATCCTTACAAATCGGACTATGCGACGCTAGGCATCAGCTTTACGGGAGCGCGGTTCGGCGTGCAGCTGCACAATTCGTATCGCCGCGAGCGGCACGAATTCCATCAAGAATTGGCCGGTAAGTATTTCTATACGCAGTTGTCGATGCAGCGTACCTTCACGCCGCGCACCAGCGCCTACTTTCGCGGCGCTTACAGCCGCAATGAGTCGCTCGTGACCACGCCGACCGCCGCCACCGACTTGAGCGATACGGATTTGAGTGTGGGAATGAGCTTGCATCCTTCACGCCGTGTAACGCTCGATTTCTACGCGGCGGCAAACTTAGGGAGCACACCGGCCTATAACTATCAAGAAAATCGGATCGGCATCACCCTTTCCTATGCGCCGCCTGTCGCCCCGTAGTCGGTGCGAGAACCATGTCAATGCCGATCAATGCGATGACCGTAGATGTGGAAGATTATTTTCACGTCAATGCCTTTGCCGATATCATCGATCGTAATACGTGGGATTCGTTCGAACTGCGCGTGGAGCAAAACACGCATCGCGTGCTCGATTTGTTTGCGGCGGAAAACGTCAAGGCGACGTTCTTCGTTTTGGGTTGGGTGGCTAAGCGCAAGCCGGAACTCGTCAGGCACATTGCGGCCGGCGGGCACGAGATTGCCTGTCACGGCATGACCCATCAGTTGGTCTTCACGCAGACGCCGGAGGTGTTCCGGACCGAAACGGAAACGGCCAAGAAAATTTTGGAAGACGCCATCGGAGCACCCGTGCGCGGTTATCGCGCAGCCACCTATTCGATTACGGCGCGTTCGATGTGGGCGATCGACATTCTGGAGCAATTGGGCTTCGACTACGACTCGAGCATTTTTCCGATGCGCCACGATGTCTACGGCGTGCCGGATGCTTCCCGCTTTGCTTATCGTACGCCGAGCGGCAAGATGCTGGAGGTGCCGCTCAGCACCGTAGAAATGTTCGGCATGCGTTTGCCATGCAGCGGCGGCGGTTATTTTCGGCTTCTGCCGTATGCTGCGTTTCGCTGGGCTTTGCGGCGTTTGAACAAGGTGGATGCGCAACCCGGCGTGTTCTATTTTCATCCGTGGGAAATCGACGCCGAACAGCCGCGCGTGGCAGGCGCGTCGCTGAAGTCGCGCCTGCGTCACTACACCAATTTGGCTGCCACTGCATCGAGGCTGCAGCGCCTCTTGCGTGATTTCAAGTGGGATCGCATGGACCGAGTGTTTGGGATTGCTTAGTTCATGAATACAGCATTGGCAGCAAGAGTCGCGTCTCCTAGTGTCGGCGCGGTGGCGATCCGTTACCTGACGGACGATACGCGTCCGCATTGGAACGACTTTGTGCGCGGTCATGTGGACGGCACGTTCTTTCATCTCGCCGAATGGGCCGCCGTGCTCAAACGCGCTTTTGGACATCGCGCCTATTTCATGTGCGCGGAGCGCGATGGCAAGGTATGCGGCGTTCTGCCGTTGGCTCACGTCAAGAGCGCGTTATTCGGGAACGCGTTGATCTCCACGCCGTTTTGCGTCTATGGCGGCATCCTCGCCGACGACGATTCGGCCCGGCAAGCGTTGCTCGATGCAGCCTGCGCATTGGCCAAGCAACTGGGCGTCGACTACCTCGAGCTGCGTAATCGCCGTCGCGAGCAGCCGGAGTGGCCCGCAAAAGAGTTATACGTGACGTTCCGCAAGCCTATCGAGGCGGACGCTGAGGCCAATATGCTGGCTATACCGCGCAAACAACGTGCGATGGTGCGTAAAGGAATCCAGAAAGAGCTGAAGTCGCAGGTCGATGGCAATGTCGATACCCACTACGCAATGTATTCCGAAAGTTTGCGGAATTTGGGAACGCCGGTTTTCTCGCGGCGCTATTTGCGAATTCTGCGTGAGGCGTTCGGAGCGGATTGCGAAGTGCTGAATATCCTGCATGCGGGCGCTCCTGTCGCCAGCGTGCTCAGCTTTTACTTTCGCGACGAAGTGCTGCCGTACTACGGCGGTAGCGTGTTCGCAGGACGCGCCGTCGCAGCCAACGATTTCATGTACTGGGAAGTGATGGAGCGCGCGCGCCAGAAAGGCCTCAAGATATTCGATTATGGCCGCAGCAAGCGAGGCACGGGAGCCTATGATTTCAAAACCCACTGGGGCTTTGAACCCACGCCGCTGTACTATGAATATTATTTGGTGCGCGCACAGGCCATGCCCAACTTAAGCCCCACCAATCCGAAGTATTCGCTGTTCATTCGTTTATGGCAGCGGTTGCCGCTCAGGATTACGCAACTTATCGGCCCGCCGTTGGCCAAGTACTTGGGTTAGGCGCATGTGCGGCATTTACGGCGTGTTGGGGTTGAACGGACCGGTGCCTTTCGAGGCCAGGCTGCTGAACGACATGGGCGATGTGATCGTCCATCGCGGCCCAGATGATCAGGGCACCTATGCCGATGCGCAAATGCTCTTGGGCATGCGGCGGCTTTCCATCATCGACGTCTCCGGCGGGCACCAGCCGATCAAGAACGAAGACGGCAACTTGGTCGTGGTGTGCAACGGCGAGATTTACAACTTTCAAGAATTGCGTCGCGACCTCCTTGCGAAAGGACATCGCTTCACCACGCACAGCGACACCGAAGTGATCGTGCATCTGTACGAAGAACTCGGCGACGCCTTCCTCGAAAAGCTGGAAGGCATGTTCGGGCTGGCGCTCTGGGATCGAACCAAGCGCCGGCTGATCGTTGCACGCGATGGATTGGGCATTAAGCCGATTTACTATCGCGTGACGGATCGTTACTTGGCGTTCGGTTCCGAAGCCAAGTCGTTGCTCAAGATTCCCGGTGTCGCGCCTCGCCTAGACCCGCAGGCGCTGGGCCAATACTTGTCGGTCGGCTATGTCTCGGCGCCGAACGCGATGTTCGCCGGCATGAAAAAACTCGAGTCAGGTTCTGCACTCATCATCGAGGACAATGCCATCACGACGCGGCGATTTTGGCGGTTGCCGCAGGATGTGGATCACTCCATGACGGAAGCGCACGCCATCGAGCAAGTGCGCGTCGAATTGGAACGCTCGGTTCGCGAACAAATGGTGAGCGACGTGCCGCTCGGCGCCTTTTTGAGCGGCGGCATCGATTCGAGCAGCGTCGTTGCGTTCATGAGCCGCGCGAGTTCGCAGCGCGTCAAAACTTATTCGATCGGCTTCAGCGGTTCTTCGGGCGCCGCGCTGTACAACGAACTGCCTTATGCGCGGGCTGTGGCCACGCAATTCAATACCGAACATCGCGAAATCATCGTCCAACCGGATGTGGCTTCGTTGCTACCGGATCTTTTGTGGCACTTGGATGAACCCATTGCGGATGCGGCATTCATTACGACGTATCTCGTGTCCAAGTTCGCCCGTGAAGACGTTACCGTGATTCTTTCCGGCGTCGGCGGCGACGAACTGTTCGGCGGGTATACGCGGTATCTGGACGAACACTATCGTCGCTTGTATCACCGCATTCCCACGCCGCTACGACGCTGGTTCATCGAACCGACTGCCGCTCTTCTGCCCAGTGACCGGCACAGCAAGTGGCTTAACAAGTTTCGCCTGGCCAAAGCCTTCATCGCAGCGGACGCGCTGGGTTTCGAAGGTCGCTACGGAAAGTTCATGGAGGTGTTCGCCGCCGATGAACGCGACCGGTTATTGCGCTCCAATACCGAGCGCATTGACGATTGCATCGCGCGGGCATTCGGTACGTCGACGTCAAGCGATTCATTGCGACGTCTCATGGACGTCGACTTGGCGACGCAGATGCCCGACGACCTTTTGATGCTGACCGACAAGATGAGTATGGCCGTATCGCTCGAGTGCCGAGTGCCGCTCTTGGACCAGCGCTTGACGCAGTTGGCGGCGCGCATTCCAGGGCATTTGAAAATGCGCGGCGGCGAATTGAAGTACGTACTCAAAAAGGCTCTGCAAGGCATCCTGCCGAACGAGATCCTCTACCGTCCCAAACGAGGTTTCGGCGCGCCGGTGGGCGCTTGGTTCAAGGATGAATTGTCGCCGCTGGTGCGGGACTTGCTGTCCAAGCAGACGGTGGAACGTCGCGGCTTGCTCGATCCGCATTCGGTGCAGCGTACGATCGCCGAACATGAAGCGCAAAAGGTGGACCGCACCGATCACTTGCTGGCGCTGGTCAACTTGGAAATTTGGTGCCGCCTGTACTTGGACGGCGTTAGCAAGGTGAGCCTCACCGATGAACTGCGCATGAGCATGGCCGCATGAATATTCTCTTTGTCTGCCATCGCGTGCCGTATCCGCCCAAGCGCGGCGGCAAGATTCGGCCTTTCAATATCATTCGTCATTTTACGGAGCAGGGGCATCGCGTCACCGTGGCCTCGCTGGCGCGCGATGCTGCCGAACTCGCCGAGGCGGCGGATTTGCAAAAGCACTGCGCCAAGACGCTGGTCGAAATTATCCCTAGCGCCGTTGCCTGGCCGCGCATGATGGCGTGGTTGCCGACGACGCGTCCTTCCAGTTTCGCTTACTTTTATTCGCCGCAACTTAAGCGCCGTATTCATGACGAACTTCGCACGGGCAGCTACGACATGGTGTTCGTGCATTGCTCGTCGGTCGCGCCTTACGTAGCCAACGCCAAGAATGTGTTCAAGGTGATCGATTTCGGCGATATGGATTCGCAGAAGTGGCGCGAATACTCGGCCGAGCGCGCCTTTCCGTTAGCGGCTGGGTTTTGGCTTGAAGCCTTGAAACTTGAGCGCACCGAAAAACGCTTGGCGGCCCAGTTCGATTTCGCGACGTGTACCACTCGCGCGGAGCTTGAGACGCTGCGTTCTTTTGGCGTAACCACTTCTACCGATTGGTTCCCCAATGGCGTCGACGCGCAGTTTTTTGCGCCGTCGTCCGAACCGTACGATCCGGAGTTGCTCGTGTTCGTCGGGCGCATGGATTACTTCCCGAATCAGCAAGCCGTGAATTACTTTTGCGCCGACGTGTTACCCGCGCTTCGAGCGCAGCGGCCGAATGTCCGCTTCGCAATCGTGGGCGCGGACCCTCCGCAACAAATACGCGATTTGGCGCGCCTCCCCGGCGTTTCTGTGACCGGCTCCGTTCCCGACGTACGGCCGTATGTTACAAAGGCGGCCTTAACGGTGGCGCCGCTGGCCATTGCGCGCGGCACGCAGAACAAGATCTTGGAGTCGATGGCCATGGGCGTTCCGGTGCTCTGCAGCCGTGAAGCCAGCGGCGGCGTCGATGCGATCGCCGACGAACATCTATTGGTAGCGGATAGCGCTGCCGATTACGTCGCGAAAATTTTACGGGTCCTGCAATCGGCGGAACTGCGCGAACGACTTAGTCGTGCCGGTCGCGAACGGGTGCTTGGCAATCACAGCTGGCGCGGTTCGATGTTGCGATTGGACGAATTGCTAAAAAGGCAATTGGCGGATTTCCGTCGCGCCGCGTAGCGCGACGCACTTGATGCAATCAATAAGACTTTGAGGTCGGACGTAAGGCACATGCAAATCAGCATTTTTGGATTGGGATATGTGGGCGCGGTATCGCTGGCCTGTTTGGCGCGCGACGGCCATACCGTGGTCGGCGTCGATTTGGACCCGCTGAAGCTCGACCTCATTCGGAGCGGTCGCTCGCCCATCGTCGAGGAAGGCATTCAGGATTTGACGCGCGATGTCGTGGCGTCCGGACGCGTTACGGTGACGAACGACGTGGCGTCGGCCATTGCGAATACCGATCTGTCGTTCGTGTGCGTCGGCACGCCCTCCAGTCCTAACGGCAGTCAGGATTTGGCGGCAGTGCGGCGAGTGATGCAATCGATTGGTGAAGCGATCGCCAAGAAATCCGGTTATCACACCGTGATTCTGCGCTCGACCGTGCAGCCTGGGACGACCGACGAAGTCCGTGACATTTTAGAGAAGGCCAGCGGCAAGAAGGCGACGGTGGATTTCGGCGTTGGGTTTCAGCCGGAGTTTCTGCGCGAAGGCACGTCGATCAAGGATTACGACCAACCGCCGTTTACCGTGATCGGCACGGAGTCGGAGCGATCGGCGCAACTACTTCGCGATTTGTTCGGGCACTTGCCATGTGATTTCATCGTCGCCTCCATCGGCGTGGCGGAGCTTCTCAAGTACGCCTGCAACGCCTTTCATGCGCTCAAGGTGACGTTCGCCAACGAAATCGGCCGTCTGTCGCAGTCGGTTGCGGTCGATGCCCGCGAGGTCATGGAACTCGTCTGTCGCGATAAACGCCTCAATATTTCGCCTGCGTATTTGAAGCCGGGCTTTGCCTTCGGCGGCTCATGCTTGCCCAAGGATCTGCGTGCACTCACCTATCTAGGCAAGACTCGCGACGTGAATACGCCGATGCTCGGCGCCATCATGGGCAGCAACCGAGCGCACATCGACCACGTGCTGGACAGAATCATGGTGCCGGGCATCAAGAAAGTGGGCATGGTGGGTTTGAGTTTCAAAGCGGGCACCGACGACTTGCGCGAGAGCCCGTTGGTTGCGGTCGCCGAACGCCTCATCGGCAAGGGGTACGACCTGCGCATCTACGATCCGGAAGTGAATCTGTCGCGCCTCATCGGCGCCAACAAGCGCTTCATCGAGGAGAGCATTCCTCACATCGGCAACCTCATGGTCGGCAACGCTCAGGAAATTCTTGGGCACTCTCAGGTCGTGCTCGTGGGCGTGGCCAACAAGGAGATCACGAAGGCGTTGACGGCCGGGCTCAACGCACAGCATCAAGTCGTGGATCTCGTCGGCCTGCCGCGTGCGGAACTTAAGTGCGAGCGTTACGAAGGCGTTTGCTGGTGACGCCGGCATCGTCCAACAGCGTGCGCGCAAAAGTGGAGTGAGTTTCCTTGTGCGGTATTACCGGTATCGTGGACGTTCGCGGTTCCCGCGAAATCGATCGCGCGCTCTTGCGTCGCATGAACGATTCGCAGCGCCATCGCGGACCCGATGCAGGCGATGAACATCACGAACCTGGTGTCGCGCTCGGTCATCGACGTCTCTCCATCATCGACATCGCCACCGGCCAGCAGCCGCTGTACAACGAAGACCGCTCGGTGGTGGTGGTCTACAACGGCGAGATCTACAACTATCAATCCCTGATCCCGGAGCTGCAGGCGCTCGGCCATGTGTTTCACACGCGCAGCGACACGGAAGTGATCGTGCATGCGTGGGAGAGCTGGGGCGAACGCTGCGTGGAGCGCTTTCGCGGAATGTTTGCGTTTGCGCTGTGGGATCGCAATCAACAGACGCTCTTTCTGGCGCGCGACCGGTTGGGCGTGAAACCCCTGTACTACAGTTTTCTCGCCGATGGCTTGCTGGTCTTCGGTTCCGAATTGAAGTCGGTGATGACGCATCCCGATCTGAACCGACAATTGGATCGGCACGCGGTCTTGGATTACTTGACCCTGGGTTACATTCCCGAGCCGCGCAGTATCTTCGCCACTACGAACAAATTGCCGGCCGGACACACCTTGCTGATTCGTCGAGGTGCGGCGCCGTCCCAACCGAAGCGTTTCTGGGATCCTCGGTTTGCGCTCGACACCAAGTTGTCCGACGCTGAGGCGGGCGAGGAGCTCACCGCGCGATTGCGCGAAAGCGTTTCGCTCAGGATGATCGCCGAAGTGCCTTTGGGCGCGTTCCTGTCGGGCGGTGTCGACTCCAGCGCCGTCGTCGCCACCATGGCGGAGATTTCTAAAGAACCCGTGAACACATGCACGATCGCTTTCGACGACCCGGCATTCGACGAATCGTCCTATGCATTGCAAGTGGCGGAGCGTTACCGAACGTCGCACCGAGTCGACCGCGTTGCGACCGACGACTTCGAGTTGGTCGACGTGCTCGCTCGCTTGTACGACGAGCCCTTTGCCGACAGTTCGGCGATGCCTACCTATCGCGTTTGCGGGCTCGCGCGCCAACACGTGACGGTGGCGTTGTCGGGCGACGGCGGCGATGAAGTGTTCGGCGGTTATCGCCGCTATCGCACGCATCTCGGCGAGCAACGGTTGCGCGACTCCATTCCTCCTTGGTTACGGAACTCCGTCGTCAAGGGGCTTGCGCGCGCCTATCCAACCCTGACGCATGCGCCGCGTTTTTTACGCATGCGCCCCTTGCTCGAAGCACTTGCGCGCGATCCGGTTGCAGCGTACCTGCACGAGGTGTCGGTGGTGCGCGCGCCGGAGCTCAGAGAACTGCTAACTCCGGAGTATGTGCGCAGCTTGGGCGGCTACACGACGTTGGAGTTGTTTCGCGCTCATGCAGCGCGCGCCGACACCGACGATCCGCTGGCGCTCATTCAGTATCTGGACATGAAGACCTACTTGGTCGACGACATCAACACCAAGGTCGACCGCGCCAGCATGGCGCATTCGCTTGAGACGCGCGAGCCGCTCATGGATCACCCGCTCGTGGAGTGGATGGGCCGGCTGCCGTCATCGCAAAAGGTGCGCAACGATCAGGGGAAAATTCTCTTGAAGCAAACGATGCGCGGCAAGGTGCCCGACGAGATCATCGACCGCCGCAAGGCCGGTTTTGCGGTGCCGCTGGCCAAGTGGTTTCGCGGGCCGTTGCGTGAGCGTATCGAACGACTGCCGGCGAGCCCCGAGTTGCTCGAGTGCGGTTTTTTTAAGGGCCGCGGAATCGACACGCTCGTGTCGGCGCATCTACAAGGACATCGGGACTACAGCGCCACGCTTTGGTCGCTGCTCATGTTCGAGGCGTTCTTGAAATGCAACCGCCACTGATTGCGCACGTAATCTTCGAGTTGGCGGCGGGCGGCCTCGAAAACGGGTTGATCAACTTGATCAACCGTATGCCGGCCGACGCCTATCGGCATGTCATCGTCTGCGTTAAAGGCACCAGCGCATTCGAGCGTCGCCTGCAACGCACGGACGTTGCCGTGGTTTCGCTTGGCAAGCGACCGGGAATTAATCTCTTGGTGTACCGAGATGCGTGGCGAGTGTTCCGCAAGTTACGGCCGCAGATCGTGCATACGCGCAATTTGGCGGCCCTGGAGATGCTGGCACCCGCGTGGTTGGCAGGCGTGCCCGTGAGAATCCATAGCGAACACGGTCGCGATGAAAAAGACATTCACGGCAACTACTGGCGGTACAACGCCATCCGCAAGCTTTTTCGCCCGCTCGTGCATCGTTATTTGACGATGAGCCAGAATTTGCGGAGTTGGCTCATTGGGAGCATCGGCATCGATGCC
>CAZQYC010000051.1:0-26323 GCA_964597495.1 uncultured Steroidobacteraceae bacterium | reverse complement strand
GACTTTGCAGGCCTGTCATGAATGCGTCCAAGCGCGAATAGGCATCGATCTTCGCGGGCTGCGCAGCATTCACGCCAACGCCCAAGCAAAGACCAACCAAAAGAATTCCTCGCAACAACTTCATTCACTCACCTCCACACTATCGACCGCCGCCACACAAATTGGTGCTGCGCAGGCAATTGCGGTCTTGTTCTCGCCGCCTCGAAAACGGGACGTTTCTCAAATTAACCTTCCCGAGCGAAATTACGTACGTGGCCCGAATGCGTAAGTGTCCCGGTTCGGAGTCTGGTTCGGAACGCTCAAAAACAGGACGTTTTTGCGCGAGCCTACAGGGGCTCGACCGACTCAAGGTCGAGCGGGTTTGTCACGATGACAAACCCCGGCCTTGCCAGCGATGCAGGGACCACATCGCGCCAGCAAGTATTTACGGCGGTTCCGGACCAGACTCCGAACCGGGACACATCGAAGCTGTTTCCGATTCTGAGATCGATTCTAGTCACGCCGGTGCCGAAAATGCTTTCCAAGACCACCAATGCTGAGGGCTCAGCTTTCTGGAGGTGGCGGCGCCAATACTTCCCGCATGCCGTTTGATTGCAACGGCCCCAGCAACCCGGCCGATTCCATCGCTTCGATCATGCGCGCGGCGCGGTTGTAACCGATCTTCAAGCGCCGCTGCACGCCCGAAATCGATGCCTTGCGGCTCTCGACGACTATGCGAACCGCTTCGTCATACAGTGGATCTTGCTCGGCGTCGCTCCCACCTTCCTGCTCGACGCCTTCTTGCAACTCTGCGGAAAGGCCCGGAATGAAATTACTCGGGCCGGACAAAATTTCATCGATGTAAGAAGGCGAAGGTCCTTTCAGCCCGCCGACGACACGGTGCACTTCCTGGTCGGAAACGAAGGCGCCGTGCACGCGCACCGGAACCGACGTACCCGGCTGCAGAAACAACATGTCACCGTGGCCAAGCAATTGCTCGGCTCCGCCCTGGTCGAGAATCGTGCGTGAATCCACTTTGGCCGACACCTGAAAGGCGATGCGCGTCGGAATATTGGCTTTGATGAGCCCGGTGATCACGTCCACGGACGGACGTTGCGTCGCGAGAATCAGGTGAATGCCCGACGCGCGTGCTTTTTGCGCAAGGCGCGCGATCAATTCTTCGACCTTCTTGCCGACGATCATCATCAAATCGGCCAACTCGTCGATGATGACCACGATGCACGGCAATTGCTCCAGGAACGGAATGTCTTCGGGTTTTCCGTCCGGACTGAGCATCTTCATCAGCAGCGGATCGCGAAGCGGCTGCTTCTCGTCCTGCGCGTCTTTAACCTTGCGATTGAACCCCGCCAAATTGCGAACGCCAAGTGCGGCCATCAATTGATAGCGCCGTTCCATTTCGGCGACACACCAACGCAGAGCATTGGCCGCTTGCTTCATATCGGTAACCACCGGCGCCAATAGATGCGGGATGCCCTCATACACCGAAAGTTCGAGCATCTTCGGATCGATCATGATCATGCGAACTTGATCGGCGGTGGCTTTGTAAAGCAGCGACAGCACCATCGCATTCACGGCCGTCGATTTACCGGAACCCGTAGTGCCGCCGACCAGCAAGTGCGGCATGCGCGCTAAGTCGGCGACCACCGGCGCGCCCGAGATATCTTTGCCGAGCACCAAGGCCAGCGGCGATGCCATGTGATCGTAGGCTTTCGACTTGATGATTTCGCCCAGCGTGACGAGCTCTCTTTTCTCGTTGGGAATTTCAAGTCCGATCGTCGACTTTCCCGGGATGACCTCGACGATGCGGACGCTGATCGCCGACAGCGCGCGGGCCAGATCCTTCGCAAGATTGCTGACTTGGCTGACTTTGACGCCGGCAGCGAGTTTCAACTCGAATCGAGTCACCACGGGGCCGGGATGAACTTCAACCACTTCCGCTTCGACCCCGAAATCGCGGAGTTTGAGTTCGACCAGGCGCGACATGGCCTCCAGGGCCTCAGGCGAGTAACCCGCTTTCTGCGGCGGCGGGTCGTCAAGCAACGACAAAGCCGGCAGCTCGCTCGCCGTCGGTTGCTCGAACATCGGAACCTGCTTTTCGCGTTCGACGCGTTCGCTTTTCTCGACTTTCGGCACGACCGGCTCGATCTTCGGCGGGGAGCGTTTCACGAGACGCTGCTGCTCTTCGCGCACCACCTCCTGCCGCAACTCTTTCACTTCCCGTCCTGCCTTGAGCTCGCGCTGCGCAGCGAGCCGTGCACGTCCCCACTCATAGGCAGTGAGAATCGTTCGCCCCACCCGATCCATGACTTCGATCCACGACAATCCAGAAAAGAGAGAGACGCCGGCTAGCCAAAGCGCCAGTAAAAGCAATGTCGCGCCCAAAAAACCCAAGCCGACAACAGTGCCGGAACCTACCAACTCGCCCAGCACGCCGCCCGCTGAATTGGGGTAGCTGGCGCTCGAAAAGTGCAATGTCGCTAAACCGCAGCTAGTGAACAGCGTGGCAGCGAAGCCGGCGAAGCGAAACCAGAGTGTTGCACGACTGGCTTTGTCCTTTTCGCTAACGCCGCTGAAGAGAATCCAGCCGGCCAGTCCGATCATGACCGGGAACAAATAGGCAGGCCGGCCAAAGAGCATGACCAAGATGCCGGAAAGCTGCGCGCCGATCGGGCCGATCAGATTATTGACAGGTCCCGCCTCACCCGTGGTTTGAAAGGAAGGATCGTTGCGATCGTAGGACAGCAAGGCAACGAACAAAATTAATGCCAGCGCACCAAATACCCAGAGCGCACCTTCACGCAGAGAGCGGACGACCACGCCGCTGACTCCCGTCGATTTCTTGCCACGACGCGTCGCCGCCGGTGCGACGGTTTCGAGGGAATCGTGAGCGGATTCTGCGGTGGAACTCATGGCTCTTGCACAGGTTGCTGAGAAAATCTTGCGCTGATGTCAATGGGCCGCCGCATTATCGCCTATTCATGCCGCGGATGGTTATTTAGATAGTCCCAAGTAGTCCCTGGGAGCAGCGGTTCGCGTTCCGGCAACGCTTGAAATACGGCAGAATGACAGCATCCGTTTACATGGACCCGCTTCCAGCAGATTCGAATCGTCAGCCCGTTAAAGTTCCAAGCAAACTCATGCCCACTCGCCACGCACAGCTCATCATTCTTGGTTCCGGCCCGGCCGGCTACTCCGCCGCAGTATATGCCGCACGCGCCAATCGTAAACCGCTGCTGATCACCGGCATGGAGGAAGGTGGGCAACTCATGACCACCACCGAAGTCGACAATTGGCCCGGCGACGTACACGGTTTAACGGGCCCGGCATTGATGGAACGGATGAAAAAACACGCGGAGCGCTTTAATACCGAAGTGCTCAACGATCACATCAACGAAGTGGATCTAAAGCAAAAACCGTTCAAGCTCAAAGGCGATCGCCACGAATACACGTGTGACGCCTTGATTATCGCCACCGGCGCGACCGCCAAGTACCTCGGCATCGAATCCGAAACCAATTTCCGCGGCCGCGGCGTGTCGGCTTGCGCCACGTGCGATGGTTTCTTTTATAAGAATCAGAAGGTGGCAGTGATCGGCGGGGGCAACACGGCAGTGGAAGAAGCCCTTTACCTGTCGAACATCGCCTCACACGTCACGCTGGTTCATCGGCGCGACACCTTGCGTTCGGAAAAAATTCTGCAAGACCATCTTCGCGAGAAAGCCGCCCAAGGCAAAGTCACTTTGCTATGGAACCACACGGTCGACGAAGTGCTCGGCGATGACTCCGGCGTAACCGGCCTACGCGTTGCCGACGTAAAGTCGCCATCGAAACGCGACCTTGAACTCACCGGCGTGTTCATCGCCATCGGGCACGCGCCCAACACCGATTTGTTCAAAGGCCAGCTCGACATGCGCAATGGCTATCTCACCGTTCGCTCGGGTACGGAGGGTGGAGCCACGGCGACCAGTATTCCAGGTGTTTTTGCCGCGGGGGATGTCGCCGATCATGTGTATCGACAGGCGATTACTTCCGCAGGCACCGGCTGCATGGCTGCGCTCGATGCGGATAAATACCTGGACCAGATAGGCGCGAAATCGCCGTAATCAGATTGTCGTCTACCAGAGTTCATCGAGCAGAGTCTAGGCAGGCGAGAAATGGGATGAGCATTCACGTCGTGGAGTCACTTACCGACGTGTCTGCCGTCGAGTGGAATGGACTTAACCTCTGCGGCAATCCATTTATTCGCCACGAGTTCTTGTGCACCCTCGAGACCGAGCGATGCGCCGATCGCCACAAGGGCTGGCGTGCCCAGCACATTCTATTGCGCAGTGACGATACCTTGGAGTTAATCGGCGCAATTCCTCTTTACCTCAAGAATCACTCGTGGGGGGAGTTCGTATTCGACTGGAGCTGGGCGAGCGCTTTTGCGCGACACGGCATCGACTACTACCCCAAGCTCAGCAGTGCGGTTCCATTTACGCCGGCCAGCGGCCCCCGGCTTCTCACCGCAAGTAAGGGCGATCCAGGTCAAATACGCATGGCGTTGGCAAATGCCCTTCGGTCTCTGGCGCAGGAACTTGGAGTTTCCTCCGCGCATGTTCTTTTTGCGGAGACGGAGGACATGCAGGTGCTACGGTCGCTGGGATTTCTAGCGCGTAACGATTGCCAATTTCACTGGCGCAACCGCGAGTACTCGAGCTTCGACGATTTCATCGCGACGTTTCGCGCCGACAAGCGCAAGAAAGCGCTGCGCGAACGACGCCGAGTCAGCGAAGCCGGCATACGTTTCGAGATTCGCAGCGGCGGCGAAATGGACGATGATCTTTGGGATCGGGCGTTTGCCTTGTCGGAATCGACCTTCGCGCAGCACGGACACGAACACTATCTCTCTGCGTCGTTTTTCAAAGCCATTGCACGCGCAATGCCGAATGCGGTGATTGCCGTTTGCGCAATGCATGGCGGTCAATTGGTCGGCGTGGCGATCTGCTTTCGCGGCGACGAAACGCTGTACGGTCGCTACTGGGGCCAGGCGGCGAACTTTCATTCGCTGCATTTCGAAACCTGTTACTTCCAAGGCATCGAATACTGCATCAAGCACGGACTTAAAACGTTCGAGCCCGGTACGCAAGGCGAGCACAAGATCGCCCGTGGGTTCGAACCGACGCTAACGCAGTCGGCGCATTGGATTGCGGACACGCGTTTTGCCGAAGCACTTGAAGCGCATCTTGCGAACGAGCGAACGACCGTCGAACGCTATCAGGAAGCGATGCGCGGACATATGCCGTTTCATCGCCCGACCCATGAAGGCGATGAGGCCACATGAATACCTCCGATCGCATGCGTACCGTCGTCTGGTTAGGCGAAGCCG
Organism: uncultured Steroidobacteraceae bacterium; assembly: GCA_964597495.1. GTDB lineage: Bacteria > Pseudomonadota > Gammaproteobacteria > Steroidobacterales > Steroidobacteraceae > CAZQYC01. The sequence goes on along the minus strand of CAZQYC010000051.1, from coordinate 20,958 downwards.
ATAGCCCGGACAGTTTTCCTCCGGTCGAACAGGCACTCAGAGAGCCCGACGGTCTGCTGGCTGCCGGTGGCGATCTGTCGCCGGAACGATTGCTCGCCGCCTATCGGCGCGGAATCTTTCCTTGGTATTCGCGCGGGCAACCTATCCTGTGGTGGTCGCCCGATCCACGTGCCGTTCTAGTCCCCACCGAGCTGAAGATTGCCCGTAGTCTGGCGAAGACGCTGCGCAATGCCGGATTCGAAATTCGCTTCGACACCGAATTCGAGTCGCTGATGCGAGCCTGCGGCGATAAGCGCTTGCGACCGGAAGGCACTTGGATCTCGCGGGAAATGCGCGAGGCCTACACGCGTCTTCATGATCTCGGATTCGCGCATAGCGTTGAAGTGTGGCTCGACGGCGAAATGGTCGGCGGCCTCTATGGCGTAGCATTGGGACGAATTTTCTACGGAGAATCCATGTTCAGCCGCGAGCGCGATGCGTCCAAAGTAGCGCTCAAACACCTGTGCGATCGTCTCAACGAACGCGGTTTCGCCTTAATCGACTGTCAAATGGCGACCGCCCATCTGCAAAGTCTGGGCGCCAAGCTCATCCCGCGCAGCGAATTCACGCGCTTGGTCGCAGTGCATGCGAACGAAACCAGCCGTTGGTAAAGCTACAGAACACTCCGTCGTTGCAATACGATGCCTTTTTGAGCACAATCCGCGCGGTTTCTAACCAGCCCGGGGTTTCATGTCGAAAGAAGATGCCATTCAGATGGAAGGACGCGTGGTCGACACGCTGCCCAACACCACGTTTCGCGTGCAATTGACCAACGGACACACGGTAACCGCCCACATCTCCGGCAAGATGCGCAAGAACTACATCCGCATCCTCACCGGCGATCAAGTCACGGTGGAGTTGACCCCGTACGATTTGACGAAGGGAAGGATTGTGTATCGAGGCAAGTAGGAGAAGCCGACTGGCAAACTAGCCGCTGGCAGCTGGCCAGAATGAAGAGATTAAGAAACAAGATAAAACGCCGGCAATGCCGGCGTTTTTATTTCCGAGGTTTTCTCTGGCTAGCTGCCAGCGGCCAGTTTGCCCTTCTGGCCGAGGAGTGAGCTGTCGCTCACTCCAACAGCGCCGGCTCCTCCGCCGATCGCGTGGTCACCTTCAGCTTGTCGTCGTCGCCAAGGCTGACATAGGCGTGGCCGCCGTTGACCAACGAGCCGAATAATAAATCTTCGGCAAGCGGCCGCTTGATCTCTTCCTGAACGAGCCGGGCCATGGGACGGGCACCCATCTTCGGGTCGTAGCCCTTCTTCGCCAGCCACTCCCGAGCCGCGTCGTCGATGTGCAGTTGAACGCCTTTCTGTTCGAGTTGGGCTTCGACCTCGACCAAAATTTTGTCCACGACACGCTGAATAGTGCGCGAGTCCAAGGCATTGAACTGGATAATCGCATCCAAGCGGTTGCGGAACTCCGGGGCAAACAGGCGTTTGATGGCTTCCAGACCGTCGGACGCGTTGTCGGCCTGCGCGAACCCGATCGACGGGCGATTCATTTCAAAGGCGCCGGCATTGGTGGTCATGACGATGATCACGTGACGGAAATCGGCTTTGCGGCCGTTGTTATCCGTCAAGGTGCCGTGATCCATCACTTGCAACAGCAAATTGAACACGTCGGGATGCGCCTTTTCGATTTCGTCGAGCAACAATACGCAATGAGGATGTTTGTTGATTTGCTCGGTCAGCAAGCCGCCTTGGTCGAAACCGACATAGCCTGGAGGCGCGCCGATCAAACGCGAAACCGTATGGCGCTCCATGTACTCCGACATGTCGAAGCGAATCAGTTCGACGCCCATGACCAGCGCCAGCTGGCGCGTCACTTCCGTCTTGCCGACGCCGGTGGGTCCCGCAAAGAGGAACGATCCGACCGGCTTGCGCTGATCGCCAAGTCCCGAACGGGACATTTTAATGGCCGCCGACAGCGAATCGATGGCCTTGTCTTGGCCATAAATCACGAGCTTGAGATTGCGCTCGAGATTCTTGAGTACGTCGCGGTCCGAGGTCGACACGTTCTTGGGCGGAATGCGGGCAATACGCGCCACGACATCTTCGACCATCGTGACGGTGACCGTGGGTTCGCGCTGCTCGATGGGCTTTAACCGCAAACGGGCACCGGCCTCGTCGATCACGTCGATGGCTTTGTCGGGCAACTGACGGTCGTTAATGTGCCGCGCGGACAATTCCGCCGCCGACACCAGCGCGTCGTCGGCATATTTGATGCCGTGATGTTCTTCGAATTTCGGCCGCAGCCCTTTCAGGATCTCGATCGTTTCCGGAACGGTCGGTTCGACGACGTCCACTTTTTGGAAACGCCGCGCGAGTGCATGGTCCTTTTCGAAAATGCCGCGATACTCGCTGTACGTAGTCGATCCAATGCAGCGTAATTCACCGTTTGCCAGCGCCGGTTTGATGAGATTCGATGCATCCATCACGCCGCCGGAAGCGGCGCCGGCACCGATGACCGTGTGAATTTCGTCGATAAACAGGATCGCGCCCGGCTGCTTCTTGACCTCGGCCAGCACGGCCTTCAGGCGCTTCTCGAAATCGCCGCGATACTTCGTACCGGCAATGAGCGAACCCATGTCCAGCGAATACACCGTGCAATCGGCCAGCACGTCGGGAACCTTCTCCTCGACGATCATCCGCGCCAGCCCTTCGACCAGTGCGGTCTTGCCTACGCCGGCTTCACCGACGTACAGAGGGTTATTCTTGCGGCGTCGGCATAGAATTTCGATGGTGCGTTCGATTTCGAGCTGTCGTCCGATCAAAGGATCGATACGACCCTCGCCGGCGAGCTTATTCAGATTGGTAGCGTACTTGTCGAGCGCAGTGCCGCCCTCCGCCTCCTCCTTGCCGCCCTCACCCGTCGCCGCCTCGTCCTTATCGGGGCGTTCGTCCCCGATCTTCGACAGCCCGTGCGACACATAGTTGGTCACGTCTAAACGCGCCACGTCCTGCATCGAAAGCAAGTACGCGGCATGCGAGTGTTTCTCGCTGAAAATCGCGATGAGCACGTTGGCCGCCGTGACTTCCTTCTTGCCGCCGGATTGAACTTGAAACAGGGCGCGTTGCAACACCCGCTGGAATCCCAGGGTCGGTTGCACTTCGCGATCGTCGTCGGCCTTGAGTCGCGGCGTCGTTTGGTCGATGAATTCCTTGAGATCCTTGCGCAGTTTGCCGACGTCCGCGCCGCATGCCTTGAGCACTTCACGGACTTTCGGCGTATCGACAATCGCCAGGAGCAGATGCTCGACCGTCATGAATTCATGACGCGCATCGCGGGCCGATTGGAAGGCCTCGTTCAAACAAATTTCAAGTTCGCTGCTAAGCATGATTCTCCGGCACCCGAATTAGATACGTTACGTCTCTTCCATCGTGCACAAAAGGGGATGTTGGTGTTGGCGGGCATACGCCGTCGTCTGCGCCACCTTGGTTTCGGCAATCTCGTAAGTGAACACGCCGCACACGCCCTTGCCGCGAGTATGTACTTCGAGCATAACGCGAGTGGCCTTCGTGCGTTCCATGCCGAAGATGCGCTCGAGTACGTCCACCACAAATTCCATGGGCGTAAAGTCGTCGTTCAACAGGATGACTTGATACAATGGCGGCCGTTTGAGCTGAGGCTTGGCCTCCTCCACAACCAGCCCGCGTTCGGGACCGAGATTGTCGTCGCTCATGGTCGTACATGCGGATTAGATTGAGCTCTTTATAGGGGGGAATGGTTCGCAAAACAAGGCATGCAGCGGCGAATGTCGAGGCAGACCTACCCTCATGTCGTCCTGCCACGACGGCGCTTGAGCGTTGCCATGCGAACTCCGTATCATGCAGCTTACAATTACGAATGGACGCCACCTTAGTTCCGCTAGATGGTGGCTAGCATACCGGCCAGGGCACTAAATTCCTCGGCATAGGTCACATCGAAAACGCATAATTCCCCTACCCGTTATCCATTTAAGACATCTCCTCCGTAAGAACCGAATCCGACTCATGAATATGCCGGCCACCCTTCAAGGTCTGCAACACCTTGCCGCGGGCGATATGCTCGTCAAGGCCGGAAAAATATTGCCGCGTGTGACGACGTTCATACTCGTTGCGGTCATTGCATGGCAAGCCGCGCGGCTCACCTGGATTCTGCTGCCCCGTCCGGGAAGTGCTGCGCCAGTCGCTGCCGTTCCGCAGCCGCCACCTGTGTCGGTAAAAAGCGTCAATGCGCAAACCATCGCGGATTCCCATTTATTCGGCGTTGCAACCGCCGGCACCGACCCGAACGATCTTGCCAACGTCAAGCAGACGCAAATTCCGCTCGTACTGGCTGGAACGATCGCATCCGGCGACCCTACCAAGGGTTTCGCATTTATCGGCGAGTCGGCGGCGTTGGCAAAATTCGTTAAGGTGGGCGACACCATTAGCGGAGCAGCGCGCCTGCATTCGGTCTATCCGGATCGAGTCATGCTGGATCGTGGCGGACAGCTTGAGTCGCTGGCGTTGCCGCGCCAAGGCTCGGGGATAGGGATATTGACCTCTCGACCCTCCCCCACCATCGCAATGGCGCCGCAATCATCGCGTTTCGTCGACAACGTCAAGCGAATCGCCGAAACCAACCCCACCGCGTTCGGCGAAATCATTCAACCTCAGGCCGTTATCTCGCAGGGTCAAATGCAAGGCTTTCGCGTGTATCCGGGCCGTAATCGGCAGCAGTTCGCCCGTTTGGGATTGCAGCCGGGCGATTTGGTTAAAACGATCAACGGCACGCCCCTGGACGACCCGCAACGCAGCGGCGAAATTTTCGGCACGTTATCCGCGTCCGACCGCGCCCAAATCACCGTCGAACGCAATGGAAAAATTCAGCAGCTGACGATCAATACCTCGCAAATCATTCTTCCTGACGCGGACGATCCGATATTTCGGCAAGGCATACCGCCGCAGCAGATGAACCCGCAACAGATGAACAATGGCGACCCGAACGTCGCTCCGGTTCAATAAACTTTAACCACTGGGTAGGACTCATTTTCATGAATTGTCACTCTGCCGACCGCCGCTTGCTTACGCTTCGCCGCGTTCGCGTCGCATTGTTGACGGCCTTGGCGACTGTTGCGCTTGGATCGGTAAGCTATCTCCCCGCCGCCGCTCAGCAACCTTCGCCCAGCTCAGCGTCAACGGGTCAAGCAATCACGCCGAATTTCATCGAAACCGACTTGGGCCAAATTACGGATGCCGTCGCCGCGCTCACCGGAAAGACATTCATCATCGATCCCCGCGTCCGTGCTCAGGTCACCGTGAAGTCGACCACCTCCATGTCGGCAGCTGCCTTTTACGAACTTTTTCAATCGATCTTGCAAGTGAATAATTTCGCTGCCGTGGAGAACGGCAACGTGGTCAAAATCATTCCTTCCGTCGACGCGCGCAATCTGCCTTCGAAAGAGTTACCCGATTACGTCAGCGGAACATCCGACGAAATGGTGACGCAAGTCATCGCCGTCAAGAACGTTAGTGCCACTCAATTCGTGCAGCTCTTGCGGCCCATCGTGCCGCAGACGGCGCATATCGCCGCCTTTACCAGCGGCAACATGCTGTTGATTACCGACCGCGCCGCCAACGTGGCGCGAATCATGAAAATCATCCAGCGGATCGACCAAGCAGGCGACGACTCCATCGACATCGTGCCGCTGGAGAACGCAACCGCCAGCGAAATCGTGCGCGTGGTCAACACGCTCAATACCACCGCACAGCAGCCCGATGTCCAAGTGCTTTCGGCAAAAGTCGTAGCCGACGATCGGAGCAACAGCGTGTTGATCAGTGGCGAAAAGAACCAGCGTTTGCGCTTGAAGACGCTCATCAGTTATCTCGACACGCCCGTTCATGGCGGCGATACGCAAGTTAGATACCTCTACTACTCCGACGCCGAGAAACTGGCAGCCAAGTTGAAGGAGCAAATGACCGGCATCGCGCAGGCGGCAGGCGCCGCCGCCGGCACGGCCCCCGTTGATCGGAGCGTGATATGGCCCGACGTCCAGAACAATGCACTGGTGATTACGGCCGCACCCAAGGTCATGAGGCAGATCAATCTCATCGTCGACAAGCTGGACATTCGCCGCAAGCAGGTCAAAGTCGAAGCGATCCTGGTGGAAATGTCGCTGGAAAAAAGCGCCGAATTGGGATTTAACTGGATCATCGGTCCAGGCAAGGAAGAAATCGGCGTCGCGCCGCTCGGCATCTTCAATCAGGCGATCGGGGGCACCAGCATCGGTCAGGTCGCTGCCGCCGCAATTGCAATCGATCAAGGCAGGTCGCGAACGACCGTTACGGACCCGAGTGGCGGCAGCACCACAACGGAAAACGCCAATCCCGGCCTGGCCAGCGTCGCAAGTGCGATACCGGGCGGGGCCAGCTTAGGCGGCGGCCGCATTGAGCCCACCGGCATTAATTTCGTCGCACTATTGCGCGCGCTGCGCGGCGACGGGCACACGAACATCATTTCGACGCCATCCATCGTTACGCTCGATAACGAAGAAGCGAAGATTGAAGTGGCGCAAGAAGTACCTTTTCTAACCGGCTCCTACGCCGGCACCGGTGCCCAGGGAGGCGGCGTTGCCACCGGCGTCACCGGAGGCGTAAACCCGTTTCAGACCATTCAACGTGAAAAGGTCGGGACCATCATGAAGATCACGCCCCAGATCAACGATGCCGGCGGCGTACTGCTCAAGATCGATCAGGAAGCCTCGAGCCTTGCTCAGGGCACGCAAGGCGCCGTGGACTTGATCACCAATAAACGCACGTTCACCACCAAGGTGCTGGTCGACGATGGCGGTATTGTCGGGCTCGGGGGACTGATTTCCGACGGCGTCACCGAGGGCGAGAATCGCGTTCCCATCTTGGGATCGATTCCGTTGATCGGACAGCTCTTCAAAGCGCGCAATGCGAATAAGCGCAAAACGGAATTGATGCTGTTCATTCACCCCACCGTGCTCAACGACGGTGAGGCAATCGCTACCGAAACCAATGCGAAGTACAACTCCCTCCGCGATGCGCAATTGGCGTACAAGAAAGGCAAGGTCACTTTGCTTTCACACGAAAAGCAGCCCTCGCTGCCCCCGCTGGAACAAAAGACGCGTTACGTGGATCCGAAAACGGCGCCCAAGGACAACAAGCAGCAGACTCCCGAACCCGTCATCGACGTGCGTAGGAATTCGACCACCACACCGAGTACGAGCGGCGATGCGTCGGCGGAACCCGCAGAGTCGGCGCTCAAGACGTCGCCCTCGCCTTCCGACACCCCACCTCCCGATCCACGATGAGCGCATCAGCACCTGACTCCGCACCTGCGCTGACGTTTGCCTTTGCCAAACGCCACGGCGTGTTGGTGCAAGGCGTGGTCGAGGGTGTCGTCGACACCGTGTATCGGCTAGGCGCGAATCCGGCCAGCATTGCCGAAGTACGTCGCTATGTCGGATTGCCGCTCAAGCTTCGACGAGTAGATGCAGACCAATTCGACCAGCTTTTGCGCACGCGCTTCGAAGGCGGCGCCGATTCCGCTGCCCAGATGGCAGACGGCTTCGACGACGAATTGGATCTCGCCCATATCGCGCAGGACCTGCCTGAACCGTCGGATTTGTTGGAGAGCGACGATCATGCTCCCATCATCAAGCTCATTAACGCCATCCTCACCCAAGCGATCAAGGAAAACGCGTCCGACATCCATATCGAACCGTTCGAGAACCGGCTCGTCGTCCGCTTCCGCGTCGACGGCGTGCTCCGTGAAGTGCTGCAATCGAAGCGCGCCGTGGCGCCGCTGGTCGTTTCGCGCATCAAAGTCATGTCGAAACTCGACATCGCCGAGAAACGACTGCCGCAGGACGGCCGCATTTCGCTGCGCATCGCCGGCCGAGCGGTTGACGTTCGCGTGTCCACCATTCCGGCGGGTCATGGAGAGCGCGTCGTATTGCGCTTGCTCGATAAGCAGGCGGGGCGTCTCGACTTCGGTCAATTGGGAATGGATGTCCGCACGCAGAATTTGATGGACGAACTGATCCACAAGCCGCATGGAATCATTCTGGTGACCGGCCCCACGGGGTCCGGCAAAACAACGACGTTGTACGCGGGTCTTGAACGCATCAACGACAACACTCGCAACATCATGACGGTGGAAGATCCGATCGAGTACTACATCGACGGCATCGGACAAACGCAAGTCAACACCAAAGTAGAAATGACCTTTGCGCGCGGTTTGCGCGCCATCCTGCGACAAGATCCGGATGTGGTGATGGTCGGCGAAATCCGCGATTTGGAGACGGCGCACATCGCCGTCCAAGCTTCGCTCACCGGCCACTTGGTATTGTCCACGTTGCACACCAACACGGCGGTCGGCGCCGTGACGCGTTTGCGCGATATGGGCGTCGAGCCCTTCTTGCTGTCGTCCAGTTTGGTCGGCGTGTTGGCGCAACGACTGGTGCGAGTGCTCAACCCCGACAATAAGCAACCCTACGACGCCGGTGACTACGAACGCCGGTTACTCAACATTCCCGCAAACTCGGCCGCGCCCACTCTATTCCGCGCGGGCACCGAAGGCGGCCAAGGCTTCAAAGGGCGCACCGGAATCTATGAGTTGGTGCTGATCGACGATGCCATGCGCAATATGATCCACGACGGCGCCAGCGAACAGGAACTCGAGCGGCACGCACGCACATTGACCCCCAGCATTCGCGACGACGGGCGGCAGAAGATCCTCGCTGGCGAAACCACGCCAGAGGAAGTGTTGCGAGTGACGAGAGAGGATTAGGTGAAGCCACTAGCTACTAGCCGCTAGCAACTAGCCAGAAAGCAACAGGCAATCATCTAACTCCATCAGTCTTAGATCATTCGAAGTAAAGCAGAACAATGCCGACCCTCAGCGCCAGATTTATCTCGTTCTTCGTCTTGCTAGGAGCTAGCTGCTAGTAGCTAGCAGCTTCTTAAAACATGCCCGCTTTCGAATACACAGCCGTCGATGCCGGAGGTCGCGAACGCAAGGGCGTCGTCGAAGGCGATACCGCACGTTCGGTCCGGCAAACCTTGCGCGATCAAGGCTTGCTGCCGATGGCTGTGGGTGAAGTCAGCAAACAGGAGACCGCCCGCAATCGCTCTACGTTTTCTTTTCGACGCGGAATATCGGCCACGGATCTTGCGCTCTTGACTCGCCAACTCGCGACGCTCGTTCACTCCGGGCTCCCGCTCGACGAGTCGCTCCTGGCGGTCTCCGAACAAACTGAGAATCCCCGCATTCGCAGTATCCTGATGGGCGTCCGGGGCAAGGTTCTTGAGGGTCACTCGCTTGCTGAAGGCTTAGGCGAGTTCCCACAGGCGTTCGACGAGCTGTACCGTGCCACGGTGGCGGCAGGCGAACAATCCGGCCATCTGGATACGGTTCTCGAACGGTTGGCGGACTACACGGAATCGCGCGAACAACTCCGTAGCCGCACGTTGGCGGCAATGCTCTATCCGATCGTGCTGTTCGTGCTCTGCAGCGGAATCATCGTCATGATGATGACCTACGTCGTACCGCGTATCGTCAAACAATTCGAGCACACAAAGCATGCCCTGCCCGCGCTGACGCAGGGGCTAATCTGGTTTTCGAGTTTCATACGCAGCTATGGAATTTGGATAGTGCTCGGGGCCATCGTCGCTTTCGTTTTATTCAAACGCTGGTTGCGCAACCCGACTGCCCGACGCCAGTTTCACCGCTGGCAACTTCGTTTGCCGCTGCTCGGGAAACTGATTCGCGGCAGTAATACCACGCGGTTCGCACGGACCTTCTCGACCCTGACGGCTAGCTCGGTGCCGGTTCTGGAGGCAATGCGGATTGCCGGCGAAGTAATCACCAACTTGCCGATGCGCGATGCGGTGGACCTGGCCGCGGCGCGGGTGCGGGAAGGCGCGCCCATCGCCAAATCGCTGGGCGCCAGCCGAATTTTTCCACCGATGATGATTCACCTGATCGGCAGCGGCGAATCGAGTGGCGAACTGGAAGCCATGCTGGATCGGGCCGCCACCAATCAAGAGCGCGAGATGGATTCGCTCCTAGGCACCCTGGTTGCGCTATTAGGGCCGTTGATGATTGTAGTCATGGGCGCTCTCGTCCTTTTGATCGTGATCGCAATGCTCATGCCCATCATCCAGCTCAACGATCTGGTGGGGCGCTAGGGGCCGCGAGTTCGACGTACCTCACACAATCGCCGTCCCGGTCGGTATTGGAGGTTGCGCTCAATTTCGAATCGCTCTATAAAATTGCCGAGTAGCCGATAAATTGGCGGGGGTCGATCGAACTGCCGTATCGGCAATCGAGTAGACCGGTGTCGAATCGAAAGCTTCCGAACGAATTATTGAGCGGTACGGGCTATGAACGAGAAAGCGCAGTCCGAAGAATTCGAGGATGAAGACGACGTCGTGGACGAGGACGCCACGCTGGTCGGCGGCGAGGATGTGGACGTCGATCGCTTGTTTCGCGATTTCGACAAACGTAAGCGCCCGGAAGTTAAAGCGGGCGATCCCGCCTGGCGGCGTTTGGAAAAATTCAGGGAAGAAAAGGAAACGGCCGAACTCGTGTCGGACTTCGATGACTATGACATCGACGATGGCGACTCGCCCCCGCGCGGGCGGCGGCGCGCCAGTTAGCCGTACTGCTCCGCTTACTTACGTCTGCTGAGGCAGTCGACTACGTGGGTAGCCGGCTCTTCGTCGAACCTCAGTCGTGGATGACATACGTACTACCATTCGCCCGCGGCCAATGAATACGAGTGCTTATTTCAATTCTTTCGCAAGATTCTTCAAATAGCTGCCGAATTCGGCACCCAGACTGGCATGGCGAAGGCCGTATTCCACGGTCGCCTGCAAGTAACCGAGTTTGCTGCCGCAATCGTATCGCTTACCTTCAAATTCATAGGCAAGCACCGGTTCGTCCGACAGCAAGTCGGCGATGGCATCTGTGAGCTGAATTTCGCCGCCGGCACCGCGACCCGTTTTTTCCAATTTATCGAAGATGCGCGGAGTCAGGAGATAACGTCCGACAACGGCCAGATTGGACGGCGCATTCTGAGGTCGCGGTTTCTCGACAATTTGCGTTACGCGACTTGTGCGGCCCTGGCGGTCCTGCGTCGCCACAATGCCGTACTTGTCGGTATCGCTCTTCGGCACGATTTCGACACCCAGTACGCTCGCCTTTTGATCGGCATGCACCTTAGCCATTTGCCCAAGACAGGGTGTTGCGGCATCGATAAGGTCGTCCGCCAAATGGATGAAAAACGGCTGATCCCCTACCACCGGTCGCGCGCAAAGAACGGCGTGCCCCAATCCGAGCGGCGAGGGCTGGCGGATGTAAATGCAGGTCGCCCAAGCAGGAACGATGTCTTTAAGTGTCTTAAGGAGTTCGTACTTGCCCTGCTCTTCCAGCGCTTCCTCCAGCTCGCGATCGGTATCGAAGTGATCTTCGATCGCCCGTTTGGAACTGCCGGTAATGAACACCAGCTTGCGAGCGCCCGCTTGCAAGGCTTCTTCCGCGGCGTACTGGATGAGGGGCTTGTCGACGATGGGCAACATTTCCTTCGGACTCGCCTTGGTTGCGGGCAAAAAGCGCGTCCCACGGCCTGCGACAGGAAATACCGCCGTCAAAATCTCCTGCGAACTCATTCAGCGCCTCGCGAATCCAAGTAGATGAAGCGCGATGATAGCGTACGCATCGAGCAGCCGTGAATGCGAAAACCGCTAAAAAAGCATGGATTTTCAACCGTGAAGGTGCGTTACCGAACGGACTGCTCGAATCCGAGCAGCACCGTGTGACTAGTACTGGGGGTGCGGGAACCGACTCCCATTTTTCCGCTGCCAATACGGAAAGGCACCCCGTACTTGCTTGGTATGAAAGCCAATTCGTACGAAAGCAGGGGCCGCTTGCTTACTTCCTCGGCTTTCATCGTCGGCTATTTCTTTGCCTCGCCGATACGAATATTGGAACGGTTCTTTTCGATGGCCTTCGCGCCAATTCCCTTTATCTTTCCCAGATCATCGGCTGATTTATAAGGGCCATTTTTCTCTCGATACTCCACGATTGCCTTGGCGCGTGATGGGCCGATGCCCTCAAGCTCCTTGGCGATGGTTGCGGCATCGGCGCGATTGATATCGACTGGCCCGGCAAATGCCGGAATCGACAACGGCAACATCGACAAAGCCAATGGAACCGTAACAAACAGGGCGCGAATAGATTTGTGCATACCTTCCTCCTGAAAGAATGTTTAAAGCAGAACTCACTGTCTTTCGACCCGTAAAGTATCGATCCAGCAGCGCGTATCGCCCAGGGGACATAGCTGCGGAAACGTCCACATTTGCCGTGCTCCGATCCTCAGCGTGCACGCGCAACCGGTGCGAGTTCGACGCGCATGACCGGCGCCAAAACATCCCAGCTACGGCAACCCGGGCACTGCCAGAAATGCAAAGCAGTCCCTAACCCGCACTCGACGCAGCGATAGCGCTGGCCTCGTTTTAGGATTCGCGCTAAAGCGCTCGCCAAAGCGTGCAGCCGATCCTGATCTAATTCCTGAGGATCTTGAGCCAGCGAGCGGACCAGTTCATTGAGACTAGCGTCTTCCCGCACGAAGTCGGACAAGCATTGCAGCACAAAGGCCTCATGCTCGAGGCCGGACGTTAGTCCCGAATAAGCGTACATGGCGCGCACGGCAGAATCCCCCCTTGCAAGCGGGCGAACGCTCTGCAGAAGCAAGGCCCCTGCCGGCGTACTTGCATGTGCCGCGAAGCGCTGCAAGACCAACGGCAACAATTGCGGGTGGAGCTCAACCACGCGCTGACAAAGTCGGCCGGCCAGTTCGTGATCGCCGCCCTCGAATGCCAACTCCGCACGAATCAACGCGCTACGGGCGAAATTTCTTTGCTCCTCGCGCACTTTGTGCAATAGCTCCAACGCCGCCTCACGATCGCCGCGCTGCTTAGCCTGTTCCGCGAGTTCGCAGAGATAGTGGGCTATCGCCGTGGGATGCTCCGCGGAAGCCAATTCCTTCAATCGCCGAAAGGCGGCAATCGCCTGTTCCCAGTCGCTCTGTTGCTCGTAGATGCGCAACAAGTAGCGCAGTGCCGTCGACCGCCACCCCGTCCGCTCGGACAGGCGCTGGAACATATGCTCGGCGCGATCGAAAAGACCGGATCGGAAATAATCTTCGCCCAAAGCGAACATCGCATGCTCGCGATGCTCTTCCTTCAAGGATTGCCGGGCCATGATGTTCTCGTGGATGCGGATCGCGCGGTCGACCTCGCCGCGACGCCGATACAAACTGCCGAGAGCAAGATGGGTTTCGACCGTCTCATTGTCGACTTCGACCATGCGCAGAAATACTTCCAGCGCTTTGTCAGGTTCTTCGTTAAGAACGAAGTTGAGTCCGGCGAAATACTGTTCGTTCAGCGTGGGGCGCGGTTGTTTTTTGCGCGCGCGATAGGTGATCCAAACGGCGATGGCCATGCCTGCGCCGATAAAAAGCAGCAATAGAATGCCGTCTTCAATCATGAGTTAAACCAAGCCACTAGCCATTAGTCGCTAGCTACTAGTTAGAAAATCGGAAATGAGGAGCTTACTAGCAACTCGATTTCAAAAGTACCCGCGCATGAATGATAGTTATTGCTGGACCCGCGTCTGCGGCTAGCGGCTCGAAGCTAGCGCCTAGCAGCTCGTTACTAATCCCGAATCGGCTTTCCAGCCCCTTCGTTCACGCGTTCGCGGAGTTCTTTGCCGGGTTTAAAGTGAGGAACATACTTGCCGGACAGCGCAACGGCTTCGCCGGTCTTCGGATTGCGTCCCTGCCGCGGCGGCCTGAAATGCAGCGAGAAGCTGCCGAAGCCGCGAATTTCGATGCGATTACCTTGAGCCAGCGCATCGCCCATGATTTCCAATAGATGCTTGACTGCCAGTTCGACGTCCTTGGCCGGCAGGTGCTTCTGTTTGGCTGAAATCAGTTCAATGAGTTCCGATTTTGTCATGGCCGATCTTTCTTGTTGACGGGACCCTTGCTTGTACCCCTTTACCGGTAGCCATAGGTTGTCGGAGGCGCTCTTACGTCACTACGCAGAGCGCCTCCGCAAACATGGCGTTACTCGTCGTTGCCGCCGATGTGTTCCTTCAAAAGATCGCCCAAGCTCGTTCCCGACGCGGAGTCGGTCCGATAGTTTTGCATTGCTTCGGCTTCTTCGTGCATTTCCTTCGCCTTGATCGACAGTGCAATCGTACGACCCTTGCGATCCACCCCGGTGAACTTCGCTTCCACCGCGTCGCCCACCTTGAGAATCGTGCGAGCATCTTCAACGCGATCGCGCGACAACTCGGAGGCACGCAGATGTCCGTCCACGCCACCGCCCAAATCGATCACCGCGCCCTTGGCGTCGACCTCGCGAACCGTACCATTCACGATCGTGCCCTTCGGATGCTCGGCGATCCAACCCGCGAACGGGTCTTTCGCCAATTGCTTGATGCCGAGCGAAATACGCTCGCGCTCCGGATCGATGGCCAACACCATCGCTTCGACTTGCTGGCCTTTCTGGTAGTTGCGCACCGCTTCCTCGCCAGGCACATCCCACGAGATGTCCGACAAGTGGATAAGCCCGTCGATGCCGCCCGAAAGACCGATGAAGATACCGAAATCCGTGATCGACTTGATCTGACCGGATACCTGATCGCCGCGGTTGTAGTTGTCCGAGAATTCCTTCCACGGATTTGCTTTGCACTGCTTCAAGCCGAGGGAAATACGGCGACGCTCTTCATCCACATCGAGCACCATGACTTCGACTTCCTGGCCGACGTGCACGATCTTCGACGGGCTAACGTTCTTGTTCGTCCAATCCATTTCGGAGACGTGTACCAAGCCTTCGACGCCTTCTTCGATCTCCACGAAGCAGCCGTAGTCGGCGATGTTCGTGACCTTGCCGAATAGGCGCGTTCCAGTGGGATAGCGGCGTGCAATGCTCTGCCAAGGATCATTGCCAAGCTGCTTGATGCCGAGGCTGACGCGTTGACGTTCGCGATCGAACTTCAAGATGCGCACGTCGATCTCTTGACCGACTTGCACGACTTCCGACGGATGCTTGACGCGCTTCCACGCCATGTCGGTGATGTGCAGGAGGCCGTCGATGCCGCCCAAGTCGACGAACGCGCCGTAGTCGGTGAGGTTCTTGACCACGCCCTTGACCATCGCGCCTTCTTGCAGCTTCTCGAGCAGCTCGCTCCGTTCGCTGCTGTTTTCCTGTTCGACCACCGCACGGCGCGACACCACCACATTGTTGCGCTTCTGGTCGAGCTTGATGACCTTAAATTCGAGCACCTTGCCCTCGAGGTAACCCGGATCGCGCACCGGACGCACGTCGACGAGCGAGCCCGGCAGGAAGGCGCGCACGAAGTCGATTTCGACGGTGAAACCGCCCTTCACTCGGCCGTTGATCACGCCCTTGATGATTTCCTGTTTTTCGAAAGCGGTTTCGAGGCGCGTCCACGTGCGTGCACGCTTGGCCTTTTCGCGGGACAGACGGGTCTCGCCCGAACCATCCTCAACGCTGTCGAGCGCGACTTCCACGTCGTCGCCGACGATGACTTCTACTTCGCCGCGCTCGTTCTTGAACTGGTCGATCGAGATAACGGCTTCGCTTTTGAGACCGGCATTGACGATAACGACATCGGGCGTAACGCCTACGACTCGGCCGGTGATAATGGCGCCTGGCTTGAATTTTTGACTGGCCAGACTCTCTTCGAATAATTGGGCAAAACTTTCGGTCATGTGACTTCCCGGATCGCTGCGATCCGCTATCCCTCAAGCCGTCATGGCGCTAAGGGGTTGTTGATAAAACCGCGTATCCATACACGGATGCTTAAAAAACTCGATCTCCAGTAGATTGAAAGCGTTCGCCGGAACTTACGCTCCTGCTCCGGCTACTTCCCAACGACTAGCTCCTCGGCGGCGACCCAGCGCCTCGCCCATGGTCTGCCCACATGGACAGCACTTGCTCGACGACCGCATCAATGGTCATCGACGTGGAATCGACGATCACGGCATCGGCGGCAGGCCGGAGCGGCGCTATCGGCCGGTTTAAATCGCGTTCATCGCGCGCAGCCACTTCGCGCGCAATTCTTTCAAAAAGACTGGGCTCAAAAAGGGCGGGAAGGCTAACACCAGTCTCCTTGTCTTTCAACTGCTTATAGCGTCTTCGGGCGCGCTCTTCGGCGCTTGCCGTGAGATAAACCTTAAAAGGAGCATTCGGGAAGACGACAGTCCCCATGTCCCGGCCGTCCGCGACCAATCCGGGGGGCTGGGCGAACTGCCGCTGGCGCTCCAAGAGCGCCGCTCTCACCCCAGGAACAGCGGCGACCTGCGAGGCACGCTCGCCCGCCGATTCCGTGCGAATGGCTTCGCTGACTTCTTCGCCGGCCAGCCAGATTTGTTCGTGACCGCGAGCATCCATGCCAAACCGTACGTCCAGATCGGCCGCAATTTTCGACAGTGCGTCGTGATTCGTCGAGTCGACGTTTTGTCGCTGCGCGTCTAAGCCCACTAACCGATAGAGCGCACCGCTATCGAGCAGATGCCAGCCTAATTTGTCGGCGACGCGACGAGCGACGGTGCCTTTTCCCGAGCCGCTCGGACCATCGATGGTAATGAGTCGATCGAATGACGGCATCGAATCACTTCGCATGGTCGATGGACACGCCGGCACCAGCGGCAATTTCGACGAATCCCGGAAAGGACGTCGCGACGTTGTCCACGTCGAGAATTTCGATGCCGCCTTTGGCTTTGAGACTCGCGACCGCAAACGACATGGCGATGCGGTGATCGCCGTGACTATCGATCGTTCCGCCGCTGAAGACGGTGCCGAACGACTTACCTTGCACGCGCATGCCGTCCTTGAGGACTTCGCATTCGATGTTCATCGCGCGCAGCCCCTCCGCCATTACGGCGATGCGATCGCTTTCCTTCACGCGCAGCTCTTCCGCGCCAGTCACGACGGTCTCACCGCTGGCGCAAGCCGCGGCAACGAACAAGACGGGAAATTCGTCGATCGCCAACGGCACCAGTTCTTCGGGTACGCGAATGCCTCGGAACTCGCTGCGACGTACTTCGATATCGGCAACCGGTTCCGCGCCCGCCGATCGGTGATTGACCAAACGTATATCGGCGCCCATGAGCGCTAGGATGTCGAGAAGTCCGGTGCGAGTCGGGTTGATGCCGACGTTGCGAATAGTAAATACGTCGCGAGCGGCCAAACAGCCTGCCACCATGAAGAAGGCGGCGGATGAGAAATCGCCGGGCACGTCGAGCGAACACGCATTGAGTTTCGATGGCGGTTGCAAAGTAATGGTGCCGCGTGCGGCCGACACGTCGCAGCCGAAACTCAAGAGCATCCGTTCGGTGTGATCGCGGGTCACGGCAGGTTCGACGACAGTGGTCGCACCATCCGCATAAAGCCCCGCAAGCAGCACCGCCGACTTCACCTGCGCGCTGGCCATCGGCATCTCGTAATTCATGCCGTGAAGCGGCCGGCCGCCGCGAATCTTGACCGGCGCGCGACCGTTCAGCGTCTCGATCTGGGCGCCCATCGAACGTAACGGACCCGCTACGCGTTCCATCGGGCGCTTCATGAGCGACGCATCGCCGATCAATTCCGAATCGAAATTCTGGCCCGCCAGAAGACCTGTCATTAGACGCATAGCCGTGCCGGAATTACCCATGTCGAGCGCGCGTCCTGCCCCTTTCATCCCATGCTTCCCAACCCCGTGCACGCGCACTTCTCGTTGGCTTGGCCGTTCGATGACGACGCCCAAGGCGCGCATCGCGGCCATGGTCGCCAAACAATCTTCGCTTTCAAGAAAGCCGCGCACCTCGGTAACGCCTTCGGCAATACCGCCGAACATGAGCGAGCGATGCGAGATGGACTTATCGCCCGGCACCGAAATCGAACCGGAGACGTCTGCGTTGGGATTGACTAGATAGCGGGACATTGTGGAAGAGGATGCGAATGACGAAAGGCGAATAGTAAGCGATTCTGAACTATTCGCTATCCGCTATCCGCTCCAACGCCGCGAGCAAGCGCTCATTCTGTTGGCGCGTGCCGACAGTAATGCGCAAGTGATTCGGCAATCCGTAGTTCGCCACCGGACGCACGATAATTCCAGCACGGAGCAATGCTTCATAAATAAGCGCTGACGGCTTGCCGCAATCGATCAGCACGAAATTGCCGGCCGACGGGTAATGCCGCAGGTGGAGTTTGTCGAAGCCCGCGTTAAGTTGCGCGAGCCCTTCGCGGTTCACGGCAACCGACTTCGCCAGATGCTCGATATCCCGAAGTGCCCCACATGCCGCCGCGAGCGCGAGAGAGCTCACGTTGAACGGCTGGCGCACTCGGTTAAGCATGTCCGCAATCCCCGGATTCGACAGTGCATACCCCACACGCGCACCAGCCAGTCCGAAGGCTTTGGAGAACGTACGCGTAACCACCAGATTGGAAAACTCCGAAAGCCACCCGCTGGCATCGGGAAAGGATGCATCGGTTGCGTAGTCGATATAAGCCTCATCGACTACCACGAGCGTAGTCGCGGGCAAACTTGCGATGAAATTCTTTAACGCCTTCGCTTCCACCCAAGTTCCGGTCGGATTATTGGGGTTCGCGACAAACACCAAGCGCGTCCGTTCGTTCACCAATCTGCGCATCGCGTCGAGATCATGACCGAGCGCCATCGGCGCAGGGTCCGTCAAGGCAGGTGCAACGCGCGCGACGGCACCGGTGGCTTGCACGACGATGGGATACACCGCAAACGAATACTGCGAGTAAATGGCTTCGGTTTCGGCAGTGAGATAGGCCTCAGCGAGCAGCGTGAGTACGTCGTTGGAGCCGTTACCGAGCGTGATGCACTCGATCGCGCAACGATGGCGTTTCGCCAGCGCTTGCTTAAGCTCGAATCCGTTGCCGTCGGGATAAAGCCCGATCTCAGCGGCCGCCTTTGCAATGGCAGCCACGGCAAGAGGACCGGGACCGAGCGGATTCTCGTTCGACGCCAGCTTGATGATGTTGGAAACGCCGTACTCGCGCTCAAGCTCTTCGATCGGCTTGCCGGGAAGATACGGTGCAATCTTTTGCACCGGCGGTGCAGCCAGTTCGCGTGGACCGGTCATAGGGAACGCAAGAGACTCATAACACTGCAACGGGATACGAACCAAGCACGCGCAATAGCGACGTGTGCTTCTTGATTTCACCGAGCACCGACTTGAGCGGTTGTTCGTCGGCGTGGCCTTCGACGTCGATAAAGAAAACATAGTCCCACTTCTTTTTATGCGAAGGCCGCGATTCGATGCGCGAGAGACTGATTCCGCGGCGTGCGAACGGCTCGAGCAGCTTATAGAGCGCGCCGGGCGACTGCGTATCGCCGCCTGAAATCAACAAACTGGTTTTGTCCTTGCCGCTCGCGCCGAATAACTTGCGTCCAATGACCAGAAAGCGCGTCGTATTGTCGGCTCGGTCTTCGATATTGGGCTCGATGATGTCGAGATTGTAGATTTCCGCGGCAACCGTACCGGCAATGGCAGCGCTGCCCTCCTCGTCCCGCGCTCGGCGCGCCGCTTCGGCATTACTACCGACGGCAATGCGCTCGATCTGCGGCAAGTGTTCGTCGAGCCAGCCGCGGCACTGCGCGAGCGATTGTTGATGCGAGACCACTCGCTTGATCCCTTCCAGCGATTTCATCTTGCCGAGGAGATTTTGGTGAATGCGCAATTCGATTTCGCCGCAAATCTTGAGCGCCGAATTCACGAACATGTCGAGCGTGTGATTGACCGTTCCCTCGGTCGAGTTCTCCACGGGCACGACGCCGAAGTCCGCGTGATTCGACTGCACCTCGTAGAACACTTCCGCAATGCTGGGGAGCGGTAACGCACGAGCCGAGTGCCCGAAATGCTTGAGCACGGCCTGCTGCGTAAACGTACCCTCGGGGCCGAGAAATGCGACCTTGAGCGGTTCCTGCTGCGCAAGGCAAGCCGACATGATTTCTCGAAAGAGACGGACCATTTCCTCGTCGCGCAGCGGTTTGCCGTTCGCCTTATTGCGCTCGATGACGGCGCGCAACACTTCGGCCTCTCGTTCAGGGCGGTAATACTCGACCGGGCTCGCAGGCGCAAGCGCGCTCGCTTCGCGCTTGGCGGCGCCGACTTCCTGCACGATGCGCGCGCGCGTACTGATGAGCTCCTGAATTTGAGCGTCGATGCCGTCGATTTGCTTCCGGATCGACCCAAGCTGGGTCGTCGCTCGCTTTGCTTTTTTAGTCGCGTTGCGGGCCACGGTTCACCTCAAACAGTGCGCACCGATAAAATGCCGGGAATCGCTTTAATCCTCGCCGTCACGTCATCCGGAATCCGTCCGTCGACATCGATCAGCGTGTACGCAAGATCGCCTCGGGATTTGTTCAGCAAATCGGCGATGTTCAACTTGGCATCCGCCAACGCGCCGGAAATTTGTCCGACCATGTTAGGTACGTTTTCGTTGGCGATCACCAATCGCGACGCGCCGGGAGTGCGAGGCATCACCGCTTCCGGAAAATTCACGGAGTTGCGGACGTTGCCGTTCTCCAGAAAATCGCGGAGCGTATCGGCCACCATCACGGCGCAATTTTCCTCCGCCTCGTCGGTCGAAGCACCCAAGTGGGGCAACGCGATGATCTTCGGATGCGCCTTGTTCGCGTTCGTCGGGAAATCGCAGATGTAGCTCGCGAGCTTCCCGCCGTCGAGCGCCTCGATCACGGCAGCGTCATCGACGATGCCGGCACGCGAGAAATTCAAAATGGTTCCGCCTTGGCGCAAAAGCTTGAGCCGCGCCGGATTCACCAGGTTACGCGTCGCCTCGACCAGCGGCACGT
>CAZQYC010000050.1:15307-26736 GCA_964597495.1 uncultured Steroidobacteraceae bacterium | reverse complement strand
AACTGATTCTCGACACTTAACACCGCTTGCGGCGTTTGGTCGTCACCGTAGCCGTATACCACGACATCGACCACCCAGCGCGCTGTTGCGACAGGATTGACGCCCATGGCAGCTGCATTGTTCGTCACCGCTTTTGCCAACTGATCGCAGAAACCACCGGCGGTGCTGCTCCAGTCGGTGGTGACGTTGAATGGATAGAACGTCGTGAGCAGTAGCGGATTACGGAAGTTGAGTGGCGTCAGCGTGGGCGAGGTCACTCCATCCAGCGACTGCCAGTACGCAACGGCAATGCGCATGTTACGGGTCGTTTGCGGCAGCACCGCTGTTTGCGCAGCCACGAGGTTTTGGAAAAAGGCCGATAGCGCGACGGTAAGCGAGTTGCCGGCCATCGACGTTTGCACCGTGCGTGACAAGAGCGGCGTCAATTGGGTCGGGAACATCACCAACGGCGTTTTGTAGACGAAAGCGAGGTTAGTGGAAACTCCCGGCAGTAAGTCGGCATTGCGCGAGATATACGTGCCGCCCCATGCGTCTTGCAGCAACAACACATTCAAACGATAGAAATCGAAATCTAGCGACAGCGCTTTATCGACAGGCGTATTCGTGCTGCTGATGTCGAACGCCAAGCGCGTGCTCGTGCCCGCTTGGGTTCCATTGAGCCAAGAACCGCTCGCCGCGTCCTGGGACAATCGAAGCGCCGGCCATAAAATCTGACGCCACACTTGCAGTATCTGGCTGCCGGCAGGAACGCCCTCCCCTGATATAACATTCACCAACATGACACGATAAGTTTGCGGCGCGCCAAACGGTGCGGAGCCGTCGACGACTTCGCGACCTTGATAGTCGACGATCAACCAATCGGTGTTCGCCGTGCCCGGGGTCTTTTGCTTGATGATTTCGCTGCCGCTGAGCGTGAAACCGTACGTGGCAAATAAAGTCGCTAGTGTCACCGGCATGCTGCCGCCGTTGAGTTGAGCAGCGTAACTTGCGTCCGCCGTGAACAAGAAATCATCTGGGTCGGTCGAAAAGTCCACGCTCTGCCCTACTCTGTCCAACACCAGCGTGCTGTACGTTGCCTGATTGGCATTGCCGTCATTCTGCTGCGCCAGCGTCGAGAGCACGTACGTATACGTCTTACCGGGCAATTCTCCCGATGCAAGCAGCTGCGGCGGATTGTTCCAGGCATCTTGAATCTTCGAACTGAGATCGGCCAACGCCGCGACGGCAAAGGCAGCCGCGGGCGCCGCTTTACCGTTCGTCGTATCCGGCAACTGCGCAAGATCGTGAGCGATGTCGGACCACACCACGGAAAAGCCGGCTAGCAAGTCGATTACGTTGGACAAATCGCGCTGTCCCATCGCGCGCCTTGCTTGCGACGGCCCCGGCATGGATTGGTTGAACATGACTTCCAAGGTCATTTGGTCTTGCGCGGCAAACTGCCGCGACGTGGTGAAGCCGTAGTCCCACTGCGCGAAGGTTTTATTCGCGTCCACCGAGTTATCCGAACTCTGCGCAGACTGATCGGAGATCGTGGCCGGTAGTGGATAGCCGCGTAATGGAATGGGAACTTGCATCTGGCCCAGTTGGCCTTGCGTGGTCGGCGAATCCGTGACCGGTATGATGAAGGTCAACCAGGACGAACTTTGATATCCCTGAATGCCCTGCACGGAGTGAATATCGAATTCCATTTGATTCACTTGATAATCGAGCGCGAGCGTCACCAACGTTTGCGCCGCCGGATCCTTGGTGCTGAACAAGCTGGTAATTCGCGATCCGGTGGTGGCGAGCGGGACGCTGGCCGCCGAGAAACTGAACTGCGGCAGCAGTTGCAATCCATTGGGAGGTGCCGACGGATTGAGCAGATAACTTCCCGGCAAACTATTCGCGTCCACGGCGACTAGCTGCTGGGCAAACAGAGCTTGCCCACCGAAGTACGCGGCAATGACGGCCAGCGTATCGCCGCTCGCCGGGGTGTACTGTTTCGCAGCCAACGTAATCGTCGAGCCCGAGGCAAAGAAGCCGGTGCGCTGCAGGTTCGCTTCGATCAGCGACGGCACTTCCAACTGCATCCACTGCGCTACGTCACTCACCGTCAGTAGCGTTGCGGGCGCAACGGTAGGCGTGGCATTGATGACGGAGTCGGGACGGAACAGTGTTTGCCCTGCGCCAATCGTCATCGTGGCCGCCAGCACGTCGATCGTGATGGCGAAGAAATTGGCAATGGACGCCAGCGTATCTGCGCCGGACGTCGAATAGGTTTTTCCTTGAACGGCCGTGGTGGTCACCGTGACATCCGGCTGAACGATGTTCGGCACTTGAGCGATCGTACGCGCCAAGAAAACATCCGACACGCCCGTCAAGGTTGCCAATGCGGCCAACGGATGCGCGGGATCGCTGCTAGCGGCCGGCGGAGTATTCACGTTCCGTGCGACGAGTTTTCCCGACAACTGCGGCGCGGTATCCGGATCGTTGCCGGCGCCGCTACCTTGCACGCCGAAATCGGTTTGCACCAAGCTCTGTACGGCGTAAGCGCTCGACAGCGTGATGAGCAGCTGCTGCTCTAAGGCATCCTTTGCGTCATCAAGCCCCGTGGTATCGCCGGTCGCCAGTATCGATTGCACCGTGCTTGCGAGACCCGACGCGATATCGGCTTTCGCGGCGATGATGGTTTGGATATTTGCCGCTACCGCGGAATCCGTACATCCGGGGACGGCATAACTCGGCGAGAGCACCAGATCAACCGCTTGCAGGAAAGTTTGATTCCATTGATCCGGATCGGCGGATTGGAACGCAAACTTGTTAGTGGCCGGCCACTGCAATCCCTTACTGCTGTCGTACGTAGGCACTGCCACGCCACTGCTGGTGAACGACTGCGTCGTCAGCGGCGGCACGGCAAAGAAACGCGTGCTAGCCGGTACCGCTTGATAAGTAAACCCTTGACCATTGGCGGTGAAATTCACCACCCACAAACTTCGAGTACCGCCGGTCGTCGCATTGGTGCTGCCCGAAGCCCCTCTTAATGAGGGTTTCGCAATCAGGCTGCTGCCTTGAATCTGATTCGGACCGGTGGCCAGTTTCAATCCCGGGAATGCTTTCTCGAAATCGGTTGCGAATTGCGTGAGCGATTGCTGCGTGGCCGAACTCGAGTCGGAAAACGGCTGAGCAACGATCGTCGCCGGAGCCGACACCACGAGCGGCGCATTCGAAAATTCAGGAGCCACCCGCGATGGATCGCGACTGGTCGTCAAGCTCACGCTCAAATTCAGAATCGGCTGCGCATTCGCCGGCGTGACGGATGCCGATACGTTCACCGTCAGCGGAGGAGCAAGCAACGCGCGCGCCAACAACAACGTGTTTTGCGACAACGTTGCATCGGAAAATACATTAGCGACCGACAACGGCGCGAGCTTGTTCGCGACTCGATCCGCATTAATGCGGGCAACCAGCAAACCAAAACTGTCGTTGGCGTACGTTGGGTAAGCGACTCCACCGAAATTTAAAGCTTGGCCTGCCTTTAGTAATCCTGGCAGTGTTGCATTGGCCGCGGCTAAGGTGCCCGGCAGAATCCCGAATCGCTGCGCGCACTGCGCCAACGTATCCGCGGCTGCACTCGCAATAGGTGGCGTAGCGAAAGCCGCATCCTCTCGCACAATGTTCGGCAGCGAAGCAATCTGAGTCGCGAACGAGGGCACGCTGAGTCCGAACCCAGCGGCCAACGTTGTAAACGTGGACGACAGCGTCGGCGTCACCGATCGTTGTCCGATGACAATCGGTGTCGACGAAAATAGGCCCGGCATGCCCGCATTCAACGCGGCCAACTCGGTGACCGGCCAATTGGCAAAGAGCGCGGCGATGTCGGTCAACTTTTGGTTCGCGGCGGCCTGGTACATGGCGCCATTGATTGACGTGGCGTCGGCGATGTAAGGAATCAGCAGTTGCGCTCCGCTTACGAAAGCGATGGTCATGTTATCGCTTAAGATCGATCCCACGCCGGTATTGTTCGCGGCAGCAACGCTGGTCAGCGTATCGCCTTGCTGCACGTTGTACGGGCGCTTCTCGATGAAGAGCGCGGTTCCCACCGGCCAGATACCCGGCACGGTTTGGTTACCTTGCAGCATCTGTTCGACGGGCGTGCCGCTCTGCCCGCTTGGCGGTCCATAGAGAGAGGCAACGCTGGTCAGCGTATCGCCTGCAGTCGTGAGTGCACAGGCGATCTTGAGCGGCGTGCCCACCGGGAAAATGCCATTGAGATATTGATTCGCCATGGCCACGTCGACGACGGTAACCGTCGCGCCGCCTTCGCTAAAGAAGGTGGCCGCATCGTTGAGCGATTGCGTTCCCGTGGTGGGGAAACTCTTGTCCCCGAGCACCAAAGTGAGGTTGGCCGTCAACGGCTGCGTCGCATTCGACGTTGCGAGGCCAGGAACATTACCGGGGCCATCGTCCACCTGAATGCCCATTTGCAATGCAAGCGCGCTCAAAGAAAGCGGCGCGCCGCTCGGCACGGAGAACGGACGAACGGCGGTGTTGATCAACATCGCCGGCGCCAAAGCCACTGTGGGGTTTTGATCCGCCAAGGTAGTAACGCTAATGGCAGTGCGCGTCGCAATGGCCTGGGCAGATTCCTGGAATGCAGCCAGCGTATTAAACGGCACGGTGAGCGGCGTGTTCACGCCAAACAATAAATCCGCGCCCGCATTGGCGTTCAACTGACCGAGGTCGTCCACTGAAACCGGAAAGCCGATAGGTTGCGCACCCGACGTATTCGAAAGCTGTGCCAGAGTTTGATACGTTCCTTGCGGCCCGAGTTGCACGATCTGCAGCGTCAAATTTTGCGCATTGCTTAAAAAGACATACGCAGAGTTGGCGAGACCTAGCAATGTGACGCGCGCTTCGGCACCGAGCGTTTCGGCATCGGCAATGGCGCCTAAGGACGTGCCGAGATAGCAAGTCACATCGTGCTGTTGAAGCTGATACGAAACCGCTGCGTAACGCGCGAGCGCATTCAACGCGCGTTGCCCAGCGGCATCGAGAATCGAAGCATCCGGCGTGCCCGTCGGCATTTGCACCGCACTGGTATCGGGTACGAATTGATCCGGTGCGACCGCGATGCCAACAATCAGCGTTCCTTGCGATGGGACAACCGTGTCCTGCGCAAAACGATAGGCCGACGTGACCGCAGGCCAAGTCGCCAGACCGATAATCTCGTCGGTGTAGCCCATCGAGTTGATCAGCGGCGGCAGTGATGAACCGTCGGTTTGATTGCCGAGGACGTCTTGGAAAGTCAGATTCAGCGCGGCTTGTGCGCCCACGACGATGCCCGCATAGGGATTGTTGGCGGGCGTCGGCAGGAGAGCGCAACTCATCGATTCATTGCTCGTGGCGAAGGGGAAGGCAGACAATATTTGTTGATACTTCCAGGGGCCCGTGTCGTCCCCGGAATTCTGGGTGGTGGGACCTGCCGGGAGACCTGCGTTACTTGACGTGAAATAGCCGTTACCACCGATCGCAAAACCCAAGAGATTAAATAGCGTGTTGAGCGCTTGCTGAGGCGTTTCATCCGCCGGCACCGTTGCCATGGGATTGGTTCTCGTGACATTAAAGCCCGCTCGACCCGCCGGAAGATTGGCGGTGAGTCGCAAGGAATTCGCGCCCACTACAATGCTGCCGCTGGTATTCAAGATGGCAGTGATGGCATTCACGTCACCTAGCGTCGCGAGATCGACGCCTAATTTTTTCGCCACGCTGCCGAAGGTATCGCCCGCAATCACCGTATAGGTCGATTGGCCCGGCACATTCATAGTTGCGCCCGCCAATAGCAAGTTCACGGTGGCCGCATTCAACGTCGCCAACGACGCGGGATCCAGGAAATCGTACTCACGCGCAATCGACGCCAGCGTGTCGCCCGGATTCAATTGTTGCACCGAGTTGCCGGCTAACTGCAGCAAGGCATCGGGCTTGAGCAAGCCAGGCGTTCCGCCAATCGCCGTACCGAAAGCAGCGACGGTGACGCCGGCACGAAGCGCAATCGAACCGAATGAATCATCGGCAGTCGCCGTCTGACCCAGAATGCCGGCGCCCGGAACGAGCGTTCCGACCACGGTCTGATTGATGACCGCCAACGCCGCAGCATCGAGGGTTAGATAGGACTGATACTGTTGTGCAATGGCGGTGAGCGTGTCGGTCGTAGTGATCGTGTGAGTCAGCGCCTCGAAGAACAAACTGTGCGCACCGGCGTCGACGTTATCACCGACCAGCATCGCATTATTGAATGCCAACGCAACCGGATTGCTGTTGGTTTGCTGATCCAGCACGACGATGAACTGCAGCACGGCTTCATGACCGCTCGCGAACAAGGTGTTCGGCAATCCCACGTTGCCGTCGGTAGTCGCGTAGCGAAGATAGTAACCGCCCGATTTAACGACGCTGCACTCCCAGAGCAATTGCAGGAAATTCAGCGCGTCGGCGGACTCCAGAGTGGCAGACGGGTTTTCCAACAACCCGGTATTGAGCATGGTGATGGCTTCGCCCTGCAGCGTGAATTGCGGCGCGCCATGCGATTCGGTGGAAAGAT
This sequence comes from uncultured Steroidobacteraceae bacterium, assembly GCA_964597495.1. Classification (GTDB taxonomy): domain Bacteria; phylum Pseudomonadota; class Gammaproteobacteria; order Steroidobacterales; family Steroidobacteraceae; genus CAZQYC01. Next base: position 20,162 of record CAZQYC010000050.1, on the reverse strand, counting down.
TGGTCTTAAGCAAGAACGATTTCGCGCGATCGACGGCGTCGGACACTACCGTGCCCTGATTGCTATTATTGTTCGAAGACTGCTGCGAATAGGAAACGTAGAGGGTTGCCGTCGTCTGTTGAGTGGTTAGATAGGCCCATACCGAAAGCAAGCGCTGCATTCCCGCTTGATCCGCACCCACCACTAAATAAGTACCCGCCGTGGCATCGCTCGGTTTTTGCACCGTAATGTCGATGGTGGTCGCGAAGCGCGTGGCGACGAGCGCCGACGACGAAACACTGCCGTCGGATTGCGTCGTACCCACTTTAGCAATGTAAGGCAGACCGTTGGCTTGATCCGCACCGAGTTGGCTTGCGGCCAGCAAATCTAACAACGCACTCGGAAATTTCCAAATAGCGGGCTGACTGACTTTTTGATTCGCTGGGGTCAACCCAGTGGGAAGATCCGGCGTGTGCCACCAGGTGATCGAGCCCACCGGTTGCTGATCGGGAATGTACGAATACGTCGCGAGCGGCTGCGCGTCGTTCGCACCCACTCCCGTTTGAAATTGCAGCGCTTGGAAATCGCTGACACGTTGAATCTCTGCAGCGGCCAGCTGCATGGAAAGCGTTCCGCCGGAAATCGAAAACCAGGCGGGCGTGCCATTTCGAGTGAGCGTAAACGTGTAGTTGGTGGCCAATGGCGCGGCAACGGGAAATTCTTGACCGATCAACGCATACATCGGATACGACAGCGTGGCCGAAGGCGCAGTCAAACCCTGGAACTGCGGCGCAGGCAAACGTAGGCCATTCATCATGAACCGCGACGCCATATTGAACGCGGTGGTGAATCCGCCGCTACCGGCCAACGCGGGGTTCAAAATGTCGAAGCGCATGCCGGGGATCGCGGTCACTTTAATAGGTGTGCTTGCCTGGAATAACCCCGTCACCAAGGAAATTTTTGCGGTGAGCTGCTCCAAGGAGAGATCGAACGTCTGCGCAATGCCGCTTAGGGTATCGGTGCTGGTCGTGGTGTGCATTACATCAGGTGCGGTGACCGATGCCCTGGTTGCCAACAAGGAAACGTTGCCGAAGGCAGCATTGGCGGCGAGCTGCGTCGTCGTCAACTTGAATAGGCGACAAATATTTCCGATCGAACTTGCATAAGGAACGGTGACAGTAGTGCCAGCCGTCAACGGCTGCGTGGCACTGATTTGTCCGTTCCATTGTTGCAGCGATTGCACGGCCGCTGCCTGCGCGTGCGGATCGGGGTTGAAGAAATTCGCTGCGATGCTCGTAAGCGTATCGCCGGTGGTGGCGGTGTAAGCCAGTAAATAACTGTTGCTGGTTAAATACTGAACGCTCGGCAAGCTAAGCGGCTGATTGGCGTCCAAGCCGATGGCGGAGTTGTTGGCCAACAGCTGCGCCAACGTCAGGCCGGAGAAAGCGCCAAGCAATTTGGTAAAAGTGTCGCCCTGCTGCGTCTGATAAGTGGTATTTCGCTGCGTTGCCTGCGGAATCGCAAGCGTTTGCCCGGCACTCAACGTGAGCGTTGGATTCGCAGTGGACAAGATGGTCGGATCGAACTGCGCAACGCGGTCATACCAGAACGCCAGCAGGCCATTGAACGTCGCACCGGTCTGCGTCGTCGAAGCAAGCGTCCCAAAATTGATGGTCTGGCCCGGATTGAGAATCGTGAGACTTTCGAAGTTGGCGGTCAGAAGCTTGGGCAAGTCAACGCCGAACTTGGTAGAGAGGTAAGCGAAGGAATCTGTCGCAGCCGCGGTAAAGGCAATGTCCCCGAGCGAGAGCGAAACGTTTTGCGCCAGCAGATTCGGCGTGTCCTGATTGGCGCCGGTCAGCGCGAAGGGCGATAACCCTAACGGAATGAGCAATACAGTTCCCGGCGTCAATGCGTTGAAATTAACCGTCGGGTTCGCGGCCATCAAAGCGGCGAGTTCTATTCCGAACTCACTCGCAATATGCGGTCCGGCCTCGCCAGCTTGCACCGTGTGCAATACACGCGTTGCCGGAATGGAAATCGACGTACCAGATGCAAGCGGATTGAAGTTGACGGTGGGATTGGCGGCGGTCAACGCGGCGGCTGTCACCCCGAAACACGCGGCTAATCCATCCAAGGTGTCATTGGCAATGCTCACATACACCACGCTGCTCAATGGAATGAAGACAGGCTGTCCGACAGCGGGATCTTGCGTGGTGTACTGAGGATTGCTGGCCAACAATGCAGCGGCACTTAGATTGAACAGCGGCGCAATCGACGCCAGCGTGTCGCCGAGTCTTGCCGTGTAGTTGTTGTTGTATTGATTGACGAGACTGTCGATCGACGTAGCTGCCGCACTGGTTGCGGTGAGCACGGTGCTAGTCGAAGCAAGCAACTGCTTAGCAGCCTGCGCCGCGCTGCGCGCCAGCATGGCGAAGTAGTAGCGGAACACGTAGATCGCCAAACTTTCGTTCGCTACGTCGTCACTGCTCTTTGGCGAGCCATCATTATTGGCGGCGAACTGCGCGGCTAGTTGAGCGAAGTAATCGTTGATCTTTTGTTGGTAGTTGCCCACCGGAACGCGGTCATTCCAGAATTGAATCGAGTAACCCGGCACGCTCAATTGCATCTCCGGGATCATGGCCATGATGGCCATGTCGGTTTCACTGCCCGCATTCGGATCGCGCGCCACCAACGTGAAGGTCAGTTGATTCGAAGTAAATAACGTTTTAAGCGCGGTATAGGAAAAGATTGTGTCTGGCACGTCGGGTTGCTTGAGCGCTTCCAGGATTTCATCGATCACTGCCGCCGACACGGTGTCGTGTTCATGCCCAATGGCGTCCACTACCCATTCGAGCAAAAAGCCGAGCAGCACATTGGCGGCCGCAGCTGGATCGGTCGACGTGTTCACGCCAAGAAGCAATGCCAATACGGGTGACGATGTGCCTGCAGGTGGGGTGGGTCCGCCTGGAAAGCTGAAATCGCTGGTCAATGCTTTCGAAATCAACGGTATTGCAGTGACTTGAATTGGAATGGGCGCTGTCGCATTGAGCCGTGCATGGCGCAGCAATTGGCCGCGCACTTGCAGCGTTCTTGCGGGACGTCGCCGCATCAAGCCGAACAAGCGCTGCCGAGCGACGTTGCGTTTCGCTCGATACGAACGCCTGCCGGGGAGGAGCAACGACTGATGCGACGAAGAACCCGGCGGCGCAGTGGTAAGCCACGGCGTTCTGGAGTCGGAACCGATGACGAAACTCTCGGTGATTGTCGTCCCGAAACTAAAATGAATGCGGATGAACAAGATTTTGATGCTGACTTCGACTTCCACGCCGGCGCTCACGCTGATCAAAATGGCACGATACGATTCGACATCCAATGTGACGGAAGCGTACACAACCAAGCTGACGCTGGCCTGAATGATGCCGAAATCCACGGTAGCGAAAACCTTGCCGACTACAGCCACCGTTCCCGTCAAATGAAAGAAGCGCGCCGGCGCCAAATCATTTTTATCGGGATTGAACCAGGCGAGCACGCCCTGCACCATGCCGCCGACGGTAATGCTGATGCCGCCGGATAGGATGCCGACGGAAATGGTTTTCCCCACTCCCACTTGCAACGCAAAACCAAACTCCAGCACCGGACTGAAATTACCGTTGTAGATAACGGGAACGCTGGTCGAGGTTTGGCCGTTGAGCACGGCGAAGTAAAAGCCGCCGTAACCGATGAACGGGAACACCTGCACGCTGAACGAGCGCGAGAAATCCGTGAGGCTGGGTGGAAAACCCGCGTCTACGCGGAAATTGCCGTTGGTGTAAATGTCGATGGTGATGATCGGCAGCGTGATCGACACTTCGCCGAGTTCGATATGTCGCATCACGTCGGGCAACGTCAACTCGATGTGATAGACGCCGATGGTGTCGCTGATCTTCCGATACAGAATCTCGAACCGCAGCCCAGCCAAAGGACCGGCGCGCGAGCCCGAGAGTTGAATCAACATTCCGTAGAGATTCGGATCGTTGAACACGATGCTGAGCTCGACGGTCGACATCGCGGTGAAGCGCGTGCCGATCAACCAATTGCTCGCGGCGTTATAGGCAAGACCCGGCAATTGCGTCGCCGGGCTTTGATTCGGATTGCCGGACGGCACCAATGCCTTTTCCAACGCCGCGATCACAGCGTCCATCGTGGCGGGCGGCGCGGCGCGCAACGAGAGATGCTGGCCAATGCCGAGATATTCGAGATCGAATACTTGCGTGCCGGTGCCGGGAACCACCGGCGGCGCTTCGTTGATCGGGTCCCAACTGAGCGGCGGATTGCTGCCGACGAATTGGCTGGTGCTGTCGCTGCCGTACGTTTGGCCGAGGAAGGTGCCGCTCAACTGCAGATTGAACTTTGCCTTGCCGTACTGGCGTGTATAGAGCAGCGTGAAGCGCTTGATGTCGATGAATCCCAAATCGATCTTGAGATCGATATCGACTTCGATGGCCTTAGTGGCAAGCGTCACCTTGACGGTGAGATTGGGCAGCTCGATTTTTTCCAGTGCGTTCCACGGCGCGGTAAGCGATAGGTTTTTCCCGGGCTGCGCGAACGACAACAGGAAGGAGAACAAATCGCCGACGTTGCTGTTGTCCAAACTGATGGCGACGTAAGCGGCTTGCGGATTGTTCGCGTCCTTATGATAGGAAACAGTGAGGCTACGATAGGCAAAGGTGATGTCGGTCGTGGTGGGATCGAAGACATAGGACACCTGCAACACCAGGTTGTTGATGTCGATCTCCCCGGTCACCGATCCCGAGTAAGTGGCGGGATCCGTGCTCTTGGCCCTGCTCGATTGCAAAAGGAAGTTGGCCGTGATCGTGACCGGAAGAATGTCCAT
>CAZQYC010000050.1:0-15207 GCA_964597495.1 uncultured Steroidobacteraceae bacterium | reverse complement strand
CCCTGCTCGATTGCAAAAGGAAGTTGGCCGTGATCGTGACCGGAAGAATGTCCATCTTCCAATCGGCCGATGCAATTACCCGATACGTGTTCGTGGACGAATTCAATTCGCACTGCAAGTAATCCAGCTCGATGTTGGGAACCGCAGCCGAGGGAATGAATGGCAGCAGTTGCTTCGCGATGTCGACCAACTTGAGCGGCGATACCGGCGCAATGGTGCCGGTGAACACCCATCCAGGCGAGCCGGGTTGCGATACGGCAGTAATGTCGAGCGGAATATTTAAAAAGACGACGCTGGCACCGATGTTCACGCTGGTGCCGGAAGTGGTGCGCGCCACTGCCAAGGTGATCGAATCCAATTCGATCAGCGTCAACCCATGCCCCAAGTCGATCGACCAAGTGCCCTGCGTCGCGGTAATTGCGCCGTTGAACGTGTAGGTTAGGTCCACGGGCGAGAACGTCATGCTCAAGGTCGTGATGTTGAGCCCCGACTTGGGCAGCGTCGGCAAGCCTGGAATCACTTGCAACAACGTGGAGACATCGATGTCTTTGGTGTTGGAGGCGAAGACTAGAGGGTTTGGAATCGAGAATCCCGCGGTAAAGGCAAGATCGGGATTGTTATTGAGGTAGAACCCGCCGCTGAACGATACGCGGTAGTTCGGCGTCGAATCCACGAAGAACTTCAGCGTGATGTTGGTGAGATTGACGAGGTTCGCCGGCAACAACGCAATCGACAATTGCGGCGACGTACTCAGCGTGATCTGAATGAATCCCGCGTGCGCCCCGGTATTGTCCAACCCTACTTGCAGATCGGTTAAACCGAATACATTGCCGATCGGGAATCGCGCCGGCACCAAATTCGCGAGCTGTTGACCGAGAAACAGCGGCGCCAGTTGCGTCAAGTTGTTGATGGCCAGCGACATCGCGCCGCTGTCCAAAATCGGCGACGTGGCGAGGGGAACCGGAATCGGAAAACTCACGGGAATGGTATCAACCCCCATCCCTTTGCTCGCAACGGTGCCGAGCACGGCGCCGGAGCCCGCATCGCTGCCGCCGCTCGTGAGTTTCAATTGAGCAGCGATGGGCAGCAGCCCGGCTTGGAGACTTGCGGCTGTCGCCGTTGTGGCCAATGCAAAAGTGGGAACCTGCGTAGTGCGAGTCGCCCACCCCGTAATCGCGCCGGTCATCGTGCCGGGCCCCTTGCTCCACATTCCCGCATACGCGGAATCCGGGACAGGCGTCGCGGCGAAGGACAGGACGTTGCCGGATGCCGAAGAGCTGGCCGTCAACAGCGAGTTCTTGAATTGCTGCGTACCCGGTGCGGTCGCGGCGAGCATCGGAAAAGCCGTGAACAACACATTGCCGTCGGGAAGCTGAACGCTGACGGCGAGTTGCGCATTCTGCGCGTTGTCGATACTGAACGTAGCCGTCGCCGTCGGATTGGCGAACCCCAAGAACGTGCCATTCAGTACGCCCGACAAAACAATAGCGGTTCCCGGTGGCTGTGCACTCGTGAGCGTCATCGACAACGACGCATTGGGGAACAACGTAGCATCGTTCAGCAGCGTCGTAATCGATGCTGAACCAAGTTGATTGGCAGCCGGCAATGCCAGCGTCGTATTGGCGTTATTCAGATAACCGTTGCTATGCAGACTATCCCACAGCGCTTGAATCGGTCCGCTCGCCGCATCGCGCAAGTGAAGCATGGCGTTCATACGTGGCTTCCTTTCGAGTCGCCTTTTTGCGGACTCGGCAATAAACGAGCGGATTGCAACTGCTGCTGCTTTGACGATTGACCGGCGCCGTTCTTGAGATAACTTGCATACCAACCGAGCGCGCCGCTCGTAGGTGCATCCGGATTGCCGAACAGCAGCAGATTGACTTGTCCGTTGGGCGGAAAGCTCAAGCTCAAGAACTTAAGCGCGATGTCGGAGAGCTGCAGAATGTAAGTGGGCGGTTGGGCGATAAACAGCACGTCGCCGAAGTTGAGGCTCAAAATTCCTTCGAGCGAAATGGCGCGCTGGCCGCCGCTCACACCGGGCAAACTTAAGCCGATGTAAACCGTCGGCGACGACGGATTCGGCGCCCAGCCCAACAACAAGCCCGCCGTAAAACCAATCTCCGCGGCCAACGCGCCCGGCGAACCCAAATCCAATTCAAAGCGCAAGCCAAACCACGGCGCGCTCAGTTCGCTGCCTTGCACCGGGGAATCCACCGGCATAAAGCCCAGCGAATCGGGTGTGACGCTCCCGACACCCTGGGTGATGCCGATCAGCTTCATGGGAAAATGCGCAGCTAGGCTCGCGGAACGCAGTTGGCTAGTCGTTGCGTCCGTCACGATGCGCCGCAAGTCGAAGTCGAAAGTTTTAAGCGTCGGCGTCGCCGGGTCGAACGACATGTCGATGCATAAGTCGGTGTAGTTAAGCCCCCCGCCGATCGCACCGCTGTTGATGTCCGCTTGTTCCGGCCCGAACGAAAAGAAATCGAATCCCGTCTGCGGCAAGAAACTAATCGCACCGGTCAGCCCGAAGTAAGCATGCGTGATGGTGTTATTGGGGTTGTTGCTGTTGTCGACGACGGTGACGAAGTTAGCGGATTCGATGCCCACCTGGTACAGCACGGAGCTGGTCACCGTATACGCCGTTTGACTCGTGGTAATGAATTTATAGCAGCCGACGCCGTTGCTCTGCTGGTAGTAGCCATGGAATATCAGGTTGTTGTCCGGCGCGTTGACCTGCGTTACCGCCTCACCGAACAGAGAATTGATCAACAACTCGATCTGGCTGGAGAAGGAAGCAATGTTGGAGTTTGCGATCAATACCTTCAGCGAATTCACTTTGAATTGGTAGTCGTCGCTGCTGACCAACGGCGCTGGATCCTCGTAGTCGATCAGTGCGAACACCGAACTCGGCATCACGGTCGATGTCGTGTCGCTAAGCTGCACAGGCGTAACATTGATACCGATGTGATGCGCATGAAACTGCGCCGGGTCGATACCGGCCGCGATGCCTTCCATCTGCGGCGGCAAACCGGAAAGCGGCACGGTGGCGTTGAGCACTAGGATGCCGTTCCAGTTCGCGTCCGACATGACCGTATTGACGAAATAAGCGAGATCGTTGTCGCCTGCCGCATAGCGAGTTTGCGCGTCGCTGAAGATGTCTTGGATTTGCTGCTGCGTGGCGTTACGTGCGGAGTTGAATGAATCCGCCATGGCCCACTGCGTGGAGTCGGACACCAATTGCGAGAGCTGCTTCTTGCAGAACTTGAACAGCAGAATCGATTTATGATCGGCCCAGCGCCACGGCGAAAGATCGAATTCCCAATCGGCGACGAACAAGCTGAAGTCGCCGGTGTAGCCGCGAATCATGCCGCTCTTCAATTCCGCCTGATATTGATCCGGCGTCAGCACGGCCTGCAGCGACGTGTTCAACGCGGTTTCATCGGCCCACATCGTCGGGACCAGCGGTTGCAACCGCTTAATCACATCGGGATCTTCACCCATGGCGGCCAACACATTCAGCCGCTCCTGCGTCAGTGAATAACCGATCGAGGCATGTTGGTTCAAGAACAGATCGCCCACGCTCGCAACGAGGAACAACTGATTGGTCTGCAATGCGGCCTTGAGGTCGCCCGTCACAGCGTTCAACAGCAACTGAGATTGACGGTTGGGAGGAATCGGCGTCGAAGGAGAGACCGCCACCGTCAGGTGTGACCATGCCAGTGCATCACCGAACTGCAACAAGAGACCTTGGGGCGTGGCGGCGAATTTGGGATCGTCGCCAAGCGCACTGCTCCGCAATGAAGTCAGCTTGGTCGAAGGCACGGCGATCTTCTGTATCAACGCGCGTCGCTTCGGCGCACAGGCCTGCAATTCAAACTGCACTAGATCGTCGCCAGTCAAACCGACACCCGGAGTCGCAGCGACGTAAGGAAATAGCGGAAAACTATTAGTAGGCGCAATCTCCGGTTGCAAGTCACCCACGATGAGCGGCAAGTAATTTGAAAACGGCGAGGTGGCGCCTGCCGATTGATACAGCACGGAACTGTCCGGCTGCGCGAAATAGGAGCTGTTGCCCGGCACGTTCAAAAATGCCCACGAGGTTAGCCCCGCTTCCGTGAGCTGGCCGTACACACGTCCGGCCCCCTTCTTCGGATCGGCATCTTTCAACGTGGCGGCGAACGCAAACTGATTCGGAATGAATGACAGCGTCACACCCGTAGCGAAAGACAAATATTCCACGGCCGATAGCCCGCACATGAGCGTTGCGGTGAGATCCGGAACCGTACCACCGCCGGTGACACCGTTCGGATTGCCTTGCGCCGTAAGCAATGCATAGGTTCCGTTCGGCACCACATATAAGACCTGATTGCCGGGAACGATGACGGGATTGCCATGGCTATCTACGGCAATGAGGCGCTCGCAAAAGACCAATCCGGCATTGACACTCGGCGTGAGAGTGAGTTGACCTCCCACAGGCGTGCGATACGTCGACGGCACGCTCGGGTTAGACGAAAAGCTCATGGACGTGCGTGCGTGATCGAGTGGCGCCAGTGGATCGATAGTCACGCTGAGCGGCACACCTGCTTGAACGCTCGATAAATCGAAAACAGGCAAGCGAGCGGTCGCTGCATAACCGCCGACGCTTGCAGCCGTGAACACCCGCAACCCGACATCCAGTGTCGTTGCGGTGTTGCTATCTAACGTCAAACCAAACGTAACGCAGCCAGCCGTCGGAATCGGCGACAACATGGACAGCGTGGCGCTGCCGGTCATCGGCAAAGTGACGGTCGTGCGCTGACCGAACGGCGTGACGACCAGCGCATTCGTTGCACCGCTCTTTGCAAAGATGAGCCCGTTGCCGTCACCGCTGGTGGTAACTGTCGTTCCCGGCGTCAAGTTGATGGCGAAATTGGCAAACTCAATCAACGTGGGGCGGGTGATGGTGATAGGAGTACCCAGGGTGGGAATATTTAGGCGCGGAGCAGTAATCACCCACCCTGTGAGTCCAGACGCATAACTATCCGCATTCGTGAACCAAGCGACCAGCGCATTCGTGCGATCGGGACTCGAAAAAAAAATCTGCGCAGCGGCGGCAAACGCATCGATGGTGGCTGTATCTTGCTTCGCGATGGAAAACAGAATGAACCAACCCGGATATTTATTGAGCGCATCGTCTACGGAGAAAGTGTCCGGCACAACGGCGGTACTCGGCAACAAGTACGCGGAACGCAACGCATCCGTGTCCTGCTCCGATGACACGAACAACGGACTGCCAGCATGGTAACGGTTGAAGGTAGCCATTTACTTTTTAAACCAGCTTTTGATCCGATCGCTGAACGAACGCTTGGCTGCCACTCCCGCTTTGATGCTGCCCAACCCGTGCTCCGGCTCCTCGTCTTTGGAGTTGAACGTGTACGTGGCCGTGTACGCAAAATCGTGATCCGGCGTAAACACGGTCACGTCGTTTCCGCTCGGCAGCGCAGTGAAGCAATAGAGGATCACGTTGCCGTTCTCATCGGCCTCCACCGTGTAAGGCGAACTGCCGGGAAAATCCGGCGCCAGTTCGACGAACGCCCCGGGCATGGGAGTTTTAGACGTGAGCGTCGTAGTGATGGGCAGCGTGACCTTGGGATAGAGCTTGTATTGCGGGTTGTAGTACACGCCCGCCGCAGGCAGCTGCTGGTTATAAACACCCATGGACGGAAAGTTCACCGCCGCATAACTTTGTAAGAACGGCGTATACGTCGCAACGATCAAATAAGTCGGGAACGCATTGGTAATGTTCAGCTCGACAAACCAATTCTTGGTGCGCGTGTCCTGGAACACCCTGCCCGGCAATTCGCTGTTGCCGTCGTTATAGAGGACTGAAGCTACCGGCGGCAGATCGGTATATAGAGGATCGATGCCGCTCACCTCCGTTCCGCATTCCTTCGGCACGTTGAAATTTTGTGCGTTGGCATTGCCGAATGCCAACAGAAATACTACGGCCACTGCACCAGCCAGCGCGTTAATTATTCTGCTCATTTAAATGTCACCCCGACTTGCACGCCCAAGTGATCGGAAACGTTCGAGCGCCAGGTCGCCCATTGCGTCGTTGCGGGATAAAGCGTTGGCGTGGCGATTTTCAGCGAGGAATAGGAAAAGGCGAAGTGATCGTAAGGACTGCTGCCCTTGCCTGCCTTGGTGAGGCTAGTGGGCACATTGGGTTCAATTTGGGCGCCGGCGCTGACCAAGTCATCGAAGCCGGAATTGGTCGTGCCGAATTTATTGCGCGCCGGCAAATTCCAGTCACCTGCAATGATGACGGGAAAACCATTAGGCTTGGGCGGCTGATTGCTGCCTGCCGGAGACTTCTTTAAAGCGGTAAAGAACACGGCCGCCGCCGTCGCTTCCGCTTTTCGCGGGCTCACTCCTTTTCCCCATATCGAATGAATATTCGCAATCCATATTCCGTACTTGACGGTTTTTCCGTTCGGCTGAACGAATAGAAACGTTGCGTAGGGCGGGCGCATGAACGATGAAGAACTCGCGGAACGGTATTGGCCGCCGTCGGTGATCGTTGGGCCGCCGGAACGCGGCACGTTGCGCCACAAAAATCCGTAATATTCCTTGTAACTATTGGGCCCCAAAGGCCCGTACGATTCCCATTTGAAGCCCGTCGGCACCGCGGCGCAAGGATAATCCGACTGCATCAATTCTTGGACCACGATGATGTCGACGCTGGCGCTGATCGTATTTAGCGCCGTGCACTTAGCCGTCTTTGCGGTTGTCGAACCCTGGCCGAAGCGCAGCAGGTTCTGCGTGTGCAAGATGAAATCCTGGGCGAGCGCATGACCTGCTCCGCTTGCAAGCGTCAGCGCTAGAAAAAATCTCGCCAGAAAAGGCCTGGCCAGAAAAAACCTGACCAAAATAAATCCAATTGGCCACGATCGAGTCATAGCATGAGCTCAACTTAAGTGTTGTTTTCGATATTGGGCAGAGTGACGGCGTCCCCTTTCGCAAGCGGAATATCGAAGCAGTCGAGCAGCGGACCGGCCGTCGCCGGTGCGCTTCCGAAATCGAACAGCGCCTGCAAATACGTGTTGGCGCCGATCGAAAGCGGTGTGCCGGACATCTGCGTCCAGCGGCGCATGCGCACGTACATGTTGGAGGTCTGGTTGTTGAAGAATTGACTGGGGGCCGGATCGGCCACTTGTTGAATGACGTTACGTAGCGTCGTCCCTATGGGTACGACGGTCGTGACTCCATCGTAGAAAAAAGAAATCTCCGGTATCACGGCCACGCGGCCGTTGAACGCGATACTGACGATGGGCTTATTGCCTTGGCTTGCCTTGCCACACCCGGTATTGCCCGCCAGCACATCGGCGGTCGCAGCCTCTAGATCGGCGTAGGTATCCGCGCCGATCAAGCGAGCGCTCGTTTGACCCGAGGAACCGCCGTTGTCGACGCTGCCTGCTCCTACGAAGGTCGTCGGATAGATGAGCCGTAGATGACGGCGCGCATTGCCGGTGATCTCCAAATCAAGCAGGCCTGCCGCAATTTGCGGACATGCCGTGGGAGGATTTACGCCATAGCCGGGCACCAACTGCGCGAGAAATGCATCCGTCGCCAACGTGAAGTCCGGTTGCTGCGTAATGACGAAACGGCTGCTGCCGGAATTCACGTACGAATTCAATCCATAACCCGCGCCGCCCGGACCGTCGCAGTATTGATATCCCGCCCATTCAAGGCGCAGCGACATACCCGGCGACAAATCCACATACTGGGAACTCGCATTGAATGCATATAAATAAGTGAGGACTTCATCGAAGCGCAGGGGCATGTTGGTCGCGACGCGATTCAGCAACAGACGCGCGCCGCCGGGAATCAATCCGCCTGTCGGGCTGCCTGCTTGCGGCACTTCCAGCGCCTCGACTTGCTGCTTAAAGAGCGTGAAATAGCCAGCCAGCTGCGCGCGAATGGCGGGATCGGCGCTGTAAACGAAATTGGGCGCGATGGAAACCTTGGCGAAGAACGACGTGTTTTGAGGAACTTGGCTGGGTGCGAAAACAAGCGAAAACGCCGGCTGATTCGTGCTGGCCGCTACACCCGGTGTTTGCGCCGACGTGTTCGCGGCACACACTGCGCCCACCCAAATGGCGAGGGGTTGGGTGTAATCGACATTCGCGTTGCTCGGCGGAATGAGAAAAGGACCGATCGGTCCGTTACTTGCCGTCGGCGGAAAGGTGGCCGATACGGTGTAAGACGTCGAAAATTGCAACGCCATCGCCCGCTCCTTAACTACTCGACTATTTCGGGCACGGTCGAGCGCGCGACGCAGCAGACCCATCAAGGGGGCCGCACGCTCAGCCGATGCGGAATGCTTAACTAGCTTGGCTTACTTGGTTTGCAAGAAAGGATCGAACGTCAGAATGGCGCCGCCTTCGAATTGCAAATTGACGGAGTATTGAAACTGCGTTCCTGACGTCGGCGGCACGGCGGAAAACTTCGAACCCCAACTGCCGGTCAGCGGCATGAATACGGGAGTGACCTGTTGGCCGATCGCCGCCCCCGTGAAACCTTGAATGGCCACGCTGGTGCCTGGATCAATGGGAGCCACGGACCAGATCACCGTATCGCCCACCGCCAATACGGTCACCAATTCCGTCTGGCCTTCGTTGTAAGAACCCATGTACTTGTTGGTATCCACCAAGTAGACATTGCTGGAAAGATTCCCCGACGCCAAGGCGCCTTCGACATCGACGACGATCAGCACGTTTACGGTTGCCATTATTCTTTTTCCTATAACGTAGGTTGAGATTGATAACCCAATAACGATTGGGTTTCGCCGAAACACGATCAAGCAAACAGTCAATTGCGCAGCGCAGGAGATTCGAAACGCTTGAACGAATAAATTAAGTAAGCGCTAGCGATCGACTAGCGATTGCGCTTCTCTATCCGCATCTACTGCATAGTAGATCTAGCGACAAACGACATGGAGTTTCCCTCATGAACTTCTCCGTTCACAAAAGCGAAACAATCCATCAATTGCCCCACTGGATCTTTCTTGAATCAAAAGATTTGTTACTCCTTGCACCGTTTTGGTCGAAAGAAACGACAACGCTTGCAAGTACGGCGAATGCCGGAGCCTCAAGAATGGAACTTACGGGACCCAGACACCGATAAGCATTGGTAGACGAAAGAAAGCCGCCATCACCAATGTGCAACTTTTCGATATCACGCGGCTCATATATATATTGCGGTGACTTGACCCAGTTTGGAGAGACGCCATGTTAGTGCGATTCAGTTCGACGAAAACGGAATCGATCACGATGTTCGGGAATGTTGCCGTGCAATTGATCCGCATGCTCGGCGCCAGCGGCAACGTCCCCGGTGCGCTCAGCGCCGACGATATTCCCGCCGCCCTGAACCGCTTACGACACGAATTGCAAATGGCGGCGACACCGACCGCTGACGATGTCGACGAGAACGAGACGAATGAACAAGAAGACCGCGAACCGCCGATTGCGTTGACGACCCGCGCAGGGCCGCTTTTGGATATTTTGGAACGCGCGAGCGCCGCCCATGTGCCGGTCATGTGGGAATCGCTCGAAGTGCGCCCACAGAAAAGTTAAGAAATAAAAACTTTGGCGCCGAGAACGCTATTGCTGCCTGACCTCTTCGAGCGATGCGTTGAGCGTGTGGGATAAGGCAGCCTGACCGGACACCATGTCCTTCCATTCAAGCTCTTGACCTTTACGCCGTCCTTTAGCGGCCAGCTTAAGCCCCAGGGGAGAGATGGTGATCGTGTAAGGCTCGCCATCGATCAAGATCTCGCGTTTCAGCTCTTTTTCCAACTTCGTTGTCACAGCCGGCCCTCGTTACGGGTTGGGGGTTACGGAATTAGGGACACTTCACGAGCGCCCTATGACGACAACTATTTTCGAAGGGAAGAGGTTCCAGGCGACTTGATTCGAATTCGCTTGACCTAAAACGAAAGGGGCGAATCCGCCGGATTCGCCCCTTTATCTTCCTACCCCTGCGGTAGAGATCAGGCTCTTGCCGCTTCCTTCGCCTTCGCCACCTCGGCGATGACGGCGTCCGCGACGTTTTTCGGCACCGGATCGTAGTGCGAAAACTCCATCGTGTACGACGCGCGGCCGCTGGTCATGCCACGAAGGTGGCCGATGTAGCCGAACATTTCCGACAGCGGCACGGTCGAGACGACCGCTATATTCGTACCGCGCTCGAGTTGCTCTTGAATCATGCCGCGGCGGCGATTGATGTCGCCGATGACGTCGCCTAAGTAGTCGCCCGGCGTCACGGTCTCCACTTTCATCACCGGCTCAAGGAGAATCGGCGATGCCTTGCGTATGGCTTCACGGAAACAGGCCTTCGCGGCGATTTCGAACGTCAGCGCGTTCGAGTCGACGTCGTGGTAGCTGCCGTCGGTCAGCGTCGCGCGGAAATCCACGGTTGGATAGTGAGCGAGCACGCCGTCTTCCTTCTGCATCTTGAGGCCTTTTTCCACCGCCGGTACGTATTCCTTCGGTACCGAACCACCGACCGTCTTATCGACGAACTCAAAGCCCTTGCCGCGCTCCAGCGGTTCGAACGTAATCCACACTTCGGCGAACTGGCCGGCGCCGCCGGTTTGCTTCTTGTGCACGTATTGCTCGTCGATCTTGCGCGTGAACGTTTCGCGATAAGCCACTTGCGGCTGCCCCATCACGCCTTCCACGCCAAATTCCGTGCGGATACGGTCGAGCGTCACTTCCAAATGCAATTCGCCCATGCCGCGAAGAATGGTTTGTGCGGTTTCCGGATCAGTCTCCAAACGGAGCGACGGATCGGCGCGAACCATCTTGCCGAGCGCCGTACCGAATTTTTCTTGTTCGGCCTTGGTCTTCGACTTCACCGAGACGCTGATGACGGGGTCCGGGAAACGCATGCGTTCGAGCACGACTTGATCTTCCGAGGCGCACAGCGTGTCACCCGTTTCCGTTTCGGCCAGGGACACCAAGGCGATGATGTCGCCCGCGCGCGCTTCTTCGATGGCATTCGCTTCCTTCGCGAACATTTCGACCATGCGGCCGATTTTCTCGCGTTTGCCGCGCGTCGAATTCGTCACCGACGCGCCCTTGGTCAGCACGCCCGAATACACGCGCACGAAAGTGAGCGCACCGTAGGCGTCGTTGATGACCTTAAACGCGAGCGCCGAAAACGGTTCGTCGTCCGAGCACTTGCGTTCGCCGATCGGATTGCCGTCGGCATCCACGGTTTTAATCGCCGCCACGTCAGTCGGCGCCGGCAGGTAGTCGACGACGGCGTCAAGCACTTGCTGCACGCCCTTGTTCTTATAAGAAGAGCCGCAGAGTACCGGATTGAAAGCCGACGTGATCGTGCCCTTGCGGAGACACTTGCGCAGCACGTCCGCCGACGGAGCATTGCCGTCGTTCAGGTACGCTTCCATTGCCGCGTCGTCTTGCTCCAAGCACGTGTCCACGAGTTCGGTACGATACTTTTGGATATCGGCAAGAATTTTCTTGTCGCTGGGCACGGTGATGCCGAGCTTGTCGGCAATGTCCGGCGTAATTTCCAAAATCTGCCACTGCGCGTCCTTATCGTCCGAATCCCATACATAGGCCTTCATTTCGACCAGGTCGATCATGCCTTTGAAATTGTCTTCCGAACCGATCGGCAGCTGCACCGGCAACGGACGAGCGCCTAAGCGCTTCTTGATCATGTCCACGCAACGCAGGAAATTCGCGCCGCTGCGGTCCATCTTGTTCACGTAGCAAAGGCGCGGGACATCGTAGTTGTCGGCCAAACGCCAGTTGGTCTCCGATTGCGGCTCTACGCCCGCGACGCCGTCGAACACCACGACCGCGCCGTCGAGCACGCGCAGCGAGCGGTTCACTTCGATCGTGAAATCGACGTGTCCCGGGGTGTCGATGAGATTGATTTTCTTGTTGCGCCAAAACGCGGACACGGCCGCCGATTGAATCGTGATGCCGCGCTTCTGTTCCTGCTCGAGATAGTCGGTGGTCGTCGACGTCTTCAAGTCCTTGGTGTCGTGAATGTCGATGATCGTGTGCTTACGACCCGTGTAATAAAGAATGCGTTCGGTGGTCGTGGTCTTGCCGGCGTCGACGTGAGCGATGATGCCGATATTGCGAATATCAGAAAGCGGAGTTGTACGGGGCATGGCAGGTTTCCAACAATTCAGGCCCCACCGTTGGGGGCCAAGGTTTCATATAGGTAAAAAGGGTCGACTTCTTCGGAGGTCGGACTTGGATTCGCAGCGCACGGCCGATCCACTACCCAACCTGATCGCCCATCTAATAGCCGGGCGGATACCACCCCTCCCGGGGCGCGGCATTCTATCCGAACTTGTTGTATTGAAAAGGACTATCCACGGCCGAGACGTGCAAATTTGCGGAGATTCTTCGGAAATTTAGTTCATGGCGCCCCAAACCCGCCGATCACGCCTCGCCAATCCCTGCCGGGAATGGGCAAGAGCCTTGCAGAATCCGGTACACCTGCTGTCCGGGGCAACATAAGCCGGGCCCTATCGACTGCGAACAAAAGATTTAAACGCATCCGGCGCCTCTCCTTTTTGCAGATCAAGACGCAAGGAACCGTTCCATTCGGCACTCGTCATTCAGCGAGATAGCCGCGATGGCTTGCCGACTGTAGCTAGCCGACTGTAGGAAGAGTACGGCAAGCGATCACGCCATTCGCCTATACGGCAATTTGGGAAAGTCACACATCCTCCACGCACCGTGTAACCGAGGAACCAATATGAATAAGATCGTTGTTACCACAGTCAAAGCGAGTGCCGCCGCTCTTGTTCTGCTCTCGTCCGCTGCCTGCGTAACCAGTAAGCAGCTCGAGGAAGTTCGCGCCACCGCGCAAGCCGCCGATCAAAAGGCTACCGCCGCTCAGAGCGCGGCGAACTCCGCCGCGAGCACCGCAGCGAATGCGGCCAGCACCGCCAACGCCGCGAAGAGCGCTGCAGACGCGGCGCAGAGCACCGCCAACCAAGCGCTGCAAGCAGCGCAAGCAGCACAAGCCGCTGCCGATGCTCAAAACGAAAAGATCGATCGCATGTTCAAGAAATCGGTATCGAAGTAGCCGGCTCCGTCTTTTATCCCCGCGCTTGCGCGGGACAGGGCTGCTCGAAAGGCGGCCCTTTTTTATTTCAGCTTGCTTACTTTCTTTCGATCGGCTCGCTCGGTGCGAACTTTCGCAATGAGTTGGTCGAGCAGCGGCATCCATTCGGCGTAGGACTTGGCGCCGGTGGCCAGCAAAACATATTTCCCGTCGACAACGAGCGTCGGCGTTCCTTCGATCGGGATGCTGCGCGAGTCAGCCTCGGCCTGCTGCCATTTGCTAGTGACGCCCATCGAATTCGTCGCGGCGAGGAACTTCTTTCCGTCGATGCCCTGGCGTTCCGCCCACGCCGCGATCTTCTCGTCGCTGGACAACGCGACATGCTGTTCGTGAATGGCCTTGAACACCAATTCGTCCAGCCGCGCAATGTCGCCGCTGTAATCGAATGCATAAAACGCACGGGCAAGCGGTATCCACTGATCGATCCCCACCGTCACGGCCGATTTCACCAAGATGACGTCCTTCGGCGTCTTCTTTGCCCAGTCGGAGAGCACCGGATAGAACTCATAGCAATGCGAACATCCCCAGGAGAAATATTCGAGGACTTCGATTTTTTTCGGATCGCGGGTGAGCTTCGCCGGACTAACGACCCTGTAATCTCGCCCTTCCACAAGCTCGGCCTTCGCGTCCATCGACACGGCGCTCATCGACATCACGATCGCCGCCATGAGAACGCTCGTGAGTGCCGTCGCCTTGCGAACGATTACTTTATGAACGTCGATCGTCGAAACGGTCGTTTTACCGACACTGGGCATACGCATCGTCATTCGCTCCCCTCTCAAACAAATGCTTCAAACGGCAGACCGAGCGCCTCGGCAACGGCTTTATGCGTAATCTTACCGGCAAATACGTTGACGCCGGCCCGCAAATGCGGATTCGAAGCGAGCGTCTCTTTGATACCTTTGTCGGCCATGGCGCGAACGAACGGCAGTGTCGCATTGGTCAACGCGAACGTCGAGGTTCGCGCCACCGCTCCGGGAATATTGGCGACGCAGTAGTGCACGATCTCGTCGACGATATAGGTCGGATGACTGTGGGTCGTCGGCTTGCTGGTTTCAAAACACCCGCCTTGATCGATGGACACATCCACGAGCACGGAGCCCGGTTTCATCTTCTTGAGCATGGCGCGCGTCACGAGCTTGGGCGCAGCCGCGCCGGGTATGAGGACGGTACCGATCACCAGATCGGCCTCGGTCACCAGCGCTTCGATCGTCGCCTCCGTCGAATACGCCGTGCGAATGCGGCCGGCGAATTGCGAATCGAGTTGTCGCAGCCGAGACAGAGATCGGTCGACGACAGTCACGTCTGCATGCAGGCCGACGGCCATCTGCGCTGCATTGGTTCCCGCCACGCCGCCGCCGAGAATGACCACTTTCCCCGGCGCAACGCCGGTCACCCCGCCCAACAAAATGCCGGCGCCGCCTCGTTCCTTTTCTAAACAAGCGGCGCCGACCTGAACCGACATGCGGCCGGCGACTTCACTCATCGGCATGAGCAAAGGAAGCGTTCCGTCCGGCGCGGTCACCGTTTCATAGGCAATCGCCGTGACGCCGGCGGCGATCAGACCCTGTGCCTGGGGTAAATCGGCCGCCAAATGCAAATACGTGAACAATGCCTGATCAGAACGCAGCATTCGGCACTCGACGGCTTGCGGTTCTTTCACCTTCACCACGAGGTCCGCAGCGAATGCTTCTCCCGCGGTGGCCACGATGCGAGCACCCGCATCGAGATACTGCCGATCGTCGCAGCCCATGCCTAAGCCGGCGTGGGTTTGCACCCACACATCATGCCCCGCGGCAACCAGCTCACGCACGCCGTGCGGCACCATGCCGACGCGATTCTCCTGAGTTTTGATTTCTTTCGGAACTCCGATACGCACGCTGGATCCCTTTCTCTTTTGAAAGACGGCATCATAGCCACCCGATCCGGCCGGTCAAATGAGCGTTCCGATGAGCCGTTCCGAAAATCACGCATCCGCGCAAAATCGATTCGAAGGTCAGCCAGGCATTCTCGCGAGCGTGCCGCCGCTGGCTCGATACCTAACCTTCTCGC
>CAZQYC010000049.1:10589-27359 GCA_964597495.1 uncultured Steroidobacteraceae bacterium | reverse complement strand
GTGCTTTCGCCGGTGATGCGATAGAACTTGCCGCTGGTAAACGTGAGCTGTCCGAACGTGTCCGAGTCCGGACCGACCGCGTAGCGCGATAACTGCAACGCCGTTTGGACCGATCCCTTGCCGAAAGTCTGCTGGCCGACGATCAAACCGCGGCCGTAATCTTGGATGGCGCCCGCAAAAATCTCGGAGGCCGAGGCGCTTAGGCGATCGACCAAGACGATGAGCGGTCCGTCCCAGGCGGTGTCCGGTTCCGGATCGTCGAGCACTTCGATTCGTCCGCCCGTTTCGCGCACTTGAACGACCGGGCCTTTCGGGATGAACAAGCCGGTAAGGCCCGTGGCTTCGAGTAGGTTGCCGCCGCCATCGCCGCGCAGATCGAGAACCAGCGATTCCATGCCTTCCCCTTTTAGCTCGTTGATGAGCTTGCGGACGTCGCGCGTGGTGCTGCGGTAATCGGTTTCGCCCTTCGAGCGCGCTTCGAAGTCCTGATAGAAGCTAGGAACGGTTATCACGCCGATCAAGCGTTCTTGATCGCCTTGCTTTACCTTGCGCAATTCTTTTTTCGCCGCATACGATTCCATTTGAATCGTATTGCGGGTGAATTCGACTACCTTTTCCTCCGACCCGGGCGCCGCGCCGGCGGGAAGAATTTGCAGCCGGACGACCGTGTTGATTTTGCCGCGAATCAATTGAACCACGTCGTCAAGGCGCCAACCGATTACGTCGACCAGCTTGCCGTCCTTGCCTTCGCCGACGGCGGTGATGCGATCCTCCGGGCGCAGCTGATTGCTGAGCGCCGCCGGTCCGCCAGGAAGAAGATTGGTGATCGTCACGTAGTCGTCCACCGTCTGCAAAGAAGCGCCGATGCCGACGTAGGACAGGCTCATTGCAATTCGAAACTCCTCGGAGTTGCGCGGCGACAAATAGTTCGAGTGCGGATCGAACACGTGCGCAAACGCATTCATGAAATATTCGAACGTATCGCCGACATTGGTCTTTTCAATGCGCTTTAACACGTTTTCATAGCGTTTCCTCAGCGTCTCCCGCGCATCCTTCCACGGCTTCTCAGTCATGGCGAGCGACAAGGCGTCGTTCTTGACTCGCTTGCGCCAGACTTCGTCGAGTTCCGCCGCCGACTTTGCCCAGGAGGACTTGCTACGGTCGAACTCGAACGATTCTTCCAGCGTAAAATTCGGTTCGGTTTTCAGCAATTCGATCGCATAGGCGATGCGTTCGCGCGAGCGTTGTTGCAATCGGTTGTAAATGGCGAAGGCCGGTTCCAGCGTGCCGTTCACGATGGCGTCGTCGAGCTGGTATCGGAAACGCTCGAATTCCGCAATGTCGCTGCCCAAAAAGAAGGAGTGCTGCCCGTCGAGTTCGTCGAGGTAGCGATCCAGCACGAGCGACGAAACTTGATCGTTGATCGGCTGTTGCCGGTAGTGCTGTCGTTCGATGACGGTGCTGACTAATTTGCTCACGCGCCGCTCTCGGTCGGTGGGTGCCAAAGCGGATGTCGGCGAAAGCGACGTCGTGGTGCCGGTCGCGACCATCCAGGAACTTGGCAGCACCGCGAATAGCGGGATGCAAAGGACGATGGCAATCAGACGGGGGAGGCGGCGGCGCTTGCAAACCAACGTTGCGCTGCTTGTGTGATCGGCTACTTGCACGTATTGACTCCCGGCAGTCAACGAAATCGCTGGCCTGCACTGCACTTCGGATCCATTTCGGATATTGTCCGTAGGCTAGAGGGCTGCTGCCCGGCAATCAAGTACCCGTTCGGAATTAGCCCCCACATTTGCGAAACATAGGAATAAAGACGTGCGTCCTCTGGCGGTATTGATCGCAATCGTTTTCGGCTCCGCGACAGCCATAAGCTTTGGTCTTATAGCGACCGGTATCGTGTTTTTAGTTCTTAAAAACGACCACCCGGAACTTAGCCGCGAATTGCTGCCGCTGCTGGTCAGCTGTGCCTGGTTCGTGGGGTTGGCGGGTATTTCCGGTGGCGCACTCTTCGCGACATTGAAGCAATTGGGCTGGCAGAGATACGCACAACTCGCCATGGTGCTAGCCATCGTCGCCGTGTCGTCTGTCTACTGGCCAAGCGTTTAGTCTGAAGCGATGCGCAACGAAACCACGCTAAGGATTCAGGACTAAAAACTCGGGCGCACTTACTTGCGCGTCACTCGTTCCCAAGCGTTTTCCCTTTTGAACGTTCCGCTGTTGTACGGGTCAAAGCCGCCTTTTGGCTTGACCCGTTCTTCCGTGCGTTTTTTGAGGTTTTCGCCCACGGCAATAGGCGGCGCCGTAAAACGTGCAGGCTCCTCGCCGGGATCGAGAACCTCCTCGGGAGATCTACGATGCTTGAACAGTTTCTTTAACATGACCTACTACTTCCCGTACCAATCGAGTAAAACGCCCCAGTAATCGGAGCGCACGCATTCCCATGCCTATTATTCGTAGTCGCAAGCTTACGGCTTTCGCGCGTTGCCGCGCCGCGATCAGCTGTAATCTGTGATCGAACTCACCCTTTTACGCTGCTTAGAGGCTGGTGCTCGCGACTAGCGGATGTTAGGAGCTGATAAAAGGCTCGCGGCGAGGGCTCTGGGTGTCGACTTGCGCGGATTCCGTCGGTGCCGCTGGCGGTTCTGTTGTCTGCGTTCTGCTCGGCATGCGCCGAAACGAAAGTCGAACGACGCAGATTGCCAAGTAGGGAGATAAGGCGATAAACCAGGTCCGGGGGATGGCGTGTCCTAGATTGCCGTAAAACGCTGCGAAAAAAGCGCCTAGAGATTTGCCGCCGGCATAAGGTCCCAGCAGCAGCGTACCGACCGTGTAGATCGAAATCGGCAGCACGATAAAGCCGGCTACTGCGCCGATGCCGCCATAAATCAATTCGCGCTTTCGCACTCGCCTTGAACGTACCGTTGTATCCTCGAAGCCGGGTGCTTCCCTGCGCTCGTTTCCGGGCGCATCGTCGGCAGGAGGGGCAATGGGGTGCTGGCTACTCATGTTGTTTATCGGCGGTAAGGCGATCTTCGCGACCCCGCATTCTTTAACAGTCTCCTTTGGCTGGCAAGCTACTCGCTCGCGGGCGCGGCGGTCGCTATTATCCTGAGCAGTGAAGACCGCATCGTGGAAACGAATTGACGACGGAGCGCGCCGTCGAGTCGCATCGAATAGAAAAGGGTATATGGCACAGCAACAAGAAAGGGGTTCGGACTCCGGTCCGCTCGTCCGGACGGCGGTCGTCGGCGTCGGTTATCTAGGCCGCTTTCACGCACAGAAGTACCGGCAGATTGCCGGTTCGAAATTGATCGGTGTAGTCGATGCGAATGCCGAGACCGCCCGGCGCGTCGCCGCCGAGTTGGATGTCCAAGCGTTCGACGCGTATCGCGACCTCTTGGGGCAGGTCGATGCGGTGAGCATTGCCGTGCCGACGCCGCTGCATTTCGAAGTGGCGAAAACCTTTCTGGAAAACGGCGTGCACGTGCTTGTGGAAAAACCGATCACGACAACCGTCGCGGAAGCGCAAGCCTTGGTCGAACTCGCGGCACGTAAGCGTTGCGTGCTGCAGGTCGGCCACTTGGAGCGATTCAACCCGGCGATCGTTGCGGCGGCCGGCATTTTAAAGACGGCGCGATTCGTCGAGTCGCATCGTTTGGCGCCGTTCAAGACACGCGGGACAGATGTGAGCGTCGTGCTCGACTTGATGATCCACGATATCGATCTCATTCAATCGCTGGTGGGTGCACCGATCGCCCATATCGATGCCTCCGGTGCCACCATTTTCTCCGGCGATCTCGACATCGCCAACGCACGCATTCGCTTTGCAAACGGTTGCGTCGCCAATACGACGGCGAGCCGCGTCAGCCTGAAGCAGGAGCGCAAGATCCGAATCTTTCAGGACGATGCCTATTTCTCCATCGACCTGCAGCAGAAGATACTGACCGTGATCCGCAAAAAGGACGATGCCCCCGTGGAATCGCCTGCGCAAGTGGCGATCGATGAGCGGTCGTTCGACCAAGGCGATGCGTTGCTCGACGAGATCACCGCGTTTCTCAAGTCGGTTCGCGAAGGAGGGGTGCCCGTGGTGACCGGTGAGGATGGGCTGAGAGCGCTTGAGACAGCTACGCAGATTGCCGCCCTAGTTGCAGGACTGGTTGCGGGGCCAGTTGTCGGACCAGTTGCCGGACCGGCGCGTACTTGATGCGCCACTGCTTTAATTCGACTTGTGCGAACCTATAAATAGGCAACCCGTCAAGATTTCGTACCGGAGCTTCAGTGTCGAATCATCTTCACATCGTTTGCGGACATTGCGATGCCGTCGTGCGTACGCCGGACGATCGATTAACCGAGGTTCCGCGCTGTCCGCGTTGTCGGCATGCTTTGTTCGACGGTCATCCGGTCACTTTGCGTTCGAGTAATTTCGACGAACACATCGTTCGTAACGAAGTTCCGGTGGTCGTCGATTTCTGGGCATCGTGGTGCGGGCCGTGCCAGGCGATGGCGCCCAGGTTCGAGGAGGCGGCGAAAAAATTCGAGCCGCGCGTGCGTTTCGCCAAGGTGTGCACGGAAGACGACCAGAGCATCGCCACTCGTTTCAACGTTCGCAGCATCCCAACGCTCATCGCGTTCCGAAATGGACGTGAGATAGGGCGGCAAGTCGGGGCGTTGGATAGCGGAAGTTTGTCGGCGTGGGTACAGTCGATCACGGGGTGATTATTTGGGGGTGATTGTTGGGGATGATTGTGGGGCGGGTTCGCGGGGAGTGCGGTACCATGCGCCGGCTCTCTTCATTAGTCCTCCAGTAATCCTCAAGTCTCGATCTTCCCAGTCTTGATCATCAAGGATTTCGTATGGCGAATTCCCCCGGTGCACGACTTCGGCAGGCGGTGCGCGACGAGCGTCCGCTCCAAGTAGTGGGGGCGATTAACGCCTACACGGCGCGTATGGCGCAGGCATCCGGATTTCGCGCTCTTTATCTTTCCGGCGGTGGCGTCGCAGCGAACTCGCTCGGCATTCCGGATCTTGGCATCAGCTCGCTCGATGATGTCCTGACCGATGTTCGCCGCATCACCGATGCATCGTCCTTGCCGCTGTTGGTCGACGCCGATACGGGGTGGGGTGGGGCGTTTAATATCGCGCGCACGGTCAAGTCGCTCGTCAAATTCGGAGCGGCGGGCATGCACCTCGAAGATCAAGTTCAATCGAAGCGCTGCGGCCATCGTCCGGGCAAGGAAATTGTCAGCCAAGAAGAAATGATCGATCGCGTCAAAGCGGCAGTCGATGCGCGCGGCGACGATCAATTCGTCATTATGGCGCGGACCGACGCGCTCGCGGTCGAGGGCATCGACAGGGCGATCGAACGCGCAGTCGCTTGCGTTGCGGCCGGAGCCGACATGATTTTTCCGGAAGCGATGATCGATCTGGCGATGTATCGGAAGTTCAAGGAAGCGGTGAACGTTCCTATCTTGGCGAACATTACGGAATTTGGGCAGACACCCTTGTTTACTTGCTCGGAACTCGCCGGTGCCGATGTCGACATCGTTTTGTTCTGCTGCTCGGCGTATCGCGCCATGAATGCGGCGGCGCTCAAGGTGTATGAAGCGATTCGTCGCGATGGAACCCAGAAGAATGTCGTCGAAACCATGCAGACGCGCGCCGATCTCTATAAGTACCTCGACTATCACGCATACGAAAAGAAACTCGATTCGCTTTTCGCGTCCGGCAAGGGCAAGTGAGAATCATGAACGCCACCTCCGCAGAGTCGTCCACAGATAGAGCGCCTAAACCGAAAAAATCCGTCGCGTTGTCAGGTGTCCCGGCGGGAAATACTGCCCTGTGCACGGTGGGCCGTAGCGGCAACGATTTGCATTATCGTGGCTACGACATCCTCGATATCGCCGACGATTGCGAGTACGAGGAAATCGCTCACTTGCTCATTCACGGTCATCTGCCGAATCGAGTGGAGCTTAAGAACTACAAGGCGAAGTTGGCGTCGCTGCGAAGCCTGCCGCAGGCGGTGCGTGCGGTGCTTGAGACCTTGCCGGCCTCGAGCCATCCGATGGACGTGATGCGTACGGGCGTGTCGGCGTTAGGCTGCGTGCTGCCTGAGAAGGAGGATCACAGCGTTGCCGGCGCACGTGACATCGCGGATCGCTTGATCGCAAGCTCGGGTTCGATGCTTTGCTATTGGTACCACTATGCCTGCAAAGGCCGTCGGATCGACGTCGATGCCGGCGAGGATTCCATCGCCGGCAATTTTCTGTACATGTTGCACGGTAAGAGTCCATCCGCGCTTTGGTCGCGTGCGATGCATACTTCTCTGAATCTTTATGCCGAGCATGAGTTCAACGCGTCGACGTTCACCTGCCGTGTGATCGCTGGAACCGGATCGGATATGTATTCGTGCATCGCCGGAGGGATAGGCGCGCTTCGCGGCCCGAAGCACGGCGGGGCCAATGAAGTGGCGTTTGAAATTCAACAGCGCTACAACACGCCTGACGAGGCGGAGGCGGATATTCTCCGGCGCGTCGCAAATAAAGAAGTGATCATCGGCTTCGGTCATCCGGTCTACACGATTGCCGATCCACGCAATCAAGTCATTAAAGAAGTCGCGCGCCGCGTAGGCAACGCGGGCGGAGATTTGAAAATGTTCGCGATCGCCGATCGCCTGGAAGCGGTCATGAAGCAAGCGAAGAACATGTTCCCGAACTTGGACTGGTTCTCCGCCGTGGCCTATCACCTAATGGGCATTCCGACGGCGATGTTCACGCCGCTCTTCGTCATCGCACGGACGGCAGGCTGGGCCGCGCATGTGATCGAACAGCGCATCGACGGTAAGATCATTCGCCCGAGCGCGAATTACACGGGGCCGGAGAATCTGAAGTTCGTGCCGTTGGAGAAAAGGCCTTGAAGAAGGCTCTGGGTTTTAAGCTCTAGGTTAGAAAGAGGTTGGTTGCCATCGCTGTTCTGCTTTTTGCTCAGCGCTAAGTTCACATTACTTTGAAGCGTTCTATGTTCTTCCTGCGCCTAGAGCCTTCGTCCACAGCCTCTCCGCTAGCTTCCTCCTTCATCAGATCGGTGCTGAATCTCGACCGACCATTCTTCCTAAGCCGGTTGTCGTGCTCCATTTTCTCTGCGCGCCGAGAAACTCTCGCCGGGAAAATTTTGAAGTAGACCGCATTTCTTTGCGTTTCGACGCGGGATGATCCCGCTTTGGAGCTTGCGGAAACTACTAAGACTGCGGCACGTATGGGCACAGAGGATTACAAAAAGAAGTACTTCGATAGTTTGGAATCGTTAGAGCGTGAGCAGGAGCGGTTCAAAACCATCGACGCCGTCCTCAAGCGTCTTATCGGGCGTCTTTGCGTGGTTGCCCGCGGGCAGTCTGCGAAGTTAGACGACGAAATTCAGAAGTTACAGGCCGCGATTCGGCGCGACGCCAAAGGCGATGAGCTCGATAAGATCGCAGCGGCGCTTACCGACGCCATCCATGCGCTCGATCAACCCGCGGAGCCGGTTCCTGCGCAAGAAATGCGATCGGCGAAGGCGCAAACCGCGGAATCCAGTTCGTCGCAGGAATCCATGCCCGGCGATGAAGGTATTCGCGCTGTGCTTGCGGCATTGATTGCGGAACTCAGGCGCGATCCGGAACTCGTCATTCAAGTCGACGTGCTTGACGCACAGCTCGCCAATTCGCTGACCCGCGATCGACTGCCGGATATCTTGTCGTCGTTGTCCGAACTCCTGGGACGGCGCATCGGTCGCATCGAGCGAGCGAAACAGGAAGTCGAAGTGCTGCTGAGTCACATGGTCGATAAGTTGGACGAGATCGGTCAATTCGTCGTCACGCAAGCACAACATCAGACGCAGTCGCTGGCTAGTAGGGCGTCTTTGAGCACGCAGCTTGCGGGCGAAATGAAAGCCATGGGAGACAGCGTGGAGTCGGGCGCCGAATTAAGCCAGATTCGCGCGCAAGTACGCAGCCGTCTCGAGTCGATCGGCAGATACCTGCAGGAGTTTCGGCAGCGCGAAGACGCACAGGCGAGCGACATGCAGGCGCGCAATGAAAAGATGCGGGCGCGCGTCGCGGAGTTGGAGGCTGAGGCAAGCCGGTTGCATAACCAGCTCAAGGACGAGCAGCGGCAGTCGACACTGGACGCGTTGACTAAGATTCCCAATCGACTGGCGTATGAAAAGCACATGGAAGAGGAGCTCAAGCGATTTCAACGTTTCAAACAGCCCACCTGCGTTGCCGTGTGGGATGTCGATCTCTTCAAGAAGATCAACGACACGTATGGTCATGCTGCCGGCGATCGCGTGTTGAACGCCGTTGCGCAGTGCCTCGCGGGACGGATTCGCGGCACCGATTTTCTCGCCCGCTATGGAGGCGAGGAATTCGTCATGATTCTCCGCGGCGCAAAACTCGACGATGCGATTCGGTTGGCGGACGAGTTGCGCATCGGCGTCGCCACTCTCAAATTACATTCTCGGGGCATTCCGCTGCAAGTGACGATCTCGAGCGGCCTTACCGCGCTGGCCGCCGGCGATTCCGTTACGTCGGCCTTCGAGCGCGCCGATGAGGCGATGTATCAGGCAAAAGCTCGTGGCCGCAATTGCTGCGTCAGTATTTGACAAATAGCAGTACTCGCGGCGACTGCGACGCCATGTGCTAAAGAAATTCACTGGCAAGTCGATATCGCAATGGAAATGCCGATCGTTAAGCGGCTTTCGATTTCCCACGCTTGCTTGCCGAACTTGAATTTTGATTTCGCTGTCGGAATGAAGTTATGAGGTTTTCGCGAATCGCTTATTTATTGCCGCTGGCAGCGCAACTGATCATCGCTGCACCGGCCTTCGCCGATTGCGCGGTTCCAAAATCGCCCGGAGCGGTGCTGGACGGAAGTTCGGCGACCGCAGAGGAGATGGCGGCTGCCAAGGCGCAACTCGAAGGCTATAGGAAAAACGTGACGGAGTACTTGGCGTGTACGGAGCGCGAGGCTGCGACGCGCATCGCTGCTGCAGGGAGCAATGCAGAACTGATCATTCATATCAAACTGCTGAAGGAAAAGCGAACGGCGCTGATTCAAGCAGAACTGGTAGCTCGCGCCGACGAGTTCAACGATCAGATGCGCAATTGGAAGTTGGTGAATCGCCAATGAACGAGTTCATCAAAGAGATTGAGTCGGAGGCGACAATGAATTTTTCTGCTCACCGGCATCGGATTGTGGCCGCACTGATTCTGGCAAGCCTGTTCAGCGCCGGCGCCTTGGCAATCGATGTCGCTCCGCCGGGCGCCGATCGCGCCGCGCCTCCGAAGCCGTTACCGCCTGGCGGCGGTCCGAACGGTGCCCTCTTATTTCAACAGCGCTGCGCAACTTGTCACGATCCCCAGGTGGACCGCGCGCCGTCGAAGCAGCAGTTGATGCAATACTGGTCAGATCAAATCGTCACGGCGCTCACGAACGGAAAAATGCAGCCGTATGGCATCGACGCGGGTATGACGCTCGATGAGATAGACGCGGTTGCCACCCATTTGGGAGGGCTGCGCCCGCCGATAGAAATTCCGCGACAAGCGAACCCGCCGGACTGTCCCGCGGACGGCAAGCGCTTCAGCATGAGCGGCCCAAGTTGGAACGGGTGGAGTCCCACCGCCGAGAACCTGCGTTATCAAGAAAAGCCGAACTTGAACGTCCAGGACGTTCCCCGTCTGCAAGTGAAATGGGCATTTACCTTCATCGGCGGGCGCTATGGCCAGCCTACCGCGGTGGGCGGCCGCATCTTTGTCTCGAGTTCCGCCGGCAAGGTGTATTCGCTCGATGCGAAAACCGGCTGCGCGTACTGGCGCTTCGATGCGACGAACGGAGTGCGCACTACGCTGGTTATCGGTAAGAACAGCGCGTCGCCCAGCGGTTATGCCGCGTACTTCGGAAGCTACGACAGAATCTACTATGCGGTGGATGCTGCTACCGGGGCCAAGCTTTGGGAAACCAGCGTCGAGAAACACCTGCGGCAAGTGCTCACCGGTTCGCCGGTGCTTTACAAGGATCGTCTTATCGTACCTGTATCCGCTTGGGAAGAGGTGGGATCGGCCGGCGCAAACTATCAATGCTGCACAGCGCGAGGATCGATAGCGGCGCTTGATATCAAGACAGGCGCGATAATTTGGCAGACCTACACGTTACCGGAGGCCAAGGCCTATAAGTTGAACAGCGTTAAGAGGCCGATGTTCGGTCCGGCCGGCGCGTCGATATGGTCGACGCCCACTGTCGATGCCAAGCGAAAGTCGATCTACATAACGACCGGGGATGCGTTCGTGGACGCGCCCGAGGACGGCAGCGATTCGGTGATGGCATTGAATGCGGATACCGGCGCCTTTCGCTGGAAGCGCCAATTTTCGAAGGAAGACGTCTATTTGGCCGGTTGCCCAAAAGTAAAGAAGGCGGACTCGCCGCCCAATTGCCCGGAAAAGAACGGCCCGGATTCCGACTTCGGCGCGTCCGCCTTTTTGATGAAGGGCGCGAAACATAAAGACATCTTGGTCGCCGGTCAAAAATCTTCGCACGTATACGCATTGAATCCGGATACCGGCGAACTCGTGTGGGAAACGAAACTCGGCAAAGGCAGCGCGCTCGGCGGCGTGGAATGGGGCATGACCACGGACAAGAAATTATTGTTCGCACCCAATGCGGATATTGCCGGCGGCACACCGGGACTTCATGCGCTCGATCCCGCAACGGGCAAAACGGTTTGGTATACGGCTGCGCCGAAGGTTCGCTGTGCTTGGCAAGCGCCCGGCGCGACGAACGGCACGGTATGCGTTAACGGGGCGTCGCAGGCGGCCTCGACAATTCCAGGCGCGATTTTTTCCGGCACGATGGACGGTCATATGCGCGCCTATGATTCCAAGACAGGCGCGATTTTGTGGGACTTCGATACGGCCGCGCACAAGTACGACACGGTCAACGGCTACAAGGATCTGCCAGGTGGGGCGTTGGACGCCGGTGGGCCCATCATTGTCGACGGCATGATGTACGTCATGTCCGGCTACAACTCCAATTTAGGCGGCGTGACCCAAAACGTGTTGCTGGCCTTTTCCGTTGACGGAAAATAAATTCGATTCTTGCCAAGAATCGATTGCGATCGTGCAACTGTTAACTCGGCACTCGTTCATTAGCCGAGTTGATGACGAAGTTTTGCCCTTCCGTCCAATCGGCTGGAATCCATCGATGGACCCCGGCCTAAGGCCTCCAGGGATGGAGGTCATACTGAGTATGCAGGAGCATTTCTCAGTGCGCCGGGGTGACGAAGAAGAAAGCCTAGAAAGCTTCGAAGGCATCGATTATTCTGCGCGCCTCCGGACGAAAGTCCGGAGCACTATGACTATTTAGACAACCTCCTCGAATTCATTTTCTTCTCCGTTCAATGGAGGCGCATTCCCATGCGCAAGGTTGTCTATGTCTTCAACTATCGTCGTACGCGGCGTTTCGTATGAATTTGCGAACGGCCACGAATTGTTCAGCAACTTGAATTTTTCGTTGGACGCCAAGCTCTCGGCATTGGTAGGACCCAACGGCGTCGGCAAGACTTGCTTGGCGAAACTTTTGGTCGGTGAGTTCGAGCCGACGAAGGGGGAGGTTCGCCGCAACGCGCCGGTCAAGTTATTTCCGCAGCGCATGCAGCCCGGGCCGGTGATGGTCGCGGAGTTTCTATCCGCCGACTATCGGTGGTCGCACCTAGGCCAACAGTTACTGGGCGACATCAACGCTCAATCGCTCTGCACGACGTTGAGCGGCGGCCAGTGGATGCGCGTGCGCTTGGCGCGTGCGCTCGATGGCGATTTTCTCATTCTGGATGAGCCCACCAACGATCTGGATCGCGAAGGGCGGGAGGCGGTGCTACGTTTTCTTGAAAGACGCGATGGCGGGGCGCTTCTGATTTCGCACGATCGCGAAGTCTTGGCGCTTTGCGAGGACATCCTCGAATTGTCCAATCGCGGTCTCGAGAAGTTCGGTGGTGGTTGGTCGGCCTATGCGGAAGCAAAACAAGCCGAACGCGAACGATTGAGCGCGGCGCTGGAATCCGCAAAGAGCGCGCGCGATGCGGCAAGAACTACTCGAATCCTGCAACAAGAGCGGCAGGAAAAGCGAAATCGTCGCGGTGCCAAAGCGGCTGCCCGTGGCGGGATTCCTAGGATTGCGCTGGGTGCGCTCAAGCGACGTGCTGAATCGTCGAGCGGCAAACTCGATGCCGCGACGCAAGCGCATGTGGACGATGCGGTGCGGGCGGCGCATGAAGCGTTTCGCGAGATGAAGGTCGATCCAGTGATGTATGCGGACCTGATCGGATGCGAAATGCCGGAACGCAAGCTCATCGCCGAAGCTCGAGGATTCAATATTCGCTTCAACGATTGGATCTATCGGAGCGACCTTAGCTTCACCTGGCGCGGGAATGTGCGTGTGGCGATCGAAGGCGCGAATGGTTCGGGAAAATCGACGCTTGTCAAAGCCGTGCTCGGTCACGAGTTCGAAACACGCGGCGAACTTCGCCGCGGCAGCCTTACTGCGCTTTATCTCGATCAGTGTTGTAGCGTGCTCGACGATTCCAAAAACGTGATCGACAACGTGCGCGCCGTTTCGTCGCTGAGCGAAATCGAGATACGTAACGGGCTTGCGCGGTTCTTGTTCGTCAACGACACGGTCTTTCAAAAAGCAGCCGATTTGAGCGGCGGGGAGAGAGTGCGAGCCACGCTGGCACGGGCATTTTTAAGCGCGGCGAAACCGGAACTCCTAGTGCTCGACGAGCCGACCAACAATCTCGATCTCATGAACGTCGAATTCCTGGAAAGGATCGTGAACGAATTCCGCGGCGCGTTGATCGTGATTTCCCACGACAGAGATTTCCTGAAGAACTGTGGCGTTGCGCAGGAACTGCTGGTACGAAGTGGGTATGCCGGCGATTTTGCCTAGGCAGCCTTGCCGCCGGTCGACAAGCATGGTGTCATGCAGCGCCTGATTTCGAGTTGGGTTCGTAAATAGTAAGGTGGCTTTCATGAAATATGCTGAGATCACGGGTTGGGGCAAGTGCATGCCGCCGGCAGTGCTCGACAATGCCGGACTCGCGACGTTCGTTGATACGACGGACGAGTGGATTACTTCCCGCACGGGCATCAAGGAACGACGCATCTCGCACGTCCCGATGACGACGCTCTCCCATGTGGCGGCAGCGCGGGCACTCGCTTGTGCAGGCCTCGATGCAATGGACCTGGATCTCATCATTCTGGGCACGGTTTCGGCGGACGAACAGGTGCCTAATACGGCGTCTGGTGTGCAAGATTTATTGGGTGCGCGCAATGCGGCGGCGATGGATATCAATACGGCTTGCACCAGTTTTCTCTACGGCCTCACCACCGCCACGGCGATGATTCGTACTGGTGTCGTGCGCAATGCGGTGGTGATCGGCGTTGAAGGCATCGCGCCGTACATGGATTGGTCGAACCGTAACGTCGCCGTGCTATTCGGCGACGGCGCCGCCGCCGTCGTGTTGCAAGCGAGCGATGAACCTGCGGGAGTCATTGCCGAAAAGCTCGGTTGCTATGCTGATGCGCGCCATACGCTACGCGTGCGCGGAATGGGCACGATCTATGGGAACAATGGATTGCAATTCGGCGACACGCGTTGGGACTTTGACGGCCAGGAGATTTTCAAACGCGCAGTGCAGGGGATGAGCCAGGCGGCGGAGGATGCGTTGGCACGAGCGAATATAAGCGTATCGGACGTGGGGCTGCTGGTTCCGCACCAGGCGAACTTGCGCATCATCGAAGCCGTGGCGAAGCGCTGCAACGTTTCGATGGAGCGGGTGTTTTTGACGGTACACCGGTACGGCAACATGTCGTCCGCAACGGTGCCCGTTGCGTTGGTGGAAGCGCTCGAAGAAGCCCGGGTGAAACCGAATTCCATCGTGCTATCGCCCGCTTTCGGTGCCGGTCTTACCTGGTGTGCGCATGTCATTCGCTGGGGATCGCGCGTAACACCACTTGGCACGACGGACATCGATTTGCCGCCCTGCGACAAGACGGCGATTGAACTTGTACGGGAGATCATTCTCCGCAAGGGAAAGACCATCAAGGGCTTTGACGTGAGTTTGCCAGCACGTTAGAGAATACAGATCAGACTAAGTCCTAGACATCGGATCTGCATTTATGATGCGCATACTTGATGCATTAATGCCGCGTATAGAATTGAGCGCTTCGGAGGTACCTGCATGCTGCGCGTGATTCCGGAGTTAATTTGTCGGCCGTCGCGGTGATGAAACTAAGTGCTAACGGACCCTGGTTCATGCCGACGGCTCTCGAATACTTGATAGAGCTGTTCCGTGGCCGAATACACACTGCGTGCATGCAAATCGATCTGCTCCCAGTCGCCGGTGGGCGCGACCTGTTCTAGTGTCGCGGCCGATTCGGACAGCGCTTTTGCTCCGATCATCTTGGCGGCACCACGGATGCGGTGTGCGGCACGGGCAATGAGCGCTGTATCCTGGGCGTCTGCGCCGGATTTGAGCATTGCCATGTCTTCTTCG
This sequence comes from uncultured Steroidobacteraceae bacterium, assembly GCA_964597495.1. Lineage (GTDB taxonomy): Bacteria > Pseudomonadota > Gammaproteobacteria > Steroidobacterales > Steroidobacteraceae > CAZQYC01. Next base: position 12,779 of record CAZQYC010000049.1, on the reverse strand, counting down.
TGCGCAACACGGAATTCGTCTTGTAGCGTCGCATCCTCTAATGCTTGCATCGGCGAGGAAATTCCACCGAGGTCTGCGGACAATGGCGGGTTATTTTGCGCTAATGGAATCAGTCGTTCCAAGTTCGCCTTGAGTGTCATCAACTCCATTGGCTTAGTGAGCACCGCGTCGAAGCCCGAGGCAGCCGTGAGTTCCGCCACACTGCGGCTTAGGTCGGCCGTGAACGCAATCAGTACGGCATGGGGCGCATGGCCGGTGTCGACGGCGCGAATCTGGCGTACGAGTTCGTAACCGTCCATGTCCGGCATCTGGCAGTCGGTAATCACCATTGCGTATGACATGTTCGTCGACAATCGTTCGATGAATCGTGCCAACGCCGAACGTGCGTCGCCGTACGACTCGCATGCATAACCCAGCCACTCCAACTGCTGCACCAACAAACGCCGATTGGTCGGATGGTCGTCGACGACCAGGATCAGCCGTCGGTTAGTCGCGGCCTCCTCGATGGTCGGAACCTTGGCGGGGGTCGACAACACTGCCGCGGGGGCGATCTCCGGTTTATACGGTTCATAGCGATCGGTAACGTAGTGGAGGGGCAATTGCACCGTGATGCGCGTACCTGTCTGCGGGGTGCTGTCGATGTGCAAGCTGCCGTTCATCAGCATGCACAAACGCTTGCAGATTGCGAGACCCAGCCCGGATCCGCCGTAGCGTCGAGCCATGCCGGCATCCGCTTGTTGGAAGGGTTCGCCGCATCGATCGACGACTTCCTGTGCCATGCCGATGCCGGTATCCGCGACTTGGAATTCCAAAGAAGCTTGGGAACCGACCTGCACCACGGTAGTTCGCACGTGGATCTCGCCATCGAGCTGCGTGAACTTGATCGCGTTGCTGATCAAATTGCTTAAGATTTGCCGCAATCGAAATGGATCGGTCATGACCGCCAACGGTACGCCGGCGGCGATATCGCCCCTGAGCTTTACGCCTTTCTCTTCCGCCAAGACCGAAAACGTATCGCAGACACCCCGAACCAGCTCGCGGATGGCCGTCGGCTCGCTCCCGATGTCGAGCTTGCCGGCCTCGATTTTGGAGAAATCGAGAATGTCGTCGATGAGGTGCAGCAAATCTTTGGAAGACTGGCGCATCAGACGAAGCCACTCGTGCTGTTCGTCGGAAAGGCGCGTCAGGCTCAGAAGCTCCTGCAGGCCCATCAGCGCATTCATCGGTGTGCGAATTTCATGACTCACGGTCGCGAGAAAGCTGGTTTTGGCATTGCTGGCTGCTTCCGCGGCCTCCTTCGCGGCACGCAATAACCGTGAGCGTTCTTCGCTGATTTGCAGCTCGGCGGACTGTTCCGAATAGCGCTGGTCTATGATTGCAAGCAATGCGACAACGGCCAGGACCATGATGGTCGCTAGGGTGATCGCAGTGATGCCAAGCGCAGAAATGCTGATCGCATGGGCCGCATCCGCATGCAGAGTTCCCGGAGTGAAACTCGCTCCTGCCATGCCCGTATAGTGCATGGAAGCAATTGCAAGTCCCATGATGGCCGCTCCGCCGAACTTGCGCGGCGAGAGTTCGCGCTTCTCGCCACGCAAATGCAATGAGATGAAGAGCGCTGCGAAGGAGACCACTACTGCGATGGCGACCGACAGCGTGACGGTCGGCATGTGATATTGATGCGTTGCCGCCATGCGCATCGCCGCCATGCCGATGTAGTGCATCGCCGCGATCCCGCCGCCCATCACCAGACTGCCTGCGATCAGCGTGACGAGCGCCGTGTCTTTGCGGCTAACGACGAACAAGGCAACTGCTGACGCAAGAATAGCGGCGAGCAGCGACACGAACACCGTAGGCAGATCGTACAGTACGGGTACCGGCAAGCTGAAAGCCAGCATGCCGATGTAGTGCATCGACCAGATACCAAGGCCCATGCTGATCGATCCGCCGGCTAACCACACCGCGCGGATGCGACCGCGGGTCGCGGCTGTCCGACTTGCGAGCTCCAGTGCAACATACGATGCGCTCATCGCGATGATGAGCGACAAGATCACCAATCCGTAGTTATAAGATCCCTCCAATGCGGCGACGTCGGAATGCATGTGGGTCTGGCGGAAGATAACCGCGCTTGTACGAGAGGGGTATTTCGAACAAGACTAGAAAATAACGACTGAGCCCAACTACTGAGCC
>CAZQYC010000049.1:0-10489 GCA_964597495.1 uncultured Steroidobacteraceae bacterium | reverse complement strand
GCCCATTCGCCGGCGCAGCCTATGAGCGGAAGCCTTGCTTTATGCGGCTACACGAACATTCGGCGCTGCTTTTTTGCATTCTGTTTAAATGGCGGTGTCTTCGTATCCGTCTTACTTCTCAGTCCTGTTCGTTGATCTCCAAATGCGACCACTAGCGAGGTTTCGCGGCATTTATAGGTCGACGCCTTAAGTGCTTCTATTGAAAAAGCCAGTCTTTACGGCATTGGCCGGTGTGGCATTCAGGCATATTGGAAAAGCCGTCCTTTCTGTATCGCAAAGCGAACATATTCGAGCGCCTCGTTGCGACAATATGTTGCGACAATAAAACGAAAGACTTCGCACCTACTCCTTCGAGTCCGAGGCTTGAAGGGTTGACCGCATTCATCCATCGCGGACCCTAGCGTAAACAAACATCTGGCAACGTTTTTAAGCGACGGAAGCATATGAACACCATGAGTAAAGTGTCATGAATCCCATTAACCTCGACATGAGCGTGCTGATCATCGACGATCAGCGCTTTCAACGATCTTATCTCGTGCGCTTGCTGCGCGAGATCGGCGTGCATGAGATACACGAGGCCTGCAACGGACAAAATGCGCTCGATCTGCTCGGCAAAGTCGCGTCGCCCGTGGATTTGATCATCAGCGATATCGACATGCCGAAGATGGATGGCCTCGAGTTCCTGCGCTTGTTGGGTTGCATGGCACCGCGCACCACGATTCTGATTCACAGCGTGCTTGAACAAAGCCTGCTGCATTCGGTGGAGGCCATGGCGGTCGAATACGGCTTGACGCCGATTGGCCTCCTCGCGGATCCCGTCACCGTCGATAGCCTGACGATCGCGCTGGAACGCGCACAGTTGCATTTGCACGAAGACCGGAGCAAAGACGCTCCGCTGGCTGCGCGAGGCGAGGTGGAAGAGGGCATGCGACGTAAGGAATTCGAACCTTGGTTCCAACCGAAAATAGATTTAAGGAGTGGCGCTGTGATCGGCGTTGAAGCGTTGCTGCGCTGGCGCCGCAAGGATCATGTGCTGTTGCCGGCGCGCTTCCTGACCGTATTGGAAGATGCCGGCCTGTTGATGGAGTGTACGTTGCGGGTTGCCGCGCGAGCCGCGGAATGCATTACGATGATTCTGGATAAAGCGAAGGGGTTTACCGTCGCCGTCAATGTCACTCCGACGCTGCTCGACGATCCGAATTTTGCGCGCGCGTTGTCAAAGACCCTGATCGGTAGCGGCGCACGGCCCGAGCACATCGTCATCGAAGTCACCGAGACTGCGATGGCGCAAAATCAAGGTGCTATGCTTGAGAACTTGGCGCGCTTACGTATGCACGGCTTTCGCATTTCACTTGACGATTTTTGCACCGGTTACTCGTCGATGTCGCGACTGGCGTGCAGTCCGTTTTCCGAAATCAAGATCGACCGTTCGTTCGTCGGCAAAATGTATCCGGGCAACCGCGAATGGATGATGATCGAATCTACCATCGTGCTGGCGCAGCGCTTGGGCCTATACACCGTGGCCGAAGGGGTGGAAAACGAACATCAGTTGGAGGCGCTGAAGCACTTCGGCTGCGACTCCGCGCAAGGTTTCTTGATCGCACGACCCATGCCCATCTTGGAATTAATGCGTTGGATAGAACGCGGTAGAGAGCCGAGCCCGGACTTCGGCAGCACCTCGCAGTTAGCAGTTACTTATTCATAGCACGACATTCGGTCGGTATAATCGCCGAAGTTGTCGAGACGCGAACGTTTCGATGAGGATGGCGTGGGTGGGATAAATCGAATCCATTCGACCGATTGTGGGTTTGTCATACCCCAAACCTCTACTCTCGTGGCAAATTCCGACCGCATTTTGCTGGCATAGTGAATTCCAGCTGCCGATACGCATCGGTTTTGGGTACTATCGCGGCCCGGATTTTGAGATTGATGCGACAGGAGGCTTGGTTTGAGTAGAGTGTTTGCAATTCGCCGCGATTCCGCCACCGGCGAGGATTACTTGGAAACGGCATTGACGGGTCATGCCCTGCTCGAACACCCCATTCTGAATAAAGGGAGCGCCTTTACGGAGGCGGAGCGTCGCGAGTTCGGTCTCTTAGGTTTATTGCCCATGAACGTGTCGACGCCCGAAACGCAATTGGAACGCATTTACGGCAACTTCAAATCCAAGACCACCAATCTCGAGCGCTACATTCATCTCATCTCGCTCCAGGATCGCAACGAGACGGCTTTCTATCGCCTGCTGAGCGAGCATCTCTCCGAGATGATGCCGATCATCTACACGCCGGTGGTGGGCGAGGCCTGCCAGAACTACAGCAAGATTTATCACCGTCCACGCGGTTTGTACGTGTCCTATCCCCAGCGCAACGACTTGGATGCGGTGCTCGCCAACGTCACGGATTCGATACTGGGCGGCGTCGAAGTCATGGTAGTCACCGACGGCGAACGCATTCTCGGCTTGGGAGACCTGGGCGCGGGCGGCATGGGCATTCCCGTTGGCAAGCTGGCGCTGTACACGGTGTGTGCGGGAATTCATCCGGCGGCCACCTTGCCCGTGATGCTGGACGTTGGTACCGATAACCAAGCATTGCTCGACGACCCGCTCTACGTGGGCTGGCGTCACAAGCGTATTCGAGGTGCCGAATACGATGCATTTGTCGAGGCATTCATCGCGGCCGTCAAGAAGCGTTTCCCCAACGTGTTGGTGCAATGGGAAGACTTCGCCAAGAACAACGCCGTTAAGTTGCTGGAGCGGTATCGGGATCAGCTCTGTTCGTTCAACGACGACATTCAAGGCACTGGCGCGGTAGCCGTCTCGGTGGTGTTGGCGGCGGTTGCCGTCACCGGTTCGCGCATTCGCGACCAACGCATCGTATTGTTCGGCGCGGGTTCCGCCGCCAACGGCATCTGTGCGCAATTGGTCGCCGCGATGATGATCGAAGGCGCAACGGACGTCGAAGCGAAGAACAATATCTACTTGGTGGACAGCCAAGGGCTGGTGCACGACGCGCGCGAAGGGCTGGAGCCTTTCAAGCGCGAGTACGCTCGCCCGCGGGCTGCGCTGCCTCAAGCCAACGTCAGTTTGCTCGACACCGTGAAGCTCGCGCGCCCCATGATTCTGATCGGCATCGCCGCGCAAGCGAATGCTTTCGACGAAGCGGTCGTGCGGGAGATGGCGTCGCACACGGATCGCCCCATCATTCTTCCACTGTCGAATCCCACCTCGAAATGCGAGGCGCATCCGGAAGACTTGATTCGTTGGACCGAGGGCCGTGCGCTCGTGGCGACCGGGAGTCCTTTTGCAGACGTCGAATACAAAGGTAAGCACTACAACATTGCCCAGTGTAATAACGCGTATATTTTCCCTGGCGTGGGCTTGGGCGTCATCGCCGTCGAGGCCAAGCGCGTTACCGATACCATGTTCGTCGCGGCAGCGCGTGCACTGAGCGAACTTTCACCCGTGCACCGCGACCTTACAGCGGCGCTTCTGCCGTCATTGAAGCAAGTGCGTGCCGTGTCGCGGCACGTCGCGCTGGCCGTTGCCGAAGAGGCCATGCGCTGCGGAGTCGCGGCAACCTTATCGCGCTCTCAACTCGAACAACGCATCGATGCCAAGATGTGGACGCCGAAGTACTTGCCATATCGTAGAAAGAAGGCGTAGCGGGATTAGGAAAGCTACTAGCCTCTAGGCACTAGCTGAAGGAGTTAAGGGATTTCTGGCCTCTGCATTTCTGCACTAACGCGCAGTTAATTGGCGTTGCATTGAGCTTCTTATTGCCACTTACCGGTTGCTTTCTATCAAGTAAGCCAGGGAGGGCGGTATGGCAGTATGAAAAACGAACCTTCCGGTTGGTGTCGATCGTATCGCGGCATCGGTTGTCATCGTGCGTGGTCAACGAGTGCTGCTGGATAGCAACATAGCTAAGCTGTATGGCGTACTGAAAACCGCTCCTGCGTTTCCAGTATGACCTCCATCCCTGGAGGCTTTTTCCACGAAGCGATTTAACGAACAAGTGCGGCGGAATCCAAAACGCTTTCCAGCTGACTTTATGTTCCGAGTGACGAAGCAAGAGCAGGTATCTTTAAGGTCGCAAATTGCGACCTTAAAGAAAGGCCCGGGGGCGGCGCCGGAAATACGATCCTTACGTATTTACGGAGCACGGCGCAATCATAGCGGCGACTATTTTGAATAGTCCTCGTGCGGTGGAGATGAGCGTCTATGTCGTGCGAGCATTTATTCAGCTGCGCGAGCTTCTGTCGTCCAACAAAGAGCTGGCGAAGCGGTTGAGCGAACTTGAATCGCGCCTCGAACGCAAGCTCGCGACGCACGACCAAGCCATCGCCGGAATCCTGAAGGCAATCCGCGAACTTATGAATCCTCCGGTCTCGAAAAGACGCCCAATCGGGTTTACTGCAAATTTGGATAACGATAGCTAAATAGCAACGCAGCGCGGCTGCATTCCACACAGTTGCGAACGCGATGTTCAGTTCGCAGAACCCGCCTGGTTTCGAGCGACGAAAACAAGATTCTTAAAAACAGCGATTACTCTAGTTCGCCCAATCCGAATCTGGTAGCTTCCGGAGCTGGTTGCTGACATCGATGTCAATGTTTCGCCACGCGAGAAATTGGACGAGGGAATCATCGTGAAGAGAACTAACGGTCTGGCCAAGAATTTCCTCTCGGCGCTGTCGATCACCATTGCTTCCAATGCCGCGCTCGTCACCGTCGCAAGCGCCGATCTGGTTTCGTCACTAGTTCCAGGCGGCAAGGTCGATAATTTCCGCTTGCTGGATCACGCCGGCCAATCGCATGAGCTCTACTATCTCTCCGACACGAAAGCGGTGGTGCTGGTGGCGCAAGGTAATAGCTGCTCCGCCGACGGCAAGGCGCTGGCGAGCATCAAGGCGCTGCGCGATAAATATCGAGCGCAGAATGTCGAATTTCTGATGATCGATTCCAATCTGGCCGACACTCGCGAACAAATCGGTGAGAAAGCCAAGAAACAGAACATCGATCTGCCCATTTTGCTGGACGAGACTCAGCTGATCGGCGAGTCGCTCGGTCTGCACAACAACGGCGAAGTGCTTGTCGTGAATCCTAAAGACTGGACGCTTGCTTATCGGGGCAATGTAAAGAGTGCGCCGGCTGCTCTCGATGCCGTGTTGGCGGGTAACGCGGTGAAGACCGCAAGTACTCGGGTAAGCGGATGTGAAATCGACATGCCCGAACTTGCGCGTCGCAGTGCGCATCGGGCCATCTCGTATGAAAAGACCATCGCGCCGATGTTGATCGACAACTGCGTTACCTGTCACCGTGCCGGTGGTATCGGCCCCTGGCAGATGACAGGCTATGAAGTCGTGAAAGGTTTTGCGCCGATGATTCGCGAAGTGATTCGCACGGAACGCATGCCGCCGTGGCATGCCGATCCGCATTACGGCGCATTCAAAAATAATCGCGCACTGTCGGCGGATAATATAAAGACGCTGGTTCATTGGATCGAAGCGGGTGCGCCGCGCGGGGAGGGCAGCGATCCGCTGGCCGATCTCAAAAAAACTTGGCCGGAATGGGCTATGGGCGAGCCCGACCTAGTGTTGGAGTTGCCTGCGTTCGACGTTCCCGCGACCGGTGTGGTTCCTTATCAAGACGTGCGCATCAAAAATACCGTCGGTCGCGATGTATGGCTTAAAGCGATCGACTATTCCCCCGGCGATCGTTCCGTCGTGCACCACATTCTTGGTTATTCGCTTCCCGCCGGCGTCGGTGCGCTCGGCGCTAGCGGTCAACGCTCAGCGCAAACCGTGGAGGTGCCGGGCCAGCCGGGTCCACAATCCATGCTGCTGATGAAAATATGCGGCACGCCGGCGGGCGCTGCGCAGCTACGTGCGCGCCTCGCAAGCGCCGGCGGAGCTGCAATCGTCGGGGGTGTTTCCATCGGCGGTTATGTTCCCGGTGCAGTGCCTATCCGGTTTTCGGCGGATGCCGGCGTATTGCTCAAAAAAGATTCGGATTTCCGCTTTCAGCTTCATTACACGCCCAACGGCCGAGCGTCGAGCGATGTCACGCGCGTCGGTTTGTATTTCACGGACGAGCAGCCGAAGTATTCGTTGCGCAGCATGGTGCTGATGGATCCTTGCTTGACGATTCCCGCTAACACTAAGTCTTATACCGCCTCGGCGTCACAAGTCGTCGACCGCGATATGTTGATCTATAGCTTGACGCCGCACTCGCATTTTCGCGGCTCCGCATCGAGCTTCGTGGCGGAATATGCCGACGGCACTAAGGAAACGCTGTTGTCGGTGCCGAAGTACGATTTCAACTGGCAGACGACCTACCTGTTCTCTAGCCCCAAGCTAGTTCCGAAGGGCACGCGATTGACGCATAGCACGACGTACGACAATTCCATGCAAAACAAAGCGAATCCCGATCCCGGCATCGTCGTGCACTGGGGTGAGCAGACTTGGGAAGAAATGCTCTACGGCGCCATTCGCTTCCGTTATGCGGATGAAGCACCGGCAGTGCAGAAGGCATCGCAAGCAGCGCCGTAGCGCTCGCGCCATGACGGACGTTTTTGTCGTGGCCTTGACTGCCGAATCGCCATCGTGAAATTTCTCGAACCTGATCTGTACCAACCCGTCGCCGCGGCCACGTACGGAGCGATTGCGGATCGGCTTCGCGCGGTACTTCCGAATGCGACGATCGAGCATATCGGCTCGTCGGCTATCCCGGGCGTCATCTCGAAGGGCGATCTTGACGTATTCGTCGGCGTCGATGCCAAGGACTTTTCAGAGGCTATCGGCGCCATCGAACGACTTGGCTTTCAAATCAAGAGAGACACGCTTCGAACCGAGCAGCTGTGTCCGTTCGTGGGCGCGAATTTTCCTCTTGAGGTCGGAATTCAATTGGTGGAGCGTGGCTCCCGGTTCGAATTTTTTCGCCGCTTTCGAGATCAATTGAATCGCGATGCTGTGCTTCGAGGTCGATACAATCAACTCAAGTACGAGTCGACGTCGCTTGACGAGAGCGAGTATCGCGTTCGTAAGAGCGCGTTTATCGAAAATATATTGGCGGTGTCAGCCAAGTCGGACGGCCCCGACAGCCGTCTCGATTGAGGATTACGATCTAAGCGGCTTTGCGCGCGTTCAGATAGTCGATGCCGAATAGATCGAGGCAGGCCCGGAATTGCGGTTCGACGTCGGCCGGAAGCTTGGAGTGGATCGAAGGCAGCACTTCCGTCATCGCGAGCGACATTCCTTTGCCGGCAAGCTGGCGGACGATTTCATCGAGACTCGATTGCGAGTGCGCGGCGGCGAGCGCGGCGACCGTCACTTTTTCCGTTTCGGTTAAGCGCGCCACGTATTTGACGGTGTTGGTCAGGAACTCCTGGGCGCGATGGTAGGCAACCGCGCGAACCAGCATCGTTTCCAACTCGCCACGCGCTGCATACTCATGCACGAGTTCGATGTGGTCCTGATCGAAGATCAGGTCCATGACCTTGAGTAAGGTAAATAAATTTTCGGTGTGGTTTTGTCCTGCCAGAACACGGCGCATCGCTCGATGAAAGTCGGCCGGCTTGCCGCGTGCCAATAACCGTAGGGCTCCAATCTTTTTCCGAAAAATGATATCCGCGACGCCGTAGTCACCTGCGAGATCCGGAGCGAGATAGTTTCTTTGTCCTCCATACACAGCCTGCGGATGCGTGCGGATCAGCAAGCTGACCGTGGGCACGTCGAGATGACTCACGTTGTGCGGCTGAACGCTGCCGGGTCGTACGATGGAGCGGTCGCCTTCGTTCCACATCTCCGCGGAGGCCACGAAAAGTTCGCCGACCGACAAGCCGGGCGTGGAGATCTCGCTTTCGAAACGATAGATCACGTTCAACGAGCGGCCCTTGAGCTGGAACTGCACTCCCGAGAAATTATGGTCGTGGACGTTGATGTCGCTGCCCCACCAATTCAGGACCTCGATCCAAAATTTTCCGTTGTCGTACAGCTTGAAATAAAGATCGGAAAAGGTGGACGGGAGTTGCAGCGAGGATATGGCCGCGGTTTCGAGAAGTTCGGGCACGTTGGCAATATCGCCGAACGGCGTAAGATCCAAGCCAGCGGTGCGCTGCCATACGATCTCCGGAAACGCCTCGCAGACATTTCCCTCGGCGCGCCAGTCGGCTTCAATGGCACGGGTCGCTTCCAGAAGATCACGATACTGTTGCTGCATTTCCCTTACCTCACCCAATTAAGCGTAATAAGTTTGGAGCGATAGGTTCGGCACTTGAGTTTGCGGAGAAGGGCCGCAGGCAACCGCGCATTGGTCTAGGATCTCGCAAGCCCGAGGCTTCAGCACGAAGCGAGCGGAATTCGATCCTGCGAGACTCGCTTGAGCGGTCAACACATCGGCGAGCATCTTGGCCGTCGGCGGATGGACCGAGAGCGATTCGGCATGCGGAAGAAAACGACGGCGGCCGAGAATCAACTCGGCGGCCACCACGATGCTGTGGAATACCTTGTCGACGGGCCGTATCAAGTTGAGGATGGCCGAAAAGCCCTGATTTTCCTTCCGGGCGATTAAGTCATAGTCGAAATGCGCGTGGTTCCGCTCGTCAATGAACAGCAAATGGTGGGTGAGTTCGTGCAACAGCATTTCGACGACGTCCGCTTTGGTAATCGAAGGGCCCATTGCCAGCCAGATGGTGCCCATTGCAGCGCTGGACGAACCGCCGTGCGAGGCCCGGCCTTGCGGCCGGTTTGAAGGACGGATCACGATGCTGTGGATCGTCAAATCGAAAACGGCGCATAGGGTGTCGTCTATATTTCGGAACTCCTCCAGCGCTTCGCGCGCAAGCGCCGTTTTGTTTGTCTTGTCCTCGTCCGAATAGGGCTCCCCGATGATTTCCGATTGCTTGAGGTCGTTTAGCGTCGCATTGTGGCCGTAAGCGGCAACCAATCCGTTCTCTATTTCCGGATCGGAAATGAAAACGTCGTCGCTGCGATTGATTGGCATGTATGGCTGATGATCTTGAAGAAAGTCGAGGTAGCAGGTGCGCAGATCGTCGCTACCCTGGATCACTCGTCCGTTAATGAACGGGTGAGCGACTCGATAGACATTCCTGATAGTTTCTTCATACCCATATAGGCTGAACATGACAACTCCCTAGTAGCGAGCCCCTGCAGTTGAGCCAAAGTCTGCCCGCCGCGAGCAATCGAGCGGCGGGAATCGACCGTAAGCGATTAGTGAAGCAACTAGTCGAAAGCAATCATGTTCATTTGCGCGACGGTTTCTTCGGCGAACTTCACCTTCACTTGCGCCGAGGTTGACTGGACCTGGCGGCTGGTTACCAGGCCGATCACGTTGGCAATGTCGATGTTTTTCTTTTTCATGACGCCGCGAATGAGGTCGAACCCTTTCTTGACTTCACGATTCTCCGCGGCGGTCAATTTGACTTTCGGTAATTTCGTGGCCATTGCACTCTCCTGTCGATGTGGCGGAAGAAAATACGAAACGGAAATGTTTCGTAACCTGCTTCAAGATAAGCGGCAAATTTCACGGAACCACGTCACCGAGTAACTTGCTTTCTCAAGGCACTTGGTTTTGACGGAGAGATTGTAAATTTCGCCGACGAAATGCCCGCGCGATGCGGACATGCGCTCCTAAAGCGCGAGCGGTAGTTCGAGATGATTCATGTACATCATCTCGCGGTGCTCAAATAGGATTGAATCGAGAGCGGTGTCGGTATGAAGGTCGCGCGATTCGAATACTGCCCGCGTCACTTCGTCCATCGTGCATTGATCGGGCGGCAGCGGTTTGAACGTGGCAAGAAAGGTCGCGCTATAGATATCGACGGCCGTCGGCGAATTGCCAACGTAGTAGCGGCTGCCTGACGTGCGCTGTGCCTTGAGCCGTGCGGCGAATTTCCGCAGTAACTCGGCGACGCGGGAAGTGGCGGAGGCGCCGATCTCCGGACTGTATCCGTATTTCTTGGCGAGGTACTTTGCAGTAGGTATTGGAAAGCCGCCCGCACTCAGCAGCCCGGCATGAATCAACTGCAGGCGACGCGTCCATCCAAGTCCGCCTTCACCGCAACATTCCTGAGCGAGGTTGAGCGCTAGCGCGCGGTCGACGGGATCCGCGGGTAACAACGGCGGTGTCGGCGCGAGCCGTTCGGCAAGAGAGAGAATGTCTGCCCAGCCTGATCGAGGCGGTTCATCGTCATAGACGGCAACGGGGGCGCTGCGTTCGCCGGCCCATTTAAAAAGAGCTTCGTCTCTATAGTCGAGGCGCACCGCGACCCAGTCGATTCCTTTCATATAGAAGATTCCCTTGGCGGCTTCGGTCCACGGGCTTGGAATACCGCCGACGACTACCATTCGCAAGCCGCCACGGCTGATCGCTTCCGCAACGCTTACGTACTTGAATGGCATGATTTCACCGTGCAGATAGGACGCGCTGTACGAACTGTGCAGCAGCTTAGCGTCAAATGGCATGGGTTGCATG
>CAZQYC010000048.1:28862-30384 GCA_964597495.1 uncultured Steroidobacteraceae bacterium | reverse complement strand
TTGCATTCCGACAGCGACGATCCGGGTTGGGTGTATCCCTATTTTGTTTCGCGGTTGCCTATCGAAAGCTTCATCGCGCCCGAGCCGCTCGATGTGATTTGGATATCGGAACGTTATGGCGACCTTCGAACCGAGAAATTCGGTTCGCCGAATATGACATGGGTGAACGGCGCGCTGCTTAATGCGCTGAAGCCGGGTGGCGAACTCGTCGCGGAAGAGGTGAGCGTCGATGCGAGTCGGGTCAAGAAAGACATGTCGGCCGTCGGCTTCGAATTCGTGACGGAGCGCATTAGTGGCAATCTGGTTTTGTTGAAGTTTCGCAAGCCACATTGATTTGAGAGAAGTTCAGGTGGGGGCTATACGGTGGCAGTTCGTCTCAGGAATAACACTCCCTGTGAGACGCGACCATGCAACGAGCAAAACACCTCCGCTGTGCCGTGCCTTCTGTCATTGCTGCACTAGCAGTTTCCGCGGCCAGCGCCGAACCTTCCTACGACCATCATGTGAAGCTCACGCCGGAGAACTCCGTCATCGGTAATTTTCCGGCCCAGAAGGAGGCTATTCTCACGATCAAGTCCGGCGATACCGTGCGCTTCGATACCGGTGGCGGTGCAGGATGGCGCAGCGCGCAGAAAGATCCGGAGCTGTGGTTGAAGGAAAACAAAGTACCTACCACGGTCAGCAATCCGGCGCTTCAAGAAACCATTGCGGTGCTCGAAAAGACGACGCGCTACGCGGGCATTCAGAACGGGCACTTGATAGTGGGACCCGTGAACATCGCAGGCGCGATGCCCGGCGACACGATCGAGATTCGCATTCTCTCCGTGGTGCCGCGCATTCCTTACGGCACCACCGGTGCAGCGCCGGGGCGAAGCCTCAAAGGTTCGGAGATCACGCCGAAGCCGCCGGCGCATGTCACGATTTTGGATGTCAAACGCAATCTCGGCCTCTTCGAAAAAGGCGTTGAAGTGCCGCTCGGGCCGTTTATGGGCGTAATGGCGCTTCAGCCGGCGCCGGAGGATGGGTTGAACTTGAGCAGTAGCCCGCCCGGTCGTTTCGCCGGCAATCTTGATTGTCGGGAATTGGTGGCGGGTGCGACGCTTTACATTCCCGTGTATGTCGAGGGCGGCCGATTCTTCACGGGCGACGCGCATGCCGCGCAAGGCGACGGTGAGATAACGGGCACCGCCATCGAGACGGCCAACACGGCGATTCTCAAGTTCATTCTTCACAAAGGGAAGTCGCTCAAAATGCCGCGCGCGGAAACTTCGACGCACTACATCGCGTTCGGTCTCGATGCCGACCTCGAGAACGCCATGCAGCAAGCGGTCGATGAAACCATCGCCTATATCAATGACGTGACGGGATGGAAAGATACGGAACGCGCTTATTCGCTCACCAGCATGAACGTCGATTTTCACGTGACTCAGATCGTCGACCATACGAAGGGCATCCACTCGATGATCCCGAAGAAAGTGTTCAAGGAGATCAAGGATACGTATTGGTACAAGTGACGAATTGC
>CAZQYC010000048.1:27420-28762 GCA_964597495.1 uncultured Steroidobacteraceae bacterium | reverse complement strand
CAACGGGGTGACGGCATGCGCCTCTTCGTCATCCCCGAAGGCCGGGCCCTCGGTCATTCCAGATGGCCCCCGTTCTGCAACGGGGTGAAGGCATATGCCTCTTCGTCATCCCGATGAAGATCGGGATCCATTTTCCCGGTTATACAAGGTAGGGTGCATGCGAATGCACCCGTCTAAAGGAGTCGAGGCTTTCCAGACATGACATCCCTACTTGCCGAGTCGACGGCCGAATCGATGCATGGCGTCGCGCCACTGAACCGTGGTGGGCCGCTCATTGATTTTTCGATGACGCCAGAGGCGTTTCAGCGGAATCATTTCGAGAAAGAAATCTGCCTTATGCGCGGCGCCGTCAAGGAGCTTCAGTTCGCCTGGAGCGACGTCGACGAGCTGCTCCATCGCGTCGACCCCGTTCCGCCTCTGTTCACGGTATTCAAAGATGGATCGATATCTCCGGAGAGATTCATCGACGAAGCTCACTGTCGAATCGACAAGGCAAAGTTCTATGGCCTCTTGCAGAGCGGCGCAAGCGTGGTGATGAACCAATTGGAACGCACGTCGCTTGCGGCACAACGATTGTGTCATGCCGTGAGCCGATTCGCGGGGCACACCGCAACGAGCAACGCTTACTTGAGTTTCGGCGGAACCGGAACCTTCGGTCGGCATTGGGACACCCACGATGTTTTCGTCATTCAGCTTCTCGGGAAGAAGCGCTGGCAAGTGTTCGCACCGACGTGGCGTAATCCGTTGAGCTTTCAGACCAGCGCAGGTCATGAGCATCTCTGCCCCGGCGAACCGATACTGGATTGCGAGCTTGAGTCGGGCGACGTGCTCTACGTGCCGCGCGGGTGGTGGCATCGAGTGATTCCCGGCAATACGGGAAGTTTTCATCTCTCTGTGGGCACCTATGCACCGACGGCGATGGATTTCCTGCAGTGGATTTGCCAAGTGCATCTGTCGCAACTGGAATCCGCGCGTGTAGGGTTCGCCATCGGTGCTTCGAACGCTAAGTCGCTGGATGCGGAAGGTATCGTGGGGAAACTCGCAGCCGTTTTGCGCGACCCGCATCAGCGGGCGGCTTTCGAACGATCGTTCCGATCGCGCGAACAGGTTGCGGGTGAATTCGATCTTGGTTCCCTCAGCTATGCGTCAGACGATGAGACACCGGTGTGGCCTGACGATTCGACCGTTCACCTGAACAGCGCTTATGCCATCGATTTCCAAGGGCCGCATCTCGTCGTCAACGGAAAGGAGTTGCGGCTGGAACCGCTCCGTCGAACGCTCGTCTCGACCCTCTCTAGAACGGAGCCGGCAACGCTTCGATCGCTTTATGCAAGCGTGCGTA
>CAZQYC010000048.1:15243-27320 GCA_964597495.1 uncultured Steroidobacteraceae bacterium | reverse complement strand
TGCTTGTCAAACTTAACGACGCCGATTTGCGCGCGACGCGTCAGCGTGCGTTGCAGCGCAAGGCGTTAGCAATGCTGCGTGAGCAACGACTCGCGAAGTTGGTTAGAGACGGCGTCACGCGCCAGGAAGAATACGACACCGCGTGGAACGAACTTCAGATTCAGCTTGCGGAAATCGAGCTTGCCGAAGCGCAAATCGCGAAGACCGAGATTCGCGCACCTTTCTCCGGCGTGGTGGGATTGCGGTACGTGAGCGAAGGCGCGTTCGTCAACGCGGCGACACGAGTCGCTACGTTGCAGCGTTTGGACAGGCTCAAGATCGATTTCTCGATTCCGGAAAAATACGCCGGTCGCGTGAAATCCGGAATGCCTATTACGTTTACTGTCGCCGGAGGCGATCGGCATTTCGACGGCGAGATCTACGCGTTCGATCCGCGGATCGACGCCGGCACGCGCAGCGTGTTGTTGCGCGCAGTGTGTCCCAATCCCAACGGACGTTTGCTGCCGGGCGGCTTTGCCAGCGTGGAGCTGGCACTTGCCAAAACCAACGACGCTATCTTGGTTCCTGCCGAGGCAGTAATACCGGGGATCACGGATAAGAACGTGTTCGTCATCCGCGACGGCAAGGCGTCGCGGCGGATCGTCGAGACCGGCACGCGTACCGCGAGTCAAGTGCAAATTCTCTCGGGTCTCAAGACGGGCGATGTCTTGATTACGTCAGGCTTGCAGCAGATGCGCGAGGGGATCGCCGTGAAGAGCAACGATGACGGTCCAGCCAAGAAAGGCAAGCCGGCTCAAGAGACCTCGGCGGTTGCGGCCGACGCGCCCGCCGCCCATCCTGTCGCTTCGAAGTCGCACACATGACGCTCGCGGAAATCAGCATTCGGCGGCCGGTTTTCACCGTCGTGCTGTCGTTGCTCATCATCTTGTTCGGCGCGATCGGCGTAACGAAACTCGGCGTTCGCGAATATCCCGCCGTCGATCCGCCGACGATTTCCATTACGACGAGTTATCCCGGCGCGGCGGCGGAGGTCGTGCAAGCACAAATTACGGAACCGCTTGAGGAAGCCGTCAACTCCGTGGCAGGAATAAAAACGTTGACGTCGAACAGCCGCGAAGGAGCGAGTTCGATCACCGCGGAGTTTTCGCTCGGCGCGGACTTGGACACCGCGGCCAGCGACGTGCGCGATCAACTCGCTCGCGCGGTTCGAAATCTGCCTCCGGACACGAATCCACCGATCCTCAACAAGGCCAACGCCGACTCGAATCCGATCTTCGGCATCGCATTGAGCAGTTCGCGACGTTCACAGCTGGAGCTGTCCGCCTTCGCGGACTCGCTGAAAGAAAAGCTGCAGACCGTTCCCGGCATCGCCGCTGTCGATCAACCCGCGGAAAAGCGGTATGCGATGCGGTTGTGGATGGACCCGGAAAAACTAACTGCCTATAACCTCTCGCCGCTCGACGTTCGCCTGGCGCTCAATCGGGAGAACATCGAACTGCCTTCCGGCCGCATCGAGGGTTCCTCCATCGAGCTTCCGGTTAAAACGCTTTCACGCCTCAACACGCCCGAGCAGTTCAACAGCTTGATCGTGAAGCGGAGCGAAGACCGCATCGTTCGTTTTCGCGACATCGGGTATGCCGAATTGGGTCCGCAGAACGAGCGCGGCGCGCTTAAGATGGGCGATAAGCCGATTGCCGGCCTCTACTTCAAGCAGCAGCCGGGCGCCAATCAGATCGAGATCGTCAATCAGCTTAAAGTTCGCCTCGAGCAAATCAAGAAGGAAGTGCCGGGCGACATCGATTTGGAAATCGCCTACGACAACACGGAATACGTGCGTCAATCGCTCTTCGAGGTCACCGAGACCATTTTCATCGCGTTCGCGCTCGTCGTGCTGGTCGTGTTCTTCTTTCTGCGCGAATGGCGCACGACCTTGATTCCGGTAATCGCCATTCCGGTGTCGATCATCGGAACGTTCGCCGTGATGGCGGCCGTCGACTTTTCCATCAATACGCTCACCTTACTCGGGATTGTGTTGGCGATCGGGTTGGTGGTCGACGACGCCATCGTCGTTCTCGAGAACATCTACGCCAAGGTCGAGAGCGGCATGACGCCGTTTCAGGCGGGCATCGACGGCACCAAGGAAATCTTCATGGCGGTCATTTCCACGACGATTACGCTCGCCGTGGTCTTCTTGCCGCTTTTATTCATGGGTGGGCTATCCGGAAGACTTTTCCGGGAATTCGGTATCACGATCGCAGGCGCCGTTTTGATCTCGGCGTTCGTCGCGCTGACGCTTACGCCGATGTTGAGTTCGCGTCTGCTTAAGACGCATGCAGCGCGCGGCTGGCTGTTCGTCAAGACGGAGCCGTTCTTTAAATGGTTGGAGAGTGCCTACGCGCTGGGTTTGGGGACGTTTCTCCGCTGGCGATGGGCAGCTATCGGCGTGGTGGGGGCGGCAGGCTTGCTGATCTATTTGTCGCTCGCCGCGTTGCCTCGCGAGTTGTCGCCACTCGAAGATCGAGGCCGCATCTGGGTGCGCGCGAACGGATCGGAAGGCGCGAGTTACGATTACATGCAAAATTTCATGGACGATGTCGCCAAGGCGACGGCGGAACGAGTTCCCGAAGCTCATGTCATGATGACGCAGGTGCCCGGTGCCGGCGGAGGACCTGGCGTGCAGGGCGCGGTGAACAACGGATTCGTCCGCATATTCCTCAAGGACAAGAAGGAGCGCACGCGTACGCAGATGGAAATCGCGGAGGATTTGCGCGTTCTGCAGCGCCAATATACTGGCGCGCGAATCAACGTGACCCAAGAAGCAAGCATCGGCGAGCGGCGTTCCACCAACACCGGCGTGCAATTCGTCGTGCAGGCGCTTGACCTAGAAGCGCTGCGTGAATCGCTGCCAAAATTTATCGAAGCCGCACGCAAAAGCCAGGTATTCACGTTCGTAGACAGCGATCTCAAATTCAGCAAGCCCGAGGTTCGCGTCACGATCGATCGCGACAAGGCGCAGACATTAGGCGTGAGCGCGCTCGACATCGCGCAGACCCTGCAGTCGAGCCTGAGCGGCCAGCGCTTCGGGTACTTCATCCTGAACGAAAAACAGTACGACGTCATAGGGCAGCTGACACGCGATTTCCGTTCCCGCCCGGATGATCTCGGCAACATCGCCGTGCGCAGCGTGAGCGGCGAATCCGTGCGGCTCGATAATCTGGTCACGCTCACGGAAAGCAGCGCGCCGCCTGAACTCTACCGCTACAACCGATATGCCGCCGCGACCGTTTCGGGCACATTGGCGAAAGGCTATGCAATCGGTGATGGGATCGAGGAGTTTCGCAA
The DNA here is from genome assembly GCA_964597495.1 of uncultured Steroidobacteraceae bacterium. Lineage (GTDB taxonomy): Bacteria > Pseudomonadota > Gammaproteobacteria > Steroidobacterales > Steroidobacteraceae > CAZQYC01. The sequence goes on along the minus strand of CAZQYC010000048.1, from coordinate 23,978 downwards.
GGTCGCCAAGGAAACCTTGGATGAGCGGTTCACGACGTCGCTCACGGGAGCGGCAGCGGATTTCGTCGAAAGTTCTTCGTCGCTCGGCTTGGTGTTCCTATTGGCGCTCATTCTGATCTATCTTGTGCTGGCGGCCCAGTTCGAAAGTTTCATCGACCCGTTCGTGATTCTCCTCACCGTGCCGCTCGCGCTCGCAGGCGCGTTGCTTGCACTTTGGTACTTCAATCAAACGCTGAATATCTTTTCGCAGATCGGGCTCATCATGCTGATCGGTCTCGTGACCAAGAACGGGATTTTGATCGTCGAGTTCGCGAACCAGCGCCGTGCTGCGGGCGCGCCGACGGCGCTGATCGCCGTGCAGGAGGCCGCTGCCGCGCGGTTGCGGCCGATTTTGATGACAAGTCTCGCAACGGTGCTGGGCATCGTGCCGATTGCGTTGGCTTTGGGCGCCGGTGCCGAGAGTAGGGTGTCGATGGGCATTGCCGTGATTTGGGGATTGATCGGCGGAAGCGCACTGACGCTCTACGTCATTCCGGCGACGTATGTGTTGATGAAAACAAGACCCATGAGGAAGACATTGATGTCTACGACCAATACTTCGCAGCCACCTCATGGCGAAGCGATTTCGCCGGCGCGTCGATAGATAGCAAAAAAAAGAAGCCGACTCCTGTCCGACCCCGGCCAATGCTATCCCTGCATTGGCGCTCGCTCGGTCCAACGACACATTGAGTGTCGTTGGAAAGCCATCCTCGACTCGCCCCGCAACAGGAGAGGGCAGGATGAGGGAAGAGCGTGGAAAATTAACGCTCGCCGTTTAACGCAGTGGTGTCCCTCTCTATCCACCACTCACAGCACTTCATCTATCTATACGACATGTCGCAAGGGTAGGGTGGACCGCTTTTGGTGCGTCTAATTTTTCGAATCCAGTACGCGGCGAGCCACAAATGACGCAGCAGTCACAGTTATTCACGGAATTGGTGCATGCAAATCACTCTTTGTTCATCGATCGATCATTGGCAGTAGGGCTCTCCATCGAGGATCGGTCTAATGATCAGTCTAGTGATCGGTCTAATGATAGATCCGCCGTCAGTGGATTGAAATTTGCATTGCGAGTAGACGAGAGGTGCCGCGCTTGACCAGCCGGTTTTGGCTTTAGTGCAGAGAACCCTTTAGGTACATCATTATGAGTTCACACTTCGCGACTATAGCTTCGAAGCATCGATTGCGATCCGGCATACGCGCGGCAACCGCATTGGTTCTGACATCCTTGTGGGCCGGCATCACCGTCGGTGCCGACGACAAGGTCAGTGCCGTTATTGGTGAGCAAGTAAAAACCGAGGAGAGCGCACGCGCCTCGCAGAAGCGCATCGAGCAACTCGACACCGAGACGGCCAAGATGCTGACCGACTATCGGCAAATGACCGCGGAAGCGCAGAGCCTCAAGACCTACAACGACGAGCTCGCGGTGCAAGTGAAGTCGCAGCAAGATCAACTGAACGGCATGAACCAACAGCTGACGGAGATCCAAACGACGGCCCGCGAAGTGCTGCCGATGATGAACAAGATGCTCGATACGCTGGAGCAGTTCGTTAAATTGGATTTGCCCTTTCTCGTGGAAGAACGCGCCGCCCGCATCGCGAATCTCAAGGACTTGATGGGCCGAGCGGATGTGTCGACCTCCGAAAAATATCGACGGCTCGTGGAGGCTTATCAGATCGAAATGGAGTACGGCCGCACGGTTGAAGCTTATCAAGGCAAGGTCGGCGAGAAGACGGTCGAGTTCTTGCGTGCGGGACGTGTCGGCATCATGTATCAATCACTCGACGGCAAAGAGACGGGCTACTGGGATTCCGATGCCAAGAAATGGGTGGCGGATAACGACTATGCCGACAATGTCAAAGCCGGACTCAAGATCGCGAAGAAGCAGTCTGCTCCCGATTTCCTCAGTGTCGCCATTCATGCGCCGAAGGAGGCCATCTAATGAACGCTGCCACTACTTTTGTTCGCTTGACGGCGGCACTGCTGTTCGCGTCGCTGACGAACGCCGCCGTCGCCGCCACTAACTTGGACGATTTGCTCGAACAAACGCGCTCGGCGCGCGAACGCGAGGCCAAGGCCAATCAAGAGCGCGAAGCGAAGTTCCTCGCCGAACGCAACAAGCAGGCAGCGCTCATGGCCGAAGCACGTTCGGCGCTCAATGAGCAAAAAGCCCGGAGCGCCACGTTGACGACGGCCTTCGATGCCAATGAGAAGAAGCTCACCGAGATGCAAGCGCAGTTGGATGCGCGGGCCGGGAACTTGGGCGAAATGTTCGGCGTCGTCCGCCAAGTCGCGAACGATTTCTCCGCGGTCGTGAATAACTCCATCATCAGCGCCCAATATCCGGGTCGTTCGGAGTTCGTGTCCAAGCTCGCGCAATCCAAGAACTTGCCGTCGATGCAAGACCTGGAACGATTCTGGTTCGAGCTGCAACGCGAGATGACGGAGACTGGTAAGGTCGTTAAATATACTGGCGAGGTGATATCGCCTACTGGTGGTACCACGACGGTTCCCGTCGTGCGCGTCGGGCCGTTCAGTGCTACGACCGACGGCAACTACATGAACTACCTGCCCAGCCAAGGAAAGCTCGCCATCATGGCACGCCAGCCGGGATCGGCGTTCGAAGCGCCGGCGAAACGAGTCGAAAGCATCAAGACCGGTTACGTGAAGGGCGTGCTCGATCCGACACGAGGCATTTTGCTGACGATCTATTCGCAACGCCCCAACGTGATGGAGCGCATTCAACACGGCGAGGCCGTGGGCTACGTGATCATTCTGGTGGGCGTGATCGGCGCGGTGCTTGCCATTGTACAGTTGTTCTATCTGGCGATGGTTCGCGGCAAGGTCAAGAACCAGCTCAACTTCCTCAACGATCCCGGTAGCGATAATCCATTGGGCCGCGTGTTGGCCACGTTCAAAGGCGATAAGGAGAAGCTTGAACAAGAGGCGGAGGTGGTGGAGCTCAGAATTTCCGAAGCCGTGCTCAAGGAATTGCCGCCGCTCGAACGCTTCCAGTCGTTCCTGAAACTTTGCGTCGCCGCCGGTCCGCTCTTGGGTCTGATCGGCACCGTCATCGGCATGATCATCACGTTCCAGAGCATCACCGAATCCGGTTCTAGCGATCCCAAGCTCATGGCGTCGGGCATTTCGCAGGCGATGATCGCGACCGTGCTCGGTCTCTCGATCGCCATTCCGTTGCTCTTCATGAACGCCTGGCTGTCGTCGCTCTCGAAATCCATCGTGCAAGTGCTCGACGAACAGAGCGCCGGTCTCTTGGCACAACGCTTGGAGAAGAAAGCCCATGCTTGAAGCATTCTCCTCTGCTTTCGGCGCGCTGCACGACATGCGGGAGCTCGGCGGTCCCGTCGTCAACTGGATCTTCTTCGCCTGCGTATTGATGTGGGCGCTGGTTCTGGAGCGCTACTGGTACTTCCGCAAGCGCCTGCCCGAGGATACGGCACGCATGTTGGAGGAATGGAACGCGCGCAGCAATCGCTTGAGTTGGGCGTCACAGCACGTGCGTACGGCGATGATTTCGAGGTTGAATGCGGCGATGAGTTCGAATCTGCAAATGCTTCGCGTGCTGGTGCCGATGTGTCCGCTGCTTGGGCTCCTCGGCACCGTTTCCGGGATGCTCGGAGTATTCGACGCGATGGCGGCGCGCGGTTCGGCGGATGCTCGCTCGATGGCGAGCGGCGTTTCCGAAGCGATGATTTGCACGCTCTCGGGTCTCGCGGTAAGTATCACGGGTTTGTACCCCGTGTACTACTTCCGTCGCCGAGTACGAATGGAAACCGAGAGATTGGCCGACAAGTTCTCATTCTGAGTTCTCGTTCTAACGGAGAGTCCAACGTGCGATCACGAAGACATTTAGTGAGTCATGGTTCTGATGAAACCGGCATCGACTTGGCCCCGATGCTCGACTTCGTGTTGAACCTGCTGATCTTCTTCATCATCACCGCGGTTTTCGCGAAGGAAATCGGCTTGACGGTAAGTCGGCCGAATTCATCGGCGAATCAAGAGCGCAAGGAGGCGGGAAGCATTGTTGTTCGCATCGATCAAACCGGAACGATCGTCATCGACAAGCGAGCAGTGGACGCCCGTGCCGTACGCGCTAACATCGAACGGCTGCACGCGCAACGCCCCGACGATGCGGTGGTGGTGGTGGCGGAGAAGGGCGCGCAAACGGGCGTGCTGGTGACGGTCATCGATCAAGTGCGCCAGGGCGGCGTGCAAAACGTTTCCATCGCGGCCACCGAAAGAGCGTGAGGACAAACCATGCAATCACGACGACACTCCGAAGCGGACAGCGAAGAAACCGGCATCGATTTAGCGCCAATGCTCGATTTCGTCCTGAACTTGCTCATCTTCTTCATTATCACGACCTCGTTCGTCAAGGAGGCGGGCATCGTCGTGAATAAACAGCAAGCACTGACGGCGGAAGGCAAGGAGTCCGGCAACATTCTGATCGCTATCCGTCCGAACGGCGACATTTGGATGGAGAAGCGCAAGGTGAATCTCCGTGAAATCCGGCAGGAGATCGAGCGGCTGCATATCGAACGCGCCGAGGACACGGTGGTCATCATTGCCGATAAGGAGTCGCAGACCAGTACTCTGACGCAAGTGATGGATCAAGTGAAGCTCGGCGGCATCAACGAAGTGTCGATCGCCACCGCGCCTGCTTCCAACGGATGACCGAGAGAACACAGCGAGTCGCATCATGAGTAAAAACCCTTTTGTCGCGCTGAAGAATCCCATGATCGCCGCGTCCGGCATGTCGCTGGCGTTCTCGCTGTTGTTGTTTGGGCTCATGTATTCCGTCATTAAGATCGGCCATCATGCGCTTGAGAAGTCCGAGGCATTGCCGACCATTGATTTCGTCAGATTGAAACGAGACTCGGAAGTGGAAACCACTACGCGCCGTAAACCGCCGCCTCCGCCCTCGCAGCCGCCTCCGCCTGCAAAGATGCGTGTGGCGACCGACGTAGTGCAGCAGGAAGGACTTGGCGGATTCTCCGTGCCGGATTTGAATCTCTCCGCATCCGTTGCCGGCGGACCGATGGGCGGCAAGCTCGGCGGAGGCGGCGGCATGTTCGACGGCGATCTATTGCCGCTGCAACGCATTCCTCCACAGTATCCCCGCGATGCAGCTCGAGCGGGCATCAGCGGATGGGTTCAGCTCGAAGTCGTCGTCAATGCGGACGGTAGTGTGCGAAGCGCGCGCGTAACGGACGCGAAGCCCAAAGGCTTATTCGAAGCCGCCGCGGTTGCCGCCGTGCTGCGTTGGAAATTCAAGCCAAGAGTGAGGGACGGCCAGCCGGTCGAGCAAAAAGGTTTACAGAAGATCGATTTCGGCATCAATCAGCCAGCAGCGAGTGCAGGATAAAGATATGGCAGCAATGAATCGGATAGCAAGCGCAGCGATGACGTTGGCCGTTTCATGCGTTGTCGGCTCGACAGCGTGGTCGGCGCCCGCCGAGTGCAGTAAACCCGACAAGGCGCAGGCCGACATGAGCGAGTCGGCTTACAGCGGTCTCGAAAGCGCCATGGAGTACATGTCGAAGCAGAAATACAACGAGGCGATCGAGAAGTTGTCGAAACTGGCCGATAGCGGCAGCGACTACGAAAAGGCAATGATGAATTACAACTTGGGATTTGCCTACAGTTCGAAGAACGACTATGCCAATGCAGTGAAGGCGTTCGCGAAGTCGCTCTCGTTCAACACGTTACCACGCGCGCAGAGCGAACAACTGCAGTTCAATCTTGGTCAGCTCTACATCGTTGCCGGACAACAGGACGACGGCATCAAAGTGCTGCAGAACTACATCGCGACCGCGTGCGGTGCAGTGAACGCGGAGGCGCATATCTTTTTGGCGAATGCGCTTTCGGAACGCAAACGCTATCAGGAAGCGCTGCCGCAAATCGACCTGGCGATTTCCAAGTCCAAGGCGCCGAAAGAACTCTGGTTGCAAATGAAATTGGCCATCAGTTACGAACTCAAGGACTACCCGGCCTGCGCTCAAGCTTTGGTACAGCTGATCAGCTTGTTGCCCGATAAGCCGGACTATTGGCGCCAGCTATCGAGTTTGTTCTACGAGATGAAGAAGGACACGGAATCGGTCGCGGTGCTGGCATTGGCGGAACGCCAGGGTTACATCGAGAAACCGAACGAGATCAAGAATCTCTATAGCGTATACATGATGCTCGAATTGCCGCTGAAGGCCGGAACGTTGATGCAAGACGCGATCGACAAGAAAAAAGTGCCAGCCGACGAAAAGAATCTGGAATCCATTGCGGACGCGTGGATCAATGCTCGCGAATCGACTAAGGCCGAAGCGGCGCTCAAGAAACTCGCCTCGATGTCGGAGAAAGGCGATTACTATTTCAAGCTCGGCGGCATGTACGGGGATGACGAGCGGTGGAAGGAGTCGAAGGAAATGCTCGAGAAAGCGCTCGAAAAAGGCGGGCTCAAGCGTCCCGGCGAAGCATGGATGCGGCTTGCGGTTGCCCACTACAGCATGAAGAACATGCCCGGTGCAGTCGCGGCGTTGCAAAAAGCGGTGACTTTCGAAGATTCGCGCAAACAAGCAAGCGAATGGTTGCGGGCGTTGGGCGGGCAGGCTACCGCGCAACAAACGGCGGCCGTAACGCCGTAAGAAGTCGGGAAACAAGTTGCGTCAATGTACTCACCGCTCAGTCGCCGACCACGTGAGTGTCGCAAATACTCCGCGCGGAACGCTTTTTTGCAGGGTAGGGGTTGCATATTCGAGATGCGATGGATTCAAGAGGCTTTGCCCAACGAGCGCCACTTCAAGCCGTGGAGTGGGGTGCCACGCGAACCGCAAATCGAGATCGGTGTAACTGGGCACATTCAGATTGGATAGGCGATCGACGAAGCGAACTGTGCCATTAAGCTCCAGTGTTGACGTGGGATCGATGCTGATCCGAACCGTCGCTTGTTGGATCGGATCGTTTCCTGCCTGGCGCGCCGAAGTGGTATCGGTGCTCGTCGGCTGCGCGCGAAGTTGCACGTTAAGATACGAATACGTAGCCCGAAGTCGCACTCGTGCCGCTGGCATCCATAAGCCCGCCAACTCTATGCCGTCCGTCGACCCTTCAAGTTCATTGTCGCGCTGGCGTGTAGTCGCGTTGATGGTTTCAATGCTTTGCAAGGCCGCGTAGTCGTTAAAGAATGCTGCAATGCTGAAAGTGAGCGACGAAAGAGGTTGCGCGCGCATTCCAAGTTCATAGGCAACGACTTTTTCCGACGTAAAGGCGGAATTGCCGAGCGTGACTACGGGGCCACGACGAATCGCGGACTCGTCGTCAAGCAAGGTCGGCGTGCGGATCGCGCGCGAGAGAGCGGCCCAAAATCGATATTCTTTAAGCGGCGCATATAGCAGGCGAAGGCTAGGCTGAACCTCAATTCCGGTGAAGTCATTGTGTTCGATTTTCGAGCCGCCTATCACTGTCCAGAGATCATCAAGCGAAATCTCATCCTGTAGGAAGGCGCTGAGCAAATGCGTGGTTTGACGGCTTGGAGGCGCAACGAGAACGGCGGTGCGCTCGATATCCGCATACACCAGACGATACGCGCCGCCATAGGTCAACATGTGCCTCGGATGCGGCGAAAGGCGGTGTTGGAAATCCGTATCGAATGTATCGATCTTGAATCCGACGACATTCGGTATCGTGCGTTCGACGCGGTCATAGTAGGTTTGCAGCGTGATGCGATCGCCCGTGTCCGACGTTCGTTGCCAGCGACCGAGCAGATTCGAGCCGAAGAGCGACACGGGGTCCGGGTTGAAGCGCGTGCCGTCATACAGATCTCCTTGAAGAGTAAGGGTGTCGCGATGATCGATATCCCAATCGGCGCGGAATCCTCCTTGCGAGGTGTGCCAGGGATCGTCGGCATTGAGCCCCGACGGCAGGCTCATTTCGTCTCGACGCATGCTTTGCATATACACGCGTGCCGCGCCTTGTTGGCCTATGCCGAATCCGAGGCGCGCCCCGGCGTAGGCACGTTCATAAGAACCTGCGCGTGTGCTGAATAACAGTCCTTGGGTCTCGTAAGCGGTCTTCGATACGACGTTTACGATGCCGTTGATCGCATTCGCGCCCCAGAGTGCGCCTCCGGGTCCGCGCACGACTTCAATGCGTTCGATGTCGGGCAGGAACACATCCTGAACATCCCAAAAGACGCCTGCAGAGAACGGATTGTAGACACTGCGTCCGTCCACCAACGCGAGAAGCTTGGTCGAAGGGACCACATTCAAGCCGCGGGCAGAAATGAGCCACCCGCCGTTTTCGACGCCGCGCGCGACCTCCATGCCAGGAATCATGCGCAGCGCTTCCGGGACGGCGGTCACCCCAGACTCGCGAAGGTCTTGTTGCGTAATGAGCGAAATGGCTGCTGGCGTATCGAAGACACGGGATTCGTGGCGAGAAACTGTCACGACTTCAAGATCGAGAAGTTCTTCGAGCGAATATCGTTTCAAGTTCGAAGTCGAATTGACAGGCTGTGTTCCCGCGAGCGCGAAAGCCGTAGCAAATAGCGGCAATAGGCTGAACAATCCATTTTTTAGCATAGTGGGCTCGAACACATTAGACGTTGGCCGTGAAATGCGAGGCACAAGGGGCTTGAGCGAGTCTAATGGGGCATTGCAGAGCGTTCAGTCCGTTGATCCCTACTTTTT
>CAZQYC010000048.1:12168-15143 GCA_964597495.1 uncultured Steroidobacteraceae bacterium | reverse complement strand
CCGAAAACAGTGGTTGATCGTTCCATGACGCGACAATGCCAGACTTGGGTTCGTAGTCGAATAAGCAGCGCGGCTACGGAATAACGTTGTATATGTAGCTCTTGGAGCCCTTGTTGCCAGAGGCATCCGTCGCTCGCGCTGTGAACACATATGTTCTTTCTGGGACATTCTTAACCTTGACGTTCCAAGCTTTATTGGCAACTTTCGCGACGCTCACGTCTCCATCCGCCAGCGTTTGATTGGAAGTGACTGGATCAAGAATAAGAACCGGATTGGGATCTACTTCGTCTGCGACGGTCGCTTCAAGCTTTAAGAGAGCCCACTGTCCTTTCGATTCATTCTGGTTCAGGCGATGAGCGCTCCAAGTTATCTCTGGTGCACGAGCATCTCCCTTTGAAAGAGGAACATTGACCAGCTTGCCCCCAAAGTCGACGGTTAAGTGACCCGTTACATACCCTAAGTCCATTCGCGGCACGGTGGCCGTGAATTGAGAGACTTTCGTACTCGGAGCCAAATATTGAGGTGCCGATACTCGAGCGGGAGCATTTTCGACAGGCGGAGAGGCCGGCCAAAGTTGTGCGAAGTAATTCGCCTCAATCCATTCTAGCGAGAACTTATCGCTTTCCTCCGGGAATACCAGGGCTACTCCCCAGCCTTCGGGGCGCGCTGCAACCATGGGCGATAGCCAAAGTGAATTGCCGTCGCTCAACGGAGCGACCGATAATTCCGCCTCCCCTTCTCCAGAAACAGGCAAGTACTGACCCACGATGATTCGCTTAATCGAAGACGAGCCCAGATTCTCGACTTCGTATTGGTAAACCACCTGGCCGCCAACATGTCGGCCCAAAGCAGTAACCCTAACATTCGGAGGCGCAGCAGCCTGCACGGTGGTCAATGCGCTGATCGACAAAGCCGAGCAAGCGAGTAATGAAAGTCGTTTCATATCGTCAATGGATGTCGAGCAATTCACGGACCGCTCGCAAGGCGAGTTCGGCGCGAGTCCTTGAGATAGGCCGATGCTTTGATGATGTGTTATGCGGGACGCATATGAACTACGCTCCGTCTGCCCGAATGGTCGCAGTCGATTGCCGCCGATCAGCTTGCTGATCGGCGACAATCGTCGACGTCCATGGTGGTGCCTGAGTGCTTGAATCGCTAACGAAGCGAAAAAAGTTGCTCAGAGTTCTGCCAGCGATACCGATGTGATCGTCGGTTTGGCATTGGAGCTGGTTTCGCCATCTGGAATCAGGCTGACAGTGACGTTCTCACCCAGCGTCGTACCGCTACCCAGCTTGCGCAAATGGTCGGTGATATCAAACGACAGCTGTGGATGTTCCTTCATCTGGCCGCCGCCCGGCATCACTGCGCCAAAGAAGTTGATGGTCCCCACAAAGAGTGAGGCATCCGGTTTGTCGGAGGGGTTGTCGGCCGGATTGAGATACACACTGTAAGTGACGCCCGGTGCTTCGTTGGCCATCAACCCATCTAGCAACAGATAGATGTGCTTGCCCTTGGCCAGGCGTTGCAGTCGCGTCGAAAGTAGTGGTGCCTTCTGCGGCACTTGCATGGTACGCACACCCGCATTCGCCAGCTTGACATGCGTGACACGCGAGCCTACTACTTCAACCGGCCCTGGTCCCTTGAGCAGAATCGGATTGAGTTGCGCCAGTACCGTGAACGGGAACTTGACGAGAATACCGCCGCGTACCGGCTCAAGCCGATCATAGCTGTAACCCAGTTTGGCGATTGAAGAGAAGTTGCCTACCGTCGCAACGATCTTATTGCACTGGCCGCTGCTGGGGTTGGCAAACACAAAGTTCTGTCCGGTCCATGCGGCAGAGCTGGGGTTGCTGCGGCCGGCAGCATTCCAGCTGGCCCACAGGCGATCAATGTTGCAGTGATGCATCCAGAAGATCGGATCATTCGCGGCCCAGGGCACTGCACCCATCCCCTGACCATTGCCTACCTTGACGTGTACGTTACCGTGCAAGCCGAAGTCGAGCTGTGAACAGAAACCCGAGTAGGTGGTTTGGTTCAATGACGACAGGCTCAAGCCGGTGAGTGGCGCGCCGCTTTGTGGTCCCGGATTGCGATTGGCGTAGTACAACGGATTGGTCGCATTGTTGGGATTGCGGAATGCATCAGGAAGCATCGCTGTCGCGGCGGCGTTGTAATTCCAGTACGGTAGCGTGAACGTCGGATCGTTCAGCACCATGCGGCAGATCATTTCCAGGTAATAGACGTACATGCGATGCCAGGGCAGGAACATGTCTTCAGTGGTCATGCCGCCATGGTTCTGGCAGGTGTTCCACATGTCATTGGCCAGCGGCTGTTGTGCGGCAGGCAGGGTGGCAATCAATGCCGCCTTGGTGGTGTCGCTATGCACCCAGTGAGTGTTGGCCTGGAAAGCCCAACTGCACGGATCACCTAATGCTTTGGCTTTCATCAGCGCCACGGCCTTGGAGTATTTCGCCAGCATGGCCTGACCATTGGGTGTTGATGCTTCGTAACGCACCATGGATCCGGCTTGCGCATGACGCCACAGCATCGACAATGGCAATGAGCTGAGGGCAACTCCGGCAGCGCCGGTCTTCAGTAACTTACGTCTGGATATTTGAGTCATCACTGTCCTCCCTAATCAAAGTTTGCTTAATGAACGCACTCGGTAACTGGATACCTGCGGGAAAAGATCACTTTGCGATTAGTTCGATGCGCTCGATCTCCGCCATCGCCATGGCATTGGGAACGCCATCGGGAACGAGCAGCAGGTAGTACGTCCCTTGGCTGAGTTGTGGCCACAGCGCAGTGGTATCGAGCTCAACCGGCACATCGGGCTTGCTTTGCGCGTCGGACAGTGTCACAACATTGAAGAAGTTGATGGTGCCTGCGTAATGCGCTGCATCCTGTGGTACCGCTTTGCTACTGGCGAGATAGACACGATAGGTCACACCCGGCTGCTGTTGCGCACGCATGCC
>CAZQYC010000048.1:0-12068 GCA_964597495.1 uncultured Steroidobacteraceae bacterium | reverse complement strand
TAGAGCGATTAGGAATGTTGCAGCCTCATGGCATATAGCGGTGTTTGGTTGCCAAGTACCTCACCGATCTACTCTCCCGGTTAACTTTCCTAAATAATTTTCGTGGACTCAACGTTCGTGCTGTTGCGCCGCGGACGGTCCATTTGTCTCACTCGAATCTTATTGATGCCGATCACTTCACGGAAAGTCCGCTCTCAGCCTCGTAGCTTTGCGTGGCAAAAAGCGCCGGCAATTTTCCGAGCGCAGGCGAGACCCCACGTCCATGATGCTCACGCGGCGCGCATTCACTTCCTGTCTTGGATTAGCCACGACGGCGACTCTGCTTCCGCGTCTTGCGTCTTCGGCGCCGCGTGCGCTCACCCTCCTCCATACGCATACCGGCGAAACCTTGATCACGCCGTACGCCAGTCAAGGGCAGTACGATGCGGTGAGCCTGGCCAAAGTCGACTACTTGCTTCGGGATTTCAGAACAGGTGAAGTCCACGCCATGGACCCGCAGCTTCTCGATATCTTGTTTGGCCTTCAAGTGCTTGCCGATCGCGACGACGCGTTCGAAATTATTTGCGGCTATCGATCTGCCGCGACGAATGCGAACCTACGCCGGAAGTCGAGGGGCGTGGCTGAACATAGCCTTCACGTCCAAGGACAAGCTTTGGATATTCGCTTAAGTCGATTTCCCACGAGTCGATTGCGGGAGTTGGCGCTCTCGCTCAAACGCGGCGGTGTCGGCTACTACCCCAAATCCGATTTCATACACGTCGATACGGGGCGTGTCCGTTTTTGGTAGACCGTTCGTTCGACGTGAGTTTATGTAGGACAGCATTCGGTTTTTTTGGGGATACGTGCGCTTTGTCGGTGGGCAACATCTATCGCTCGCCGATACAAGGAACTCCACTGAGATTCCTGCGCCAGGTACCTAAGGACAAAAGACGGCCTTTATCTGATGCTGACGCTCGGTCAATGCATCGGAGATCCAGGTGACACAGCTGAATTTATCGAGTATCCGCGCGAAACTGCTTACTCGGCGCACGGAGTTGATCGATCGTCAACTGCGAGTGGTACCCTCCACCACTCAGTGCTTCACGTGCAGCGGCACCTGAAAGAAAACGGAGTTTCCCATGGATCCCATCTGCAAGATCCTGGTCGTCGTCGACCCGACTTGCGAGGAGCAAGCGGCGGTTTCCAAAGCGGCGCTGTTGGCTAAGAAATTCGGCGCGCAGCTCGAGCTGTTCGCCTGCGACACCAAAGCCTCACAGATGAGGCGCCGAACACTGCACGCGCGCGCCTATCCAACGCTTCCTTTTTTATCGGATCTCAGTCCTCTCCTTGAGAGTTTGGCGGCCCCTTTGCGGGCCCGCGGTCTCATCGTGGAAACGTCGACCGCGGATATAGCGGATTCGTTGTACGCAGCGTTGCTTAAGAGAATACGGCATACCATGGCGGACTTTGTCGTTAAAGAGACTCACCATCATTCCTTCGCTAGGCGCACATTCCTGAGCAATACGGATTGGCAGCTGATTCGGCACTGTCGGTTGCCGCTGTTGCTCGTCAAACCGAAGCCGTGGAGTTTGAACCCGCGCATCGTAGCTGCGATCGACCCCGACCATGTCAACGACAAGCCGGCCGTGCTGGATCGGCGCATAGTGGACTATGCCTCGTTCGTCACCCAACGACTCGGCGGCAAATTGCACGTCGCACACGCTTATCTTCCCGAAGCTATCGTCGCGCAAGCGATCTCGAGCATGCCGCGGGCTATCGAGGTGCTCGCTTCGGAAACGTTGCAACATGAGGAACAACGAAAGCACGCGCAAATCGCGCAGCTCCTTAACGATTTGCGCGTTACGCCTGCCAATTTGCACATTAAATTAGCCAGTCCGATTGAATTCCTCGCGCAACTTGCCGAGATGTTGCCGGCGGATATCATCACGATGGGCGCTATTGCGCGCAGCGGCCTGAGCCGGGCATTTATCGGCAGCACCGCCGAAGACATTCTTGAGCGTCTCTCCTGCGATGCGCTGATCGTCAAGACGCCTGATTTCGCGGAGTCCTTGCCGTTCTGACAATAGGCTGCGCGTCGCGTGATCGGTCGGTTAGTTAAGAATGAGTTTCATGTATTGCGGTTCGAAGCTGGCGCTTCGCGATATCGTAAGCGTCGCGAAGTGCGATATACGGATCAGCGTGCGCAGCCTTTGGTGAGCGGGCCGTGTCCACATGGACGCTCGATTTCGGCAGCGAAATATCGATGGAGACCGCGAAGGTGCCGCCTTTGACATGACGTCCGGATGGACCTTCGACGGTCACATGACAGTCAGTCATGTGCGGTTGCAGACGCGCGAGGCGACCGACCAATTCATGCGTGCGCGCCGCCAAGGCGTCCGAGTGGTCGGCATGTCTGAACGTCAGGCGAAGTGGGGTTTCCATCGTTGGGCCTCTTTTGTTTGTCGACTACATTCTCGCCTGACCTGCCGAGCCGCGCACATCGCTATGCACACCGGACGGGATGGGGAAAGTGGGTGCTATTCAGATCTAGGGCTGCTCGTTCCCGGCAAACGTCGGCCTTAGTAGCTTCGCCGCTATTCGATGATCGCTTGCCGTATGGCGCGCTCGTAGTCGATGTGCACTTCGCGATTATTTTGTTGCAACATGATCACGGCGGCGATTTCTTCTTTGGGGTCCGTCCAACCCATGGTGCCGAGATAGCCGGCCCAGCCGAATGCGCCGTTGGAACGCCCCGTGTCGCCGTTGATGCTGTCCAACACGACTTGCACTAACAGGCCAAAGCCATGGCCGTACATCGGCTTTGCATAGCCGCCTTCGCCGCGATACAGATCGCCGACGTGATTGGTGGCCATCAATTCGACCGTGCGCATTCCCAATAGACGTTGACCGTTCAATGCGACGCCCTTGTCCAAGAGCATCTGATGCAGCAGTAAATAATCGCGAGCCGTACCCGCAAGACCCATCGATCCGGAGTCGGGATTGGTGCCGTTACGCATTCCCGCTTCGCCCGTGTAAGCGGGTGCGATGCGCTGCCACTGATCGTTGACCTTGCGAAAGACCGGGAGCAGGCGCGCGCGCTTGCTTTCCGGCGGATTGAAGTAGGTGTCGCGCATGTCCAGCGGTTTAAAAATACGTTCGCGGGTAAATTGATCGAACGACATGCCTGACGTAATTTCAACGATGGCCGCAAGCACATCCGGGCCTGCGAGCGCGCTGTAGCTCCAGCGCGTACCCGGCTCGAAATCGAGAGGCACCGATCCAAGTTTGCGCGCGTAGTCTGCAAGACTTTCGCCTGCAGGTCGTGTTGGCAGATTCATGCCGACGCGGCGCGGATCGCTGCTGATCAAGCCGTTGGTGTGCGTCATGAGATCGCGCACGGTGAGATCACGCGATGCCGGGATCGTATCGAACTCCGGCGGCGGCGCGTTGGCGGGACGCGGCACGTACTTCCCTTCCGCGCCGCTTTTGCGAACGGCGATCTTGGCGTTCTTGAATTCCGGAATATAGCGACTGACCGGATCGTCCAGCCTGATTTTCCCCTCCTCGCACATCATCAAGACGGCCACCGCCGTGACCACCTTGGTGGAGGAGTACATTTGAAAGAGTGCGTCTTTCTGCATGGGCGTGCCGGCCTCGACATCGGCCTTGCCGTACGCTTGGTATTTCACCAATTTGCCGCGACGAGCCACGGCGACGACCGCGCCGGTGATATGTCCCTCATCGACGTGGCGCTGCAGAATTTCATCGACGCGTTTGAGGCGCTCGCTCGACAGGCCCACGCTTTCTGGTTTGGCAGAAGGCAGATCGACGCTACCGGCGAAGGCTGTCGTCGCAGCGACGGCGGCTAGGAGCGATGCGCGAAACAGGAGGACGATGGTGCGTGTCATAGAAATACCGAATTCAAACTTACTAACGTCAAACGGCCTCGCTTAGCGGTTGCCAAGCGAGGCCGTATTCACCTAGTCATCGCAGTGACGAGTTACTTCGTCGGTAGCGTAGTGCCTTCCTTCAGCGGCGTTGCGCCGAGGGTATAGGGTGGGCCCACCCACTCATCGGTCGGTCCGACGAGAATGAACATGTCGAGTTTTGAACGCGTGCCGTCCGGACGCGCCGTGGTGGCCGTGCCGATATAGACGCCGTCTTCGAGCTTGCGAATTTCATCGTAGAGCGTCGTCTTGTTGAACGCCGAATAGTCGAGCACGAACGCCGGTTTGCCGTCGACAATGGAGTTTTTAATGCTGGTCGCCATCCGCAAGTTGCGTTCGACCTTGCCGCCCGGAAAACGCCAACGGTTATAGCCCTCGCCAGCGGTTGCCGTTAGCGGACGGAATGCTTTGCCAAGCCAGTAACCGCGCACTGACTTCTCGTTGAACATGTAGTTCGCATAACCCTTCTGGTACTCAGGATTGTCGGCGCCTGGACCCATCCCCACGTAGTGACCGTTCATTTCCGCAAAAGTCGGCGCCGGTAACGTGCGCCACAACGCAATGCCTTCTTCCTGTGTCAGCGCGTTGAGCATTTCCATGCTCCACTTGCCGGAGGTCCCTACGGGCGTCTGATGCAAGTTGGGACGATTCTTGAGCGCTTCGAGATTGATTACGTCCGGCGAGTCGGCCAGTACCGGTAAATTTACCGCACAAAAAACGGCGGCGACGACAGCTAGGAGCGCGCCAGATCGAATACGGAAACGGGACCTACGCATGGTAATTCCTATGGTTGGAAGGTGTAACGACAGGTGGTTCGCCTCGAGTCACCGGCGAATTCTTATCGATGATTTGCCGGATAACTGCTGGCCGGCATACTAGCTAAAACACGGTGAACACGCCATTCGATTTCTAACAAGATAGGTCAATGGGTGCTCGCGCCACTTAAAAGTTGTGCTGACATTGGTGACGATGCAACCATTGTCCGGCCCGGCTTTTCGCGTTGCAGTTCGTTAAAGAGCGAACACTTGTGTCGCCAGATGCAGCCTATCTTTGGTCGAGCTCAAGCTAATGTTCGTTCGAGTGTCTTCTCGCTGGCAGCGAAAGATGACTTCGCTTGGCAAGTACAGCGGCAGTTTGAATTGGGTATCGATTTGCATGGGCGCCTGGGGTAGATACGGCGTCGCTTCTCCCAAGCTGCGCGACATCGACCACATCCCGTGGGCGACCGCTTGCTTGAAGCCGAACCAGCCGGCTGTCGTTGCATATAGATGAATCGGATTGAAGTCTCCCGACACTCTCGCATAGCGGCGCCCAGTAGCGGCATCGACGGCGTGTGTTGTTTTAATCTCGGCGGCTCCGCCGCGTTCGATGGTGGGTCGCTGACCTGGCGTTGCGCGGTGCGCCAGCATCGTCGAGATCTCTTCCCAAGCAAGTTGGCCTTCGTAATTTACACGGGTGATGAGATCGTATTCCTGGCCGCTCGAAGTTTCACGCATCGTGTCGCATTCAACTTGAAGGGCAAGCGTGCATTCGTTCGGAATCGACCGGTAACACCGAATCGTGTTTCGCAAATGAATGAGCCCCAGCACCTTGACCGGAAAGCTCGGGCTTGCGAACACGAACATGTGCAGCGGCATTGCCAATACATGCGGATAGGCATGCGGCAGTATCGGCGCATCGGGGATTCCGCAGGCAGCACGGTAGCGACGCAGGTGTGACGGGCGAACCCGCACCGTTGTGGCTGCCATCACCGTGCGCCCCATCTGTGTACCAGGAGGGGCGATCATCGGTTTGCGACTGGTCACTACTTTTATATAGTTCGCAACCATGCCCGGCAGCGTGCGGAACGTGCGTTGAGTGACGGAGGCCGTGGACATTTAACGTTACTTTTCTACTTTGCGACCGATAGAGATGGCAACCGTCTTCTCGTTCGATCCGCTGAAATCGACGATGGCATCGCCGAACAAATCACCCGGTTGCGCTTGAGGCGCTCCGGATTTCGAAATGCGCGCAACCACTTGAACGCGAGGAACGCTGCTGATTCCGCGGCCCGGCAGCATCGCGTCGCGATCCGTCAGTGTCACTTTGAGCGGCAAGTCGGCGACGGTCTTGCGCATGACCGCCAGCGGCGGACCCGCGTTGACCGGATCGCGCGCCAGCACGAACAATGGCGTCGACTTGTCCACGCCCTCCTTTGCGACCTCGACCGAAAGGGAAACGTCCACCGTTAGCCTGCGTCCGGTCGCCACGGCCTTCTGTTCGCCCAGCTGTTGATCGATATCTTGGAGCTGGCGTTCGATGATTGCGCTGATATTTTCCGGCGGATTTTGCGCAAGCACTCGCTGCAAGCGTTCGCGAGCCACAGGCAGCTTTCCCTTGGAAAGCGCAACGATGGCCCCGAACCATAGCGCTTTCGCGCTGCTCGGATCGCGCTCCAGCGCCAACTCGAACAATTCGCCGGCTCGACCGCCGAGCGATTCGGGATTGGCCTGCGCCATCGCCTCCGCAAGGCCGAGTGTCGCTTCGGTATTCGCGCCTTTCGTGAGTTCGAAAGCCTTCTCATATGCGCTCACGGCTTTCGGCAGTTGACCCGCCTCCACCGACGCGCGTCCAAGCGCAAGCCACAAAGTTGCATCGTTCGGTGCTCGTTGTGCCTGCGCTTCCAGTCGTTCGAGCATCGCGCGTTCGTCATGTTGGCGGTCCACGATCGCCGCAGATTCATTCCACTTCCAATTGCTTTGCGAAAAATAGAGCAGCGTCGATAGCAGTGGTGTCGCAATGGCTATCGCGACGAACACCGTGACGGAGGATGAGCGCGTATGGCTGGATTCCACCTGCTTACGCAGTAACGGGCGCGCCACGACGAACACCGCCGCCGCAATCATGACGGCGCAGAGCACAATGAAAGGGATCACGGTGTTTGACTCTCGCTAACGCCGTCGTCCGGCGGATCGTCCAAAGGTTTATTCATACGGCGACGGACGACCACGAGCACCGAAGCGATGGCCGCAAGTAGAGCAAGACCTGGCGCTAACCAAAGCGCCATCGTCCGCGTCGCCATGGGTGGGCGATACAGAATGAAGTCGCCGTAGCGATCGACGAGGAACTGCTTGATCTCCTGGTCGGTCCTTCCTTCTTTAAGCATCGCGCGCACTTCACGTCGAAAGTCCGCTGCGATCGGTGCGTCCGAATCCGCGATATTTTGGTTTTGGCATTTCGGGCAGCGCAGTTCGTGCATCAGAAACTGATAGCGCGCTTCCATGTTCGGATCGTCGAACGCTTCGCCGTCGATTGCGAAGGCCTGCACCGCGAAACAGAAAATCAAGAATGCGAGGAGTACCTTATTCACGACCCCGTCCCGTCCTTCCGAATGCGTGGTAGAAACTCCTTCTCCCATATTTCAGGAGTAAGCACGCCCACGAGCTTATAGGTAACGACTCCCTGTTCATCGATGAGAAAAGTTTCGGGCGCGCCGTAGACGCCTAGGTTCAGCGCAACGCGGCCGTCTTCGTCGAACCCGACTGCAGCATACGGATTGCCGAGCGTTTGCAGCCAACGCTGTGCGGCATTGAGATCGTCCTTTGCGTCGAGCCCGACAATCGGCACTACGTTCTCGCTGGCGATCTTGAGCAGCAACGGGTGTTCGTGGCGGCACTCGACGCACCACGTTCCCCACACATTTAATACGTATGCACTGCCCTTGAAATCGTCGGAAGACACGAGTTTACTCGGATCGTCGAGTCGAGGAACGCGAAATGCCGGCACGGGTTTCCCGATGAGCGGCGAGGCTAGTATGGTTGGGTCGTAACCTTCATCCGTTCTCCGCAGCATCAGCGCGAACGCGATGAACAGGATCGCGAAGATCGCCGCCGGAATGACGAAGCGAATTTTCATGCGCGCTCCGCTTCCGCAATGGGTGCAGCGGCGACGCGTGCTCCATCACGAATCAAGTGATCGCGAGCAAGGGCTTTTCGATAACGGCGATCGAAGGCGGCAATGAGTCCCCCTAGCCCCATGAAGATCGCGCCGAGCCACACGAATCGGAGCAGCGGGCGATACATGAGCCGCATGCTCCACTTGTCGCTGTCGCCGAGTTGCTCGCCCATCGAGACGGATAAATGACGGTGCCAACTGGGAAGGATGCCGGCTTCGGTGAGCACGTTGCGCTGCACTTGATACCTGCGCTTCTGCGGATGCAAGACGGCGATCCGTTTATCGCCTTCGCTGACGATGATTTCGCCTTCTACAGCGGCGTAATTCGGTCCGGTCAAATTCCGGATATTCGCAAATTTCACCGTGTACTGACCCACATGCGCGCTCTCGCCGGGGCTCAATGCAAGATCGCGGTTTTCCAAGTACGTTTTCGTGACGGTCACGCCCAGTACGAACAGAGCGACGCCCAGATGCGCCAGACTCATGCCGATCACAGCGCCGGAGATCGTGTGGCCCTTGCGCCAGCGCGAAATCGGATCGACGAGCGATGACACGCCTATCCAAATCGCCAATGCAATGCCGGCATACGTGAGCACGGAAGCCGAACCATAAACCCATAACGGCAGAACGACGGCCACTGCCACTCCCAATCCCAAGCCGATCAACAGCGGTCGTTTCACCTTCGCTAGCGTGTCGCTCTTCCAGCCTGCATGCATGCCGACCGCTAGCAACGCAAAAAGCGGAAGCGCCGGCAGAAGAATCATCGCGTCGAACCAAGGCTCTCCAACCGATACCTTGGGCAGCTCGAACCAATCGATGAAGAACGGGAACATCGTTCCAATCAATACGATCGCGGCCGCGACGGTCAGCAGCGCATTATTCATCAGCAGAAACGATTCGCGCGAGATCACCGCAAAACCCACGTCCGAGCGGAAATTCGGAGCGCGCCACGCGTAGAGAATCAAAGCCACGCCGACGCACAGCGCTAGGAACGTCAAGATAAACAAGCCGCGCTTTGGATCGCTGGCGAACGCGTGAACCGAGGTCAGCAGTCCGGAGCGAATGATGAACGTGCCGAGCAACGAAAGTGAGAACGGAAAGATCGAGAGCAACAGGGTCCAGCTCTTGAAGAGGCCGCGTTTTTCGGTCACGGCAAGCGAGTGAATCAACGCAGTGGCCACGAGCCACGGCACGAAGGGCGCATTTTCCGACGGATCCCAGAACCACCAGCCGCCCCAACCCAATTCGTAGTACGCCCACCAGCTTCCCAGCGTGATGCCGAAGGTTAGGAACATCCACGCGACGTTCGTCCACGGGCGTACCCAGCGCGCCCAAACAGGATCGAGCTTGCCTTGCAGCATCGCGGCAACCGCGAAAGCAAAAGGCACCACCATCCCGACGTAACCGATATAGAGCATCGGCGGATGAATCAGAAACGCTGGATCTTGCAGTAGAGGATTCAGGTCGCGTCCATCCGCCGCCGGCGGCAGCAAGCGTTCGAACGGATTCGACGTGAACAGAATGAACGCGGCATAACCGACGCTCATCACTCCCATCACGCCGAGCACACGCCCCACCATTTCGTTCGGCAGCTGCCGGCTGAATGCAGCAACCGCCATGGTCCAGAGAGTGTGCACCAGCAGCCACAGGAGCATCGAGCCTTCATGCGCGCCCCAAATCGCCGTGAATTTGTACATCGCAGGCAGCGATGAATTCGAGGTGGATGCCACGTAGAGCACGGAAAAATCGCTCTGTTCGAAGGCGTAAACAAGACAAGCAAACGAAAGCGCGACCAACACAAACTGACCGGCTACGGCCGGTCTGACGGCAGCGAGCCATTGCGCATGATGACGATGCGCGCCGGCAAGACCCAGGAACGACTGTGCAATCGCCATGCACAGCGAAAGAATCAATGCGAAGTGACCGAGTTCGACGACCATATTGTCTACTGCCGTGATCTATTGCGCCCAGGGTTTCGATTCGAGTTTCGATTCGAGTTTCGGTTCAGGGTTCGATTCGGGTTGCGAGACCGGTAATTTGCCGCCGTGCTCCTTGGCTAGCTTTTCCGCGACTTCAGGCGGCATGTATTTTTCATCGTGCTTGGCAAGCACTTCCTCGGCTTGGAAGATGCCATCCGAGAATTTTCCGCGAGCGATCACCCCTTGTCCTTCGCGAAACAGGTCGGGCAGCACCTTGTCGTAAGTGACGTCGACGTCTTGCTTGAAATCGGTGACGGTGAACTTGACTCGCAAATCGCCGCTCGCGCGCTCTATGCTGCCTTGCTTCACCATGCCGCCGAGACGAAACGTCTTCCCGCCTGCATCCGCATCCGCCAGCAATTCCGAAGGCGAAATGAAATACATCATGTTTTCTTGGAACGCCCGCAAGCCGAAGGTCACGGCACCGGCCGCACAGAGCACGATGAGACCGACAAAAACCATTCGACGTTGACGTGTAGTCACGATCGCTTCACCCTTCGCTCGCTTTGATCTGCTGGCGCCGGCGTGCGGCGGCCAACTCGTTATTCAGGCTGCGGCGTGCAAGCCAGACGTTCAGCATTAGCACCGCGGTCACAATGCCGTAACAGCTCCAAACGTAGGACGCGTAAGTTTGAATCATGTCGCCGATCCCTCTTTTAGCCAGCTTGCATTGCGTTCGCGTCTCAAGATTTCTGCCTTCAGTCGATCGCAGGTCACGGCGGCGACAAACAGGATGAACGCCGCCAACATCACGAACATCGGGGTCAACATCGACGGATCGATCGACGGCTTGCCCACCTTCATGATACTCGCACCCTGATGCAGGCTAGTCCACCAATCGACGGAGTATTTGACGATAGGGACATTGACGCTTCCGATGATTGCCAGCACTGCGCTCGCCCGGTCGGCGCGCTGCGTGTCGTCGAAGGAAGCGCGCAGTGCCATATAGCCCAAGAATAAAAGGAGATTCAGTGTCTCGAACATGATGCGCGGATCTTCCCATGCCCACCACGTTCCCCAAGTCGGGCGCCCCCAAACGGCACCGGTGATAAGCGCCAATGCCGTGTACCAAGCCCCGATCGGCGCGAGGCTCGCGGCCAGCGCATGCGCGAGCTTCATTCGCCAAATGAGGCCGACCGCGGCGGCGATCGCCATGACCAAATAGATCGTCAGCGAATAGGTGGCGACCGGAACATGGATGTACATGATCCGTGCCGAATCTTTTTGTTGATAATCCGGTGGAACGACGAAGAGCGCTTGATAAGCCCCAAACAGCATCAAAGCGATCGCACTCCAGAGGAGCCACGGACGTAGGCGCCCTGCCAGCGCGTAGGCGTAAGGCGGCGAAGCGAGTTTGTGAAACCAAGTCCACATGAAATTTATGACTCCACGCTAATTCGTATGGCCGCCGCCATTCCGATGGGTCCGAATGCCAGCGCAAGCAACAGCAACGCGCCTAAGAAATAGAGCGGTCCGCTTGTTGGATCACCGCGCATCGCGGCATTGACCAGGTAAGCGCCGAATATCAAGACCGGCACCTGGAGCGGCAACACCAGCAAAGCCAGCAACACATTTCCGCGACGCACGCCAACGGTAAGTGCCGCGCCGGTCGCGCCCAGTAACGAGAGCACGCCCGTCCCCATCGCCAACGCCCCTAGCATGAGCGGCATCACGGAACTCGGGATTCTAAAACCGGCCGCCATGAGTGGGGTCGCCACGAGCAATGGAACCCCAGTCAGGAGCCAATGCGCAACTGTCTTGTTAAGCAACAGCCAAGCAAGCGGCTGTCCCGACAATACCCATTGCTCCATCGTTCCGTCCTCCACGTCCGGCCGGAACAGGGATTCCAGCGCGAGCAAGGATGAAAGCATGGCGGCGACCCAGATCACCCCTCCTCCGACCTGCTTCAGCAGCCCCACGTCTGCATTGACTGCCAGCGAAAAGAGCGCGGTCACGATCACGAAGAAGACGAGTGGCAGGAGCACTTGATCCAAGCGGCGATAGGCGAGATGAAGCTCTCTCGCAATCACGATGATCGCCAGTTTGCCTAACGCAACGTCGCTCATGCTGCAAGGTCCATCGTCCGCGTGGCTGAATTTGCTTCGAGCAATCGATGATGCGCCGCGGCTAGGATGGCCCCTCCGCCCTGAAGCTGTTCGGTCATCAATCTTTCCACGAGCGCGATGCCGTCCGTGTCCAGATTTGTGGTCGGTTCGTCGAGAATCCAAAG
>CAZQYC010000047.1:28837-30613 GCA_964597495.1 uncultured Steroidobacteraceae bacterium | reverse complement strand
GCGGCTAAAACGGCGAACGGCGTCCTCACGGTCACGATTCCGAAGCAGGAAGCGGCGCAACCGCGTCGCATCGACGTTGCCGCTGCGTAAATCGGCGGGAACGGACGTCGATGAACCAATGCGCGCCCGATAACGTAGTCGGGCGCGCGTTAGTTTGAGAAGATTCGCAACTCGATCGTGACACAGGCGCCGACATGCCCCGTTACCGTTACGGGTGTCGCGCCGATCACGGTTTCGGCCGGTCAGTTTCGGCAAGGCGCAAATTTCCGCGTAAAGTTCCCGACATCGTGTCCACACATAGGTTGTTTATGCGAGCACAGCGAAAAATTCGACTCTCGATCCACCTCATTCAGAAAGCGGCAGTGATCGCAGCCGCCGCAATGCTGCTGCAAGTCGGCGCATTGCTGCCCGTTAATTCGGCCGCGCAAGCGCAGCTACCGAACAAAGTCGGCGAAACGCCCGTGCCGTCGCTTGCTCCAATGATCAAGCGAGTCTCACCGGCAGTGGTCAATATCGCAACCAAGGTCAATGTGCCGACGCAACGCAATCCACTCGCGGATGACCCCTTCTTCCGTCGCTTCTTCGATATCCCCGATGAGAATCCGCGTCAACGCCAACGCCAGGCGCAAGCCGCCGGTTCAGGCGTCATTGTCGACGCCAAGAACGGCTACATCATCACCAATGCCCACGTCGTCGAGAATGCCAGCGAAGTGAATGTCACGTTGCTCGACAATCGCACCATCAAAGCCGAAATCGTCGGCACCGACAAAGCGTCCGATGTAGCCGTACTCAAGATTAAAAGCGCCAACTTGGTAGAGATGCCGCTGGGCGACTCCACCAAGACCGAGGTCGGCGACTTCGTCGTCGCGATCGGGAATCCATTCGGATTGCAGCACACAGTGACCTCCGGCATCGTGAGCGCGCTGGGCCGTGCCGGCATCAATCCGGACGGTCGCAACGACGTCTACGAAGACTTCATTCAAACCGATGCGGCGATTAACCCGGGCAATTCGGGCGGTGCGCTCGTCAACCTGGCCGGCGAACTCGTCGGCGTGAACTCCGCCATTTTGTCGGGCAGCGGCGGCAACATCGGCATCGGCTTCGCCATTCCCTCGAACATGGTGAAGTCGGTAATGGACCAGCTGATCAAGTACAAAACCGTGAAACGCGGCAAGCTCGGCATTGGCCTCCGAGATCTCACGCCTGAAATCGCACAAAGCTACGGCCTGAGCGACGACACGGTGGGCGTGCTCGTGGGCGAAGTCCAAGAAGGCTCGCCTGCGGAAAAAGCCGGTATCAAACCCTCCGACGTAATCACGGCTGTCAACGGCAAGCCGGTGAAGAACGGCTCCGAGTTGCGCAACACCATCGGCCTCATGCGCGTCGGCGACAAGGTCGAAGTGAGTCTGCTGCGCGACGGCAAACCGCGCCGTATTACGGCAACGATCGGCGAAGCCGATGCCGGCGGCAATAGCAATGGCGAACGGGGCGGCAGCGCGACCGATCTCAGTCCTGGGTTGGAAGGCGCCGAACTTGCCGAAGGCGACGGCGGCGTGACCGTTCGATCGGTTGCTCCCCGTAGCCCGGCCGCGCAGTTCGGGCTGCGCGCGAACGACGTGATTATCGCCGTAGGCAGAACGAGGGTTTCGAAGGTGTCCGAGTTGCGGGCCGCCACCGAAAAAGCCAATGCCTTCGCGCTCACCATCCGACGCGGAAACTCGACGGTGGTCGTAGTCATCGACAACAATTGACGCTCGTGTAACAAGCGTCATCCCG
>CAZQYC010000047.1:0-28737 GCA_964597495.1 uncultured Steroidobacteraceae bacterium | reverse complement strand
ACGGTGGTCGTAGTCATCGACAACAATTGACGCTCGTGTAACAAGCGTCATCCCGCGTGCTGAGAATTGCTCCTGCATTCCCAGCATGACCTCCATCCCTGGAGGTAGGCCGGGATCCATAATTCATGGACAAGTGAGCCTCATCCCTGCATCGCAGGGATGAGGCTCCTTACTGAGCGCACAACTTCGCGCGTTCCCCACGCTCCATAGCCTTCACGGTCTC
Source organism: uncultured Steroidobacteraceae bacterium (assembly GCA_964597495.1). Taxonomy (GTDB): domain Bacteria; phylum Pseudomonadota; class Gammaproteobacteria; order Steroidobacterales; family Steroidobacteraceae; genus CAZQYC01. Next base: position 28,514 of record CAZQYC010000047.1, on the reverse strand, counting down.
GTAAAACCGAGGCAGGTCGTCGTTCACGGACCGCAAAACCCTCGTTAGCGACGGCACGCACGATTCATACGTGGCTGCCGAAACGAGATCGGCGTTACCGAGCGTTCGATTGAACCACGCGTCGTATCCTGCGTATCCATTCCAAGTTTCTTTCAACTGTCCGTATTCGAATTTGAGCCTGCCGAATTCCTGCTGTTTGCGAATGTATAAGTCGAACGACGGCGCTTCGTTCGCATAGAGCACCCGAAGCCGTTCGCGAGTGGACGACAGAAGCGCCGTTATCGCCTCGCTTCGCGAGCGCACGCTTTTCTGGATCTCGCTGGCGGCGCGATCACCGCGTTTTTCCAACCAACGCTTCAATCCCGCCTCTTCCACCACCGATGCGAATGCTTCATTGAAGGCCGATTCGTTCGGCGCATAGAAAACTTGATGCGCTAATTCGTGGAATAGCGTCGCGGCGATTTGCGCATCGCTCCAGCGCAACATCGAGGACAACACGGGATCCTCGAAGTGCCCCAGCGTCGAATAGGCAATTGCACCCGAGACGGCAGCGTCACCGCCGCCGAGACGCGCTCCTCGCGCATAACGCTGCGCATCCTGTTCCTTGAAGTAACCGCGATACACCACGCAACCCGCAACCGGAAAACACCAGCGTCGCGGCTCCACTGAAAATCGATCCGTTGCAAACACGTTCCACACCGCATAGTCGCGCTTGAGATCGACGTAGGTGCGATAGCTTTGATTGTCCGGCAGCCCTAATTCCTTTGACGCAAATTCGCGTGCAGCCGCGATCAACTGCAATCGATCACGCAAGCGATCCGGCGTCTGTGGTGAGGCTAAGACACTCTCGATAGGCTCTCGCTGCATGCTCATGGCCAATTGGCCCTTGGCGGCTTGCAGGAGGTAGCAGCCTGACAACAATGGCAGGAATACCACGAACGCAAAAGGCGCAGTGAATCGAAAAGTATTGGCGCTGACTGCCACTGGCTAACTGGCTAACTGGCTAACTGGCTAACTGGCCAGAATTCTGACGTGTCTCGCGCCCCGTGTCTTGCGTTGCGCGTCATCCCTTCGTATCCCTCCGTCATCCCCCAGTCGGCTACCATACCCTTCTATGAAAACCTACCTCGTCGGCGGCGCGGTGCGCGATGAATTGCTCGGGCTTCCCGTTCGCGAACGCGATTGGGTCGTCGTGGGCGCGCACCCCGACGAACTAAAGACACTCGGTTATCGGCCGGTCGGAAAGGATTTTCCGGTTTTCCTTCACCCGCAAACCAACGAGGAGTACGCACTGGCACGCACCGAGCGCAAGACGGGCCCGGGATACCGCGGCTTCGTCACGAACTTCTCGAGCGAGGTCACGCTGGAACAGGACCTGGAACGCCGCGACTTGACCATCAATGCCATCGCCAAAGACATGGACAGCGGCGTACTGGTCGACCCGTTCAAAGGGCAAGCCGACCTTGAAGCTCAAGTACTTCGGCACGTATCGGATGCCTTCGTGGAGGATCCCGTACGAGTGCTGCGGGTCGCGCGCTTCGCCGCCCGATTTGCGCCGCTTGGTTTCAAGGTCGCGCCGGAAACTAATGCGTTGATGCAAAAGATCGGGGCGAACGGCGAACTCGACGCGCTCGTTCCAGAAAGAGTATGGCAGGAGACGCAACGTGCGTTGACGTCGAAGCAACCGCAAACCTTCTTTGCCGTGCTTCGCGACGCGCACGCCTTGAAAATTATTTTTCCGGAAGTGGAAGCGCTTTTCGGCGTTCCGCAACCGGCGCAATGGCACCCAGAAGTCGATACCGGCATTCACACGCTGATGGTGCTTGAACAAGCCGCGCGCTTGAGCGACGACCCCGTGGTTCGCTTCGCGGCGCTCACGCACGACCTTGGCAAAGCAACCACACCGAAAGAAAAATGGCCGGCTCACCACGGACATGAAGCGGAAAGCGTAAAGTTGTTGGACGCGTTGTGCGAACGCCTACGCGTCCCCAAGGAATACCGCGATTGCGCCGCCGCAGTCGCTCGCTATCACGGTCATGCGCATCGGGCCCTCGAACTGCGCCATGCCACGTTGCTCGACTTGCTGGAAAACCTCGACGCGTTTCGCCGTCCACAACGCTTCGAACAATTTGTCCTCGCCTGCGAAGCCGACATCCGCGGCCGCACAGGGTTCGAGGATCGCGAATACCCGCAAGCAAACTACTTGCGGCAAGCACGAGAGATCGCGGCCAACGTCAAGCTCGCGCCGGAAAAAATGAGCGAACTCACGGGTCCGCAAATTGCGGAGCGACTGCGAGCGGAACGGATCGCGGAGTTGAAGAGAAAGCTACCAGGCGCTAGCAACTAGGCGTTAGCCAGAAAAGAAAAAAATGCCGAACGACCTTGCTAGCGGCTAGGGATGTTCTGATTTATTCACACATCGTCATTCCGACAAAAGTCGGAATCCATCTGAATCAAGACGATGGACACCGGCATGAGGCCTGCAGGGATGGAGATCATACTGAGAATGCAGGAGCATTTCTCAGTGCGCCGGTGTGACGAATAAATCAGAGTGCCCCTAGTTGCTAGAGGCTATCTGTACCAGTAGAACTGCACACCACCGTATACCGACGAACCAAACGTTTCGTCGTCGGAAACGCCCAGTCGATATTCGATGTCGCAGGCATCGCAGAGCGGATGCAGGAATCCAATGCTGCCGCCGTTCAGAATGGCGCCGTCGATAATCGTTTTGTCGCGTGAGAGTTCGATATTGAGCATGCGCTGTTCGAAATGGATTTCGATCCCGGCGGAAATACCATAGTCGAGAAAGCCGTTCGCCAGCGTGAGAGTCGACGAATTTAGGCGCCGAAGCGAGAGGACAAGATTATCGACTCTTTGCAGTAATGCTGGCCGCTGTAGAATCGCCACGCGCGACACATCGACCAGGGAACGGAGACGGCCCACGTCGATGTCGTAATCGTAATGCATGCCGCTCGCGTAAAAATCGACCGCACCGCCCTCATAACGCGCGCTCGCGCCAATACCCTTGCCTTGCGCCGACTTGGAACTGCGCGCACCGGCAGGCACGTCGAAACGCAAATTAATGTCGCGGAATTCGGTGAGCAGCGCGATGCGTCCTAGCGAGCCGTGAACATAGATCGAACCGCTAACAGTTTGCGCATCAACCAAATCGAAATCGCCCCAGTAGTCGTAACCCACCGAAAGACCGAATGGACTGAAGTCGTGGTCGAACGCGACATTGCCTCGATAGGTCGTGAGGTCCGCGAGTTCCTGCGGGGAACGGCTGAAGGCTAAACCGACATTGAATGTCGATGCGCCGTTTTGAAAATTCGCGCCGGCACGCACGCCATAGGCGTCGTCCTCGCTATAAGAGGTTCCGAGTAGGAATGTTTTCGAAACCTTCGCGGAAACCGCTGGATCATCGGCATTAGCCGACATCGCCGGATAAACGACGCTGGTCAACAAAAAACCAACCAGCACTCCCTCTAGCAACCTCATTGCATACCTTCGCCGCTATAGGGTTGCGGCTAAATCGCGTACGGAAAAACCGACCAACGCCGTTTCGAAATTCTTTCCCAATGCGATCGCCTTAAAACGTTCACCCATTTCGCCGGGCAGCGTCAATACCATCGCCTGACGGCCGATCTGCAGACGCGACGGGAGCTCTTGTTGCGCCATGTCGGCCAGTAATCGTTCAATGCCGCAGCCTATCAAGAAATGCGCCTGCGTCGTATAGCCGAGCACCGAGCAATCATTCTCCACGGCAGATTCCGCCACCGCCGTGAAGTCGACCCAAGCGCCGATATCTTGCAACCCGATATGCGCTACTGTGTCTTCATGAAATCGATGTCGGTAGTGACAGAGCAACGTGCCGCGAGTGCGCTCTTCGCTGTAGTAGTGGGCGCGCGGCAATCCATAGTCGATGAAAAGCAACGCGCCCTGTTTAACCGCATGGGCGATGCCTGCAAGCCATGGACGCAGTCGTAAATTAATTTCCGAGCTGTAGCCGTCGGGCAAAGCGCGCCCGAGTTCTCTTTCAAGTTCGCGGACGGCTTGAGTCAGGACGGCATCGGCGCGGACTTCGGAGAGCTCGAGCTTGCCGAATTGCCACGTCACGCCGATTGCGTTGACGTCCTTCCCGCGAATCGCAAAACGCTGTACCGGCAAAGCGTCCAGCACTTCATTGGCGATCACTACGCCGACAAGCTCCTGCGGCAGCGCCTCCAACCACTGCACGCGGTCCATCAACTGCGGCACGCGCGACTGCAACGTCGCCCGCTGGCGCTCACGCAAGTCGGCACTGACTTCCAAAATAAGATAGCGCGCCGGCAATTGCTCAAGCGCCTTCAGCTCGCTAAGGATGTCGGCCGCCATGACACCGGAACCCGCGCCCAGTTCCAAGACGTCGCCGCCGATTTCTCGGAGAACTTGCGCGCACTGCCTGGCTACGCAGCGGCTAAACAGCGGGGAAATCTCGGGGGCGGTGACGAAATCGCCGTCTGCACCCAATTTGCGCGCGCCGGCGCTGTAATACCCGAGCCCGGGTTCGTACAACGCCATTTCCATGAATCGCTCGAAACTGAGCCAGCCCTTGGAGCGCTCTATCGCATCGCGAATTCGCTCCGTCAATCGACCGCTGTGTGCGATTTCTTCCGCCGTGGGCGACGGAAGTTCGGAGTTCGGAGCGCGCCGCTCCGGAAATTCTGCTGGCGACTCTGCGCCGATTACATTCATGACGATTCGGTGGGTGCTAAGGAGCGCGCATTCTAGCCGAACCGCGTAGGACGGAAGGCGATAGTCGGGAACTGCACGCTGCGCTACCATGAACCCGTCATACGAAACGACGGGAAGAGAACGGCCCATGCGTTGGCGAGGACGAGAAGAGAGCAGTAACGTCGAAGACCGGCGCGGAATGCGCGTCGGCAAAATCGGCGGCATCGGCGGTATCGGTGCCGTGGTGGTCGCGCTGATCTCCCTCTACTTCGGTCAAGATTCGGCCACCGTATTGCAAGAGCTCGGCGGCGCCGATACCACCAGCAACACGAATGCTCCTTATCAGGAAACCCAAAAGGAGGCGGAAGCGCGGCAACTCGTCGGCGTCGTCCTCAAAGACACCGAAACCACCTGGCATTCGATCTTTGCTGCGGCGAATGAACGCTACATTGAGCCGCATCTGGTGATGTTCTCCGGCGCCGTTCAATCGGCGTGCGGCACGGCACAAGCCGCGGTCGGTCCGTTTTATTGTCCCGGCGACAGCCAAGTCTATATCGACCTGTCTTTCTTCGACGATTTGAAGACGCGCTTCGGCGCGCCCGGCGATTTTGCGCAAGCGTATGTGATCGCTCATGAGGTCGGTCACCACGTGCAGAATCTTCTCGGCACGTCGACCAAAGTGCACGCAGCTCGACAACGGCAGAGCGAATCGCAAGCGAATGCAATGTCGGTTCGCCTGGAATTGCAGGCGGATTGTTACGCGGGAGTGTGGGCGCATCATGCCGATGCCTCGAGACAGTTGCTTGAAAGCGGAGACGTCGCGGAAGGACTCGCCGCAGCCACGGCGATCGGCGACGATCGCTTGCAAATGCAGTCGCGCGGCTATGTCGCACCGGAGTCATTCACCCACGGATCGTCGGAGCAACGGGTTCGTTGGTTCAAGCGAGGCATGCAATCAGGCCGCGTCGGCGACTGCGATACGTTCAGCTCCGCATCGAGCCGCACGCTCTAAATTAACGACGTCATCGCAAGCACCAACTTGCGAACCGTCGTGCCATTCGCGACACTGTATGGCGTGAGTCTCACGGGCAAATCCATCCTCATTACCGGCGCTGCCAAGCGATTGGGCGCGGCGATTGCGCGGGCGGCGCACGAGCAAGGCGCTCGTATCGCCGTTCACTACCGTAGTTCGAGCCAGGAAGCCGATCGCTTATGCGCCGATCTCAACACCAGGCGCGCGAAGTCTGCGATCGCCATCCGAATGGACCTGCTCGATACCACGACACACGCTCGGTTGATTGAGGCTGTGGTCTCGGCATTCGGCGGGCTGGACGTGCTCGTCAACAATGCTTCTACGTTTTATCCGACGCCGGTCGGCACGATTACCGAAGAACAGTGGCGCGATTTAATGGGCACCAACATCAAAGTCCCATTGTTCCTGTCGCAAGCGGCCGCCCCCGAACTGCGCAAGACGAACGGCTTGATCCTCAACATGGCGGACATTCACGCGCAACGACCGCTCATCAGGCATACGGTGTACAGCATTGCGAAAGCCGGCATCGTCACGCTCACCAAGTCGTTGGCTCGCGAACTTGGGCCCGAGATTCGCGTCAACGCCATTGCGCCGGGTCCCGTGCTGTGGCCCGAAGGAAGCTTCGACGAGACGTTAAAATCGGAAATCATCTCGAAGACTGCGCTGAAGAGAAGCGGATCACCCGACGATATTGCGCGCGCCGCGCTCTACTTCATGAAGGACGCGCCGTTCGTTACCGGACAAATTTTGGCGGTGGACGGCGGAAGAAGCATCGGTTGGTGACGAGGAATAGTCCGAAAGCGCCCTCGCTGACTAGTAGCTAGCGGCTCCAGTATTCAACTCCACGATAACCATAGGATGCCGGTCACCATCGAAGTCGGTCCATAAACGACGCATCGTCTTTTTGACGATCGGATGCATAACCTCCGGCGCCAATTCCGCCATCGGCCGCAGCATGTAAGGGCGTTTCACCAAATCGGCGCGCGGTAGCCGGAGATCGTCGCGAATCAGATCGCCGAACAAGAGCAAGTCAAGATCCATCGTTCGCGGAGCCCACTTGGGTGCATTCCGCGGCCGCCCGCACGCAGACTCCGCTTCGTGCAGCCGCGCAATCACTTGATCGACGGAATCCTGAGTGTCGAATCCCACCACGAGATTGATGAAATCGTCTCCCTCGAAACCCACGGCTTTATTTTTGTAGGCGGGCGATCGCCGCAACCGGTAGTGCTTCGCCAGTTCGGAGATTGCGCGCTGCAAATGGGCGACGGGATCGACGTTACTACCCGCAGCAACGAACACCGTCGTCATGCGTAGTCTTCGGTTCGACGCTCGATGACGATGCCGACATCGCGCGCGCCGCGTAGCGCGCCCTGCTTGTTGAGCTTCACCTTGACCCACGGCGCGTGGAATTCCTTAACGAGAATTTCCGCCACGCGCTCGGTCAACGTCTCGACCAATTGGAATTGCGACTCGCCGATAAAACTCTGCAGCCGCTTGCTCACCTTCTTGTAGTCGATCGTATCGTCGAGATGATCGCTCGCAGCCGCCTTCTTAATGTCGGCGGCCATCTCGATATCGAGAATGACAGGTTGTTTGACTTGCCGCTCCCACTCCCACACACCGACGACGCATTCGACGGTCAAACCGGTCAGAAAAATTTTATCCATCGTTTCGTTCTACGTTAACGGGTGTCATTTCCGCGCATATTTATCTTCCCACTGGCTAGATGCTAGTAGCTAGCGGCTAGTGGCTGCGGGCCGCGCTGGCGGCCTGAGCTGATCGATCGGCCACCGCGCTTGCGCGCGAATCGCAAGCCCTTCGCTCTCGCCGGCGCTTAAGCGCAAGTAGCCAGCGTACGCGATCATGGCCGCATTGTCGGTGCAGAATTCCGGACGCGGATAGCTCACCTTCACACGACGGCGTTCGCCGAGCTTCGTAAGTTCGGCGCGCAACTGCCGATTGGCACCGACGCCGCCGGCGACCACTAACGCCGTTGCGCCGGTTCGTTTAAGCGCACGGTCGCACTTCGCCACGAGCGTCTCGACCACGGCATCTTGGAATGACCGCGCGATATCGGCACGGGTTTGGTCATCGAGGGCGAGCCCGCGCACTGCCACCACGACTGCCGTCTTCAAACCGCTGAAGCTGAAATCGAATCCGGGGCGGTCGAGCATGGGCCGCGGGAAGTCGAATCTGCCGGGTTGTCCCGTTTCCGCCAGCTTCGCCAGATGCGGCCCGCCGGGATACGGCAGTCCAAGCAGTTTTGCCGTCTTGTCGAAGGCTTCGCCGGCGGCATCGTCGAGCGAAGAACCCAGTATTCGGTAATTTCCGAGACCGGATACTTCCGCTATCAGCGTGTGCCCGCCGGACACCAGCAGTGCCAGAAACGGAAACTCGGGCGGGTCCGGCTCCAACATCGGCGCCAGCAAATGTCCCTCCAAGTGATGAACCCCCACCGCCGGCACGTGCCAACCCATGGCCAGGCTTCGGCCCACCGCTGCGCCCACCAAAAGCGCTCCGACCAAGCCAGGACCAGAGGTATAGGCCACACCGCCAATGTCGGCCGGTGTCGAACGGGAGGCGGTTAAAACCTCTTCAATAAGGGGGACCAGCTTACGAACGTGGTCCCGAGAAGCCAATTCGGGCACCACCCCCCCATACTTGGCGTGCAAGTCGATTTGACTGAATAACCGATGCGCCAAAAGCCCGCCCGAGCCGTCGTAAATGGCGGCCGCCGTCTCGTCACAGGAGGTTTCGATACCCAAAACTCTCATCGAACTGTTACATCCCCTTCAAGTTTTTGATTTTCGGGCCGCTCGTCATTAAACTTCCGGCCCCTTTGATCGGGGGCGATCGGGGGAGCACGACGGAGCTGCTCCGACTTAAGTTGTCCCAAGATTTTCTAACCGAGGTTTCAATGCCTAGCGTTCGCGTCCGAGAGAACGAATATTTCGATGCCGCCCTGCGGCGTTTCAAGCGTGCCTGCGAAAAAGCCGGCGTGCTCACCGAATTGCGTCGTCGCGAATTCTACGAGAAGCCCACTCAAGAACGGAAACGCAAAAAAGCCGCCGCGGTGAAGCGCCACATGAAGCGCGTGTCGCGCGATGTCGGCACCCCGCGCACGCGGATGTATTGAAATAAAGAAGTCGCTAGCATCTAGCCGCTAGCGACTAGCCAGAACGGAATTCGGAAGAGTTCTGGCGCAAGAAACTAATGCAGGGCTTCTGATCTTTTCCGGCTAGACGCTAGGAGCTTTCTTCCAATGAGTCTCAAAGACCGCATCACCGACGACATGAAAGACGCCATGCGCGCTAAGGACAGCGAGCGCCTGGGTCTGATTCGGATGATCACGTCGGCGATCAAGCAGATCGAAGTCGATGAACGCATCACCCTCGACGATGCCCGAGTGTTCTCGGTCATCGAGAAGATGATCAAGACTCGCAAGGAATCGATCGTGCAATTTCAAGCCGGCAACCGCGCCGACTTGGTCGAAAAAGAAAACAAAGAAATCACCTTGCTCCAGGCGTACCTCCCGACTCAGCTCTCCGAGGCGGAGCTCGACGCGATGATCGCCGCCGCCATTGCGGAAGCCGGCGCCACGTCCATGAAAGAGATGGGCAAGGTCGTCGCGATCGTCAAGACCAACGCCCAGGGCCGCGCCGACATGGGTGCGGTGAGCGCGAAGATTAAGGCGAAGCTGGGATAAGAAGCGGCTACCGGCGTCCGGCTTCCGGCGACCGGCACATGAACCAACTCTTCCCATCGGTAGCCGGTAGCCGGCAGCCCTCTTCGCTCTCACTTGCCCTTCTGCCGCCGCAACGTATCCTTCCCCCATGCCCGGCCGCATTCCGCAACACTTTATCGACGAACTCGTCGCTCGAACCGACATCATCGATGTCATCGGCAGCCGGTTGCAGTTGAAGAAAGGCGGGAAGGAGTTCAAGGCTTGCTGCCCCTTTCACGGGGAGAAAACCCCTTCTTTTACGGTGGTTCCCGATAAGCAGTTCTACCACTGCTTCGGTTGCGGCGCGCATGGCACGGCGCTCGGCTTTTTGATGGATCACGATCACTTGAGTTTCGTGGAGGCGATCGAGGAACTTGCGGAACGCGCCGGTTTGCAAGTGCCGCGTGAAGAAGATCCCAATGCAAAGCCGAAACCCACGGAGGATCTATATGTTCCTCTCGAACGCGCGGCCACGCTCTATCACGAGCAGCTATTCAACTCGGATCGCGCCGTAGGTTACGTCAAGAAACGCGGCCTCACGCGCGAGACCGCGCAGCGATTCGCGATTGGCTATGCCCCGGATGCTTGGGACTTCATTCTCAAGGCGCTCGGCACTTCGGAAACCGAGACGCGAAAGCTGCTGCAAGTGGGGCTCGCCATCGAACGCGAGCGCGATAGCAAGAAGACCGGCCACTACGACCGCTTCCGCGACCGCATCATGTTCCCGATTCGGGATACGCGCGGCCGAGTGATCGGTTTCGGCGGCCGCATCTTGGATCAAGGCGAGCCAAAGTACCTAAACTCGCCGGAAACGGAGCTATTCCACAAAGGCCGCGAGCTGTATGGTTTGTACGAGGCGCGGCAGACGACGCGCAGCTTCAAGCGATTGATGGTTGTCGAGGGCTACATGGACGTCGTAAGGCTGCATCAGGCCGGAATCACCTACGCGGTCGCCACGCTGGGCACCGCCACCACGCCCGAACACCTCACCCGCATTTTTCGCGTCTGTAACGAGGTCGTCTTCTGCTTCGACGGCGATCGAGCCGGCCGTGCCGCCGCCTGGCGCGCCCTCGAGAACGCCCTCCCGCAAATTCGCGAAGGACGGCAAATTCGTTTCTTGTTTCTTCCCGACGGACACGATCCGGACTCGCTGGTGGGCGAGGAAGGCCGCGAGAAGTTCGAAGCACGGTTGGACACGGCTCTGCCGCTGTCCGACTACTTCATCCGCGAACTGTCCTCGCGGAGCGATATTCAGTCGGTCGACGGCCGAGCTCAATTCGCGGAAGCGGCTAAACCGCTCGTTGCCAAAGTTCCAGCGGGGGTGTATCGCGAACTCCTTGTCGATGCATTGGCGAAAGTCGTTGGGATGTCAGCGGAGCGACTCGCGGGTCTTTTGGGTGCCGACGGCGCAGTCCCTGGGGATCGGGCTGCTAAAACCAGCGATTTCACGCCCCCGCCGGCGAGCAATCCAAGCGGTCGCAGTAACCTCGTACGGCAAGCCGTTCACTTACTGGTGCACTTTCCTCAGAGTGCCCAGGCGGTGCCCGCGGAGCTCCCGTTAGGCGCTGTCAATTTAAAGGGAATTCCGTTGTTGACCGAGTTGATAAATTCACTTCAACTTAACCCGTGCCCAACCACCGGCGCGTTACTAGAGCGCTGGCGTGACCACCCCGATTACCCCTCACTCATGCGGCTCGCTACGCTTGAATGTTTAGTTCCAGACGTGGCGGCGGCTTCGCGTGAACTGGTCGATGCTCTGCGTAGATTGATAAACGAGGATGCGCCCAAACGTCGTATGGACGAGTTGCTCAATAAAGCAAATCGCATGCCGTTAACCCCGGAAGAAACGCAGGAGCTCCAGGGACTTTTGTCGCAAAAGGCCAGTCGAACCGGAACCGGCGGTTCCGTCGCAGAAGGAGCTTGAGAACCTAGCCGTACGTCGATCGTCTAAGTATACTGCGCGGTCTTTTTTAGCCGCCTCGCCAACCCCCCGAGGAAAACCACTTTGAGCAAGACTTCGGCCAAGAAGGAAACCCTGCCACCGGTCGCGAACATTGCCGACGAACGGCAATCGCAATTGAAACTGTTGATTGCGCGCGGTAAGGAACAGGGCTACCTGACGTATGCGGAGGTGAACGATCACCTCCCGAGCGAAATCGTCGATCCGGAACAGATCGAAGATATCGTCAACATGATTAACGACATGGGCATTCCGGTGTACGAAAAGGCACCGGACTCCGAGTCGTTGCTGCTGACTGAACCCGTAGTAGCCGACGAGGAAGCGGCCGAAGAAGCGGCTGCCGCCCTCGCCACCGTCGATGCGGAATTCGGCCGCACGACCGACCCGGTCCGCATGTACATGCGAGAGATGGGTACGGTCGAACTATTGACCCGCGAAGGCGAAATCCGCATCGCCAAGCGCATCGAAGAAGGGCTGGACGCCGTGCGTCTAGCACTCTCGATGTATCCGCTGACTTACGATCTGATGCTGGCCGCCTACGAACCGGTGAAGGCCGGACAAGGCCGTCTCGCCGACATCATCGTCGGCTTCATCGATCCGAACGCGCCGGACGAAATTGCCGCGCCGATCAATCCGAAGCTGGCCGCCGCCGAACCGCCGATCGAGGAAAAGGACGACGAAGAGGAAGGCGAAGGCGAGAGCGAAGAGGAAGAAGCGCTGGAAACCGGACCCGATCCTGTGGAAGCCGCCAATCGCTTCGCGTCGATTGCGAAGGCCCACGCGCAAGCGAGTAAGTCCGCCGCCGAGAAAGGCGGCACCGACCCGAAGACGGTCAAACTGCGCAAGAAGCTTTCCGATGAGTTCATGGAGCTGAAGCTCAGCCCCAAGATGTTCGACATCCTGATCGCGCAGGTGCGCGACAACGTCGCCGAAATCCGCAACACCGAAAAGCAAGTCATGTTGATGTGCGTGCGCGACGCCGGCATGCCGCGCAAGGATTTCATCAGCACGTTCCCGAAGAACGAGACCAATCTCAAGTGGCTCGAAAAGCACATTCGCGCCAAGCGCAAACATTCGGCGATGCTCGGCAAACTGCGCGAGAACATCGAGAAGCTGCAAATCGGCTTGCAGGCCTTCGAAGTCCGCGCGCAGATGACGATCGCCGAGATCAAGGAAGTAAACCGCGAAGTGGCCGTGGGTGAAGCGAAAGCCCGTCGCGCCAAGAAGGAAATGGTGGAAGCGAACCTGCGCTTGGTGATTTCCATCGCCAAGAAGTACACGAACCGCGGCCTGCAATTCCTGGATCTCATCCAAGAAGGCAACATCGGGCTGATGAAGGCGGTCGACAAGTTCGAATATCGCCGCGGTTACAAATTCTCCACGTACGCAACCTGGTGGATTCGTCAGGCGATTACGCGTTCGATCGCCGACCAAGCGCGCACCATCCGCATTCCGGTGCACATGATCGAAACGATCAACAAGCTCAATCGCATTTCGCGGCAAATGCTGCAGGAAATGGGCCGCGAGCCGACGCCGGACGAATTGGCGGTGCGCATGGAAATGCCGGAAGACAAAGTTCGCAAAGTACTCAAGATCGCCAAAGAGCCGATCTCCATGGAGACTCCAATTGGCGATGACGAGGATTCGCACCTGGGCGATTTCATCGAAGACACGACCGTAGATTCGCCGATCGATTCGGCGACGATGGAGTCCCTGCGCGAAACCACGCACTCGGTGCTCGCCGGCCTCACGCCGCGCGAAGCGAAAGTGCTGCGCATGCGCTTCGGCATCGACATGCATACGGACCACACGCTCGAAGAAGTCGGCAAGCAGTTCGACGTCACGCGTGAACGCATTCGTCAGATCGAAGCCAAGGCGCTGCGTAAGCTCCGCCACCCAAGCCGCAGCGAACAACTGCGCAGCTTTCTAATGGATGACTGAGACTCCTGGCTTCCGTTCGTAAGACAGGCAAAACCTGAAAGCCGGCCCAGCCTCATTAAGCTGGGCCGATTCTTTTTGTGCGGTCCATCCAGGCGGGTATCACAGAATTGTAAATTCTGTGCGCACCGCAAGTAATAGCCTCCAGAGCCCTCTGTGCAATGCCGATACTTTCGTAGACAATCGGTCCCATCAGGGTGGCTTTTTCTCGTATCGCATACTTAGAAAATCATGACTACATCGACCGACCGCGCGCCTATCAACTGGGTTTCTTTAATCGTCATCGCCGTCACGAACCTTTGCGCGCTCACGGTCGTTCCGTGGTACGGCTTTGCGTACGGTTACAGCATGGCGGCCTGTATCTGGTTTGTTTTTTTCGCCGTTGCCAACGGCATGTCGATCACGGCCGGCTATCACCGACTTTGGTCGCATCGCACTTACAACGCGCACTGGAGCGTTCGCCTGTTGCTCATGCTGTTCGGAACGATGGCGCTCCAAAATTCGATCTTGGTTTGGTCCTCCAATCACCGTGTTCATCACAATCACGTCGATGACAACGACCGCGATCCGTACTCTGCTAAGCGCGGTTTCTGGTTCTCGCACCTCGGTTGGATGCTGCGCGACTACCCGAGCTCGCATACCGATCTCTCGAACGTGCGCGATCTCGAGAAAGATCCGCTGGTTCTATTTCAACATCGCTTTTACGTTCCTCTAACCCTGGCCACGAACTTCGGCTTCGTGTTTCTCGCCGGCTGGATAGCTGACGATTTTTGGGGCGTCTTCTTGCTGGCAGGCATCGCCCGATTGGTGTTTAGCCACCACGTTACGTGGTTCATCAACTCGCTCGCCCATGCCTGGGGCAGCCAGCCCTATACGGACAAGAACACCGCGCGCGACAACCCGATTTTGGCTCTCATGACTTACGGCGAGGGTTACCACAATTTCCATCACTTATACGCAAGCGACTATCGCAACGGTGTTCGCTGGTGGCAGTGGGATCCGACCAAATGGCTAATCGGCGGACTCTCCTACATCGGCCTGACGTCCAATTTAAAGCGCATGCCGGACGTCACGATTCAACAAGCCCGCCTGTCGATGCAATTCCGCAAGCTGGAACACAAGTTGGAACAATCACTCGCCAATCCGCCGAAGCACCGACTGCACATCCACAATCCCATCGACATGGAAAAATTACGTGTGCAGCTGGCGCACGAAGCCGAAGCATTCCGCACGACGCTGGCGGAATGGGCAAAGGTTCGGGATGCCTGGTACGCGGAAGCGCGCCAGCGCTTGATGGTGCGCTGGGAGAAAGCCAAGTTCCGCGCTCACTCGCGCGAAGTGGTATTTCGCCTGCGGATGCAACATCGACGCTTGCAGTTGTTGAACGCCCAGTTCGCGTAGCCCCGGCAACAAGCTGCTAAGCGACTAGTTTCTAGGGAAAGGTTGATTTATTCACCGTCGTTCCGACGTACTGGGAACGGCTCCTACGTTCCCAGTATGCCCCTCCTCCCTGAAGGCCTGAAGTCGGAATCCATCCGAATCAAGAAGATGATGGACACCGGCCTGCGCCGGTGTGACGAATTAATCAGTGCTTCCCCAGCAATAAATTATGAACGTACGTCGTTGAGAGGATCATTCTGGCTAGTTGCTAGAAGCTAGAGGCTAGAAGCCTACGCACTCAGCGTGCGCCCCTTCGTTTCCGGCGCATATCGCAACACCCCAAGCGCGAGTAACGGAATAAATCCTACATAGAATAGCGTTTCGATCGCGCGGCCCTGAGCAGCGACACTGCCGACCACGAACGGCCCGGCAGCCGCCAAAATGCGGCCGATGTTGAAACAGAAACCCGCTCCGCTCGCTCGCAGACGCGTGGGAAATAACTCCGGCAGATAGAACGAAAACGCTCCGGCGACGCCGTACACGAACACGCCGATCAAAAAATAAAAGTAGACGCGGCTCTCCGCCGAAATGTCGATCCCAAACGTCAGCAGAATGCTCGCTGCGGACAATGCGAAGTAAGTGCCGAACATCGCTCGTCGGCCGAAGCGCTTGGCCAAGGGGATCGTCAGGAGCGTGCCGAGCAGTCCGCCCAGGTTGAACCAGCACGTCGCGCGGAACTTCCATTCCTCCACCAGCGCGGACACGGCCGGGCCGATCATGCCGCGCAGTTGCGCTTCGGCCTGAGCCCATCCGCTGACGACCGATGGGATGAAGGCATTGCAGCTCCACCAAGTCAGCAACGAAATCGTCGAGAGCAACGTACCGACAAGAACAACGCGCCTCTGCTCGACAGAAAATAGTTCGCCGAGAGTTGCCGGCTGCGCATCATGCGACTCCGCCCATCGATCGGGCTCTTGCACGAACAGCCGTACGATGAACGCGATCGCAGCTGGGACCAATCCAAACAGGAAAATGTAGCGCCAGGATGTCTCCGGCGTTCCCGGCATCCAAACTCCGGCGACTTGGAAATTGACGAAGGTCGCCAAGAACAATCCCATCGGCGAGGCGGTATACAACAATGCGCCTGCTTCAACACGCCGCTTTTCAGGCATCGATTCGGCGACCATCGACGCACCCGCCGCCCACTCGCCGCCGATACCGAGGCTTGCGATCACGCGAAAGACAATCAAGGTTTCCAAGTTAGGCGCGAACGCGCAGGCGGCGGTGCCAAGCGCATAGACCAGCATCGTGAGCATCATCGTTTTAACGCGACCAAGTCGATCGCAAAGTAAACCGAATAACACCCCGCCGATGGCCCAGCCGATGAGAAGCAACGACGTCAACACGCCTGTCCAGTAGAGCGTGGCGGATTTCGCCGCGGCGGACCCGATTTCGAGCCCGAGTAACGTCGGCACGCAATTCGGCGCCACATAACTGAAGATCAAGGCATCGAACACGTCGAAGCCCCAGCCCAACCAGGCGGCGAACAAAACCAACCACTGCTTACGGGTTAAATCGAACATGGAAAGATATCCCTACCAGCGTCTCTTGTTATTTACGCTGTCGGACGAATCCGACTCGCAAAAGAGTAGCGCACTTCAGAGCGGCCTGGAAAAGCGAATGCAGTCGGTAATAAGTAAATTTCCAGGCCAGATATCCTGGAATGGGCCGTACAAATAGGAATCCGCCCCAGGAGAATTCGCTACCCACGAATGTCCAATCCGCATATCGCCCGCCGTTATACTTACATGTACGCGAAGGTTCGGAGATCTACTATGAAACCCCTATCAATGCTGCTCTCGCGTGGAGCGCTTGCCGTCGTCACTTTACTGCTCGCCGCCGCCTGCGCCACCGACCGTGGACCGCCAGTGCGCAGCGACTTCGATCGCTCGATCGATTTTTCCTCGTACAAGACTTTTGGATTCCCGGAAAACACCGGCACCGATCGCGGCGGATATACGACACTGGTGACCAATCATTTCAAGGAAGCCGTGCGTCGCGAGATGACCGTTCGCGGTTATACCTATTCGGAAGCCTCGCCCGACTTGATCGTCAATTTCTACAACGAACTGAAGGACAAGACGCGTGTCTATTCGCGCCCCGGCTGGGCAACAACGGGAGTATGGGGCTTCGGCTATGGACGCCCTCGTTATGGTTTCTACAGTGCGTGGCCGTTCTATTACGACAACGACATCGACGTGGTGCAATACAAGAGCGGCGCGATCAAGCTCGACGTGGTGGATGCCGCGCGCAAACAAGTCGTTTGGGAAGCGAATGTCGAAGAGCGTCTGACCGACCAGGCGCAGGACAATCCGCAACCCGTGATCGCGCGCCTGGTGACGGAACTCTTCAAGAAATTTCCGCGTTCGGCCAGCTAAAAATATTCCTTCTTCGCGATGTTGAGCGCACGGATGCGCCGGTGCAAGTACGTGCGGCGGATCTTCAGGTCGTTCGCCGCGGACGAAACGTTGCCGGCGTGTCGACGTAGCGCAGCCACGATGGCTTCCCGCTCCGCGCGCTCTCGAGCTTGCCTGAGCAACGATCCTTCGTCCATTCCACCGATAGTCGAATCGGAAAAGACGCGTTCCGGCAAGTCATCGATGGTTATGGAATCGCCGCTCATGATGAGCACCCGTTCCAGCATATTCTGAAGTTCGCGCACATTCCCCGGCCACGCGTAGCGCTGCAGCTCCAGAATCGCGTCGGTCTCGATCTCCTTACCGCGAAGATTGTTTCGCTCCGACAGGTGCCTGAGAAAGTAATGAACCAAGAGCGGAATGTCTTCGCCTCGCTCCCGCAGGGAAGGAACCCGGATCGGAACGACATTGAGGCGATAGTATAGATCTTCCCGGAACAGGCCCGTCTTGACTAGCTGTTCCAAGTCCTTATGCGTAGCGGACAGTACTCGCACATCGACTTGGAGCGATTTCTCGCTCCCGATTTTCTGGATTTCGCCCGATTGCAACACACGCAAAATCTTGGCTTGTGCCGACAACGAAAGATCCGCGACTTCGTCGAGGAAAACCGACCCGCGATGCGCTATTTCGAATAGACCTCTTTTTGCGGACGCCGCGCCGGTAAAAGCGCCCTTCTCATGACCGAACAATTCGCTTTCGACCAAAGAATCCGGGATGGCCGAGCAATTTACTTTGACGAACGGATGCGAACTCCGCTCGCTTTGCGCATGAACGGCGTTCGCGACCAATTCCTTCCCCGTCCCGCTCTCGCCGGTAATGAGCACGCTCGCATTCGCTTTCGCCACCTTCGAAATGGCAGCCGCGACGCCGTTCATCTGACGCGAATCGCCGATCAGCGCATCCGGCCGAATGCTGCCCTCCGCAAGACGTAGTCGTGTCTTGAGTGCCGACATTTCCCATGCGCGCCGAACGGTGACCGCAATTTTTTCCGCCGTAAACGGTTTTTCGAGGAAGTCGTACCCGCCTGACTTCACCGCTTGCGCCGCTTCCGTCAACGTGGCGTGGCCCGAGATGAAGATGGTAGGCGGATCGATACCGTCCGCGCGCAGCCTCTTGAAGAACGTAATTCCATCGAGTTCGCCCAACCGAATATCGAGGATAAGCAGATCCACGACATTTTCGGCGAAGGCGCGCATTGCGGCCGCAATGTCGTGCGCGCCTATCACCTTGAAGCCATTCTGAGTCAAGACGATCTCGATGGACTCCCGAATATTTTTCTCGTCGTCGAGCACGAGGACGAGCGGCCGAGCGGCGATATCACTCATGGCGTGGCGTCTCCATCGATTCGCGGAAGCGAAATGGAGAACGTCGGCCTTCCCTCGCTCTCGCGATAGGCAATGTCTCCGCCGTGTTCAATCATGATCTTTCGCGCGATGGCCAATCCCAAACCCATGTT
This sequence comes from uncultured Steroidobacteraceae bacterium, assembly GCA_964597495.1. Classification (GTDB taxonomy): domain Bacteria; phylum Pseudomonadota; class Gammaproteobacteria; order Steroidobacterales; family Steroidobacteraceae; genus CAZQYC01. The sequence goes on along the minus strand of CAZQYC010000047.1, from coordinate 9,833 downwards.
TTCCTTGCTGGCCGTGCCCGACGTGTACGGATCGAAAATTCGCGGCGCCAGCTCGGCAGGTACCGGTACACCGTCATTGCCGATTTCAAGGACGATCGACTCGGGGATTACGCTCATCGACAGGATGAATCGCACGCCTTTGTCAGGATTGGCTTCCACGCCATTGCGCAAGATATTCGCTAGAACACGGCGAAAAAGCGCCGCATCGATTTTCACGTCGAGATAGGAAAACTTTTCCGGCTCGCGGAGGTCGATGTGCGCGCCGTTCAAGCCGGCTCGCAGGAGCGGTAACTGCGTGGCGAGCCACGGCAGCAGCCGAATCGCACTGGCCTGCACAGTCGGCAGCTTTGCGAAATCGCTGAACTTGTTCACCGTATGGTTGAGCTGCTGCAACTCCTCCATGATCATCCGTTCGGACCGAACAAGCTGTGCTTCGAATTCCGTCGTGCCCGATTCTTTATAGGCTTTCGTCAACGAAGACACCAGCACCTGGATCGGCGTCAAAGGATTCTTGATCTCATGAGCCAACACCTTGGCCATTTCCTGCCAAGAAGAGATTTCTTCGAGATACCGCACTCTTTCCCGTTGGCGGATGAGCTCCGCGAAGGCGTACCGATAGGAGCGGGATATCTGCCTGCTCAAAACCGCGGCAACGGCAATCGCAAGCACCAGCGCCGAAGCGATTCCGATTCCGAAATAAACCAACAACGAACCGCTCACGCTCGTCTTGATCTCTTCAGAAGCGCCGTAAATCGCCCGCAAGCTTTCGGCAGATTCGAACTCGGCGCGGTACTCGGCAAGCCGTTCGGGATCCAGCTTGCCGAGCTTTTTCAAGTTTTGCGAATGCGCGCCCAAGCGCTCGAGCACCTCCGCATTGAAGCCCAAATTAAGACTCGTCGTAACGGCGTTGTCGACCAGATAAAAGGCAGCCAACAAAGGCAGGATCGTCACCGCGAGGATTGCAAGCGTCAATCGAACATTGATCCCAGGGTCCTTCATTGACCCAGCCTCTTTCATTGATCCACTGCCTTTCATTGGTCTTAGTTTCTCCATTACGCCCTAAGGTGCGTGGGCCTCCGGCACCATCGACTTCAGATCGAACGTTCTCGATATCACCGTGGTTTTCCACGGCGCGGGCATTTCATCGCCGGCGACATATTGCTCGAAGATCCGATTGAACAAGTCATTCGGCCGAGAGGTCAGCGTCGCCGACTGAGCCGTGCCGATTGCGTTGGGTACGCTATTGGCCGCGACCCACTTCCTGAGCCGTTCGATCTTTTCGCGCTCGACGGGATTGATCAGCACGTCGCTTTGCAGCGTCAGCGGACCACCCTGCGGAAGCGCATCGAGCGCAATCAATTTCGGGAAATCGAGCCGAGCCAAGTAGGCGAGAAGATCTCTCGCGCCCTTGAATTCCAATTGCGGTCGGGATTCGGATCCCACCGTCATTCGCACTCGGAAAACCTCATCCCAAAGATCGTACTTGACGAAGATCGTTGCGTCGATTTGCTGAAGAAATTGGATGCCGGCCAGTAAGGTGAAGCGCGCCAATATCTTGTTCTCGATGCCGCTCTTTAAATCGGGCGACAAGGAATCAGGCCATGCGACGTCGATCAGCGACACCGCCAACTGACCGCTTTCCACGCGCGGTACGACTTCGGCTGCGTTGGCGCCAGACAACCATAGCCAACACGCAGCGACTGCCGCCTTGAAGGAGTTCGTTTTCATGGGCGCTCCCTCAATTCGCAAGGCGCGGCCATTCCTGGCTGCCCGTCGCATATAAATCCACGACACCCAAGACTTTAGTGTCCAGCCTAATCCCAATGCGAATCGTCGCGAACGTCGGATGCCCGCCGACTTTTCCGTCGCGCTGCAATTGCACCGGCCCGGTACTCGCTTGAACGTACCAACGCCCGCGCGCGATACCTCCAACTCGTTCCGAAGACGAAATATTGCGCGCGTAGGTCAACCCAAGCCCGCTGACTAGCGTCGAAGCAAGCGGACGCAATCGGTCGCCGGGCGCGATCGGTTCCCCGCCGACATTCACGCTCCAAATAGAGCGGCCACGGTTCGACCAAGTCTGCTTGTAGGCGACATTCCACCTCGGTTGCGCAAGGCTCTCCATGTCGTCGGTATAAGTCACGGCGGCGGAGAAGCGCGAACCTTGCGTCGGAAAGTAAGCGTCATCCTCCGCATCCCAACCGACCGCCAACCGCCAGGAGTCCAGTTCTGAGGAATTCACGCCAGCAATGCTCGGCGGGAAGGATGGAGAAGAGCTCCTCCACGAAAATTCCAGTTTGGATTCCTGGTACGAATACCCGGCACTTACGTAGGCGTAGTCCCAAAACTTATATCCGAGGGTCACACCCGCGATTTTTCCTCTAGTCGTCGCCTCGCTATCGACCTCATACGCTGGAGACCGCCATTCCGTGTCACTTCTCGCGTACGAGTAGGAAAAGCCGGCGGAAAGGAACAACCGGTCGATGCCTGCGAATGCGGGATCGATATAGCCGATTCTCGCGGCGTACGCTCTGCCGACGCTATGTTGAAAGTCTCCGTTATCGGATTGCGCCCGGCTGACAAGTATTCCGGCATCCACTATTTTCTGCCTGCCGAAGAGATTCTGATTGGCGATTCGCCCCGACAGCGAATGAGACCAAAATTCAGGGTCGGATTGGTCAAACGGCTTCGGAAGTTCGATGGATCGATAGTTCGTTTCGGCGGTCAACTCAGTCGCGATCGGGCTGGCTTCGACGACCTCCACGACAAGCAGCATGCGGCCGCGGCTCGACCCTTTCTCGAAGTACAGCCGCACCGATTCGAAAATCGGTAACGCCGATAGACGCAGCCGCGCGCTCTGCACGGATTCGCCGCTCACATTGCTGTAAACGGCAAGTTGTAACTTGCGGCGGATGTAGTCGCACGACGTGCGCGTGTTGCCGCGACACTCGATGTCCTCGACGAAATAGACCTGCGGATTTTCCTCAGCGTGGCTTGGCGAGAATTCCGGCATCGATGCCAACGCCACCAACAGCGCGATTACCCTCGCTCGTTTCTTCTTCATAGTCGATCTCCATTTAGCACTCTCACGATCCGTGAGCATGAGCGCTAGAGCAAGGATCATACCAAGACGATGGCTGTCGTTTTACTCAAGAAATGTGCTTATTTATTGAGCCATCCGCTGCGGTATTCCCATGGCGGTGTCCACAATTGTGGACACTTGTGTCCGCGCGTGCGGACGATACCGTCGTGCGCCATGCCATCGCGCTTGTTATCCCCTTGAAGGTACGCGAACATATTCCGCAAAGGGGATTTCATGTTTAAGACCTACCAGGGTGGCTGTCACTGCGGCCGCGTGCGTTTTCGCGTGAGCGGCGACTTGATGCGCGCCGTGGAAGGCAATTGCTCGATGCGCACAGATAAGGGTTTATCCATCTCATCGTGCCCCTCGAAAACGTCGAGCTGTTCAGCGGCGACGATAACCTCTCGACCTGTACGGTCAATACGCATGTCGCCAAACATACTTTCTGCAAAACCTGCGGCATTCACGCCTTTTACACGCCGCGGTCCGACCCGGGAAAAATCGACGTCAACGTTCACTGCTTGGACGATATCGATTTGAACGCCGTCAAAGCCGCCTCCTTCGATGGACAACACTGGGAAACCGCTTTCGCGGCGAAGCAGCACCTATCATGAGCATCGGGGCAAAGGACCGACTGAGGTCGATCTTCACCGGATCGATCGGTAACTTGGTGGAATGGTACGACTGGTATGTCTATTCCGCGTTCTCGCTTTATTTCGCGAAATCCTTCTTCCCGCAAGGAGACGCCATCGCGCAACAGCTGAGCACCGCCGGAGTATTTGCCGTTGGATTTTTAGTACGTCCTATCGGGGGCTGGCTGTTCGGCCTCTATGCCGACCGAGCGGGACGAAAGGCCGCTCTAGTTCTGTCGGTCGTATTGATGTGCCTGGGCTCGTTCATCATCGCCGTGACGCCCGGCCACGCGGTCATCGGCAATTTCGCACCGATCTTATTGGTATTTGCGCGCCTGCTCCAAGGCTTGAGCGTCGGCGGCGAGTACGGAACGTCGGCGACGTATTTAAGCGAAATAGCCGACCGTGAGAACCGCGGTTTCTATTCGAGCTTTCAATACGTCACCTTGATCCTTGGTCAGTTACTGGCGCTCTCCATTCTTATTTTGTTGCAACAATTTATTTTGACCACTGCCGAACTGGACGCGTGGGGATGGCGCATTCCCTTCTTCATCGGTTCGTTATGCGCCCTCTATGCGCTGTACTTGCGACGCAACATGCTGGAAACGGAGTCCTTCGTAGAGCAGCGGTCGCAGGCCAAGGCGCGCGGCAGTATCAAGGAGTTTCTACGGCACCGACGTGCCGTACTTACCGTGATTGGACTCACGATGGGCGGCACCGTCGCGTTCTATACGTATACGACGTACATGCAGAAATTTTTGGTGCTGAGCACCGGCATGAGCAAGGAAACTGCAACGCTCATCAATGCCGGAACGTTATTCGTCTTCATGCTCGCACAGCCTCTGTTCGGCGCGCTCTCGGATCGTATAGGCCGCCGCCCCCTGTTATTGGCGTTCGGCACGCTCGGCACGTTGAGCACGTTTCCCATTCTGCAGTCGCTGGCGCAAGTGAAGTCGATCGCCGGTGCCGTAGCACTCATTCTATTGGCGCTTGCGATCGTAAGCGGCTACACGTCCATCAACGCCGTCGTAAAAGCGGAGCTATTTCCCGTTCACATTCGCGCGCTGGGAGTCGGCCTTGCCTATTCCATCGCCGTTTCGCTCTTTGGCGGCACGGCGGAGTACATTGCGCTTTGGTTCAAGAATCGAAACATGGAAAGCGGCTTTTACTGGTACGTGACGGGCTGCATCCTTTGTTCGCTCTTGGTCTATGCAACGATGAAAGAGACGAAAGCACATTCATGGATCGATCGAGAAATCGATCGCAAAGCGGTGCCAGCGGAATGAACGACTCCACAGCCACTAAATTAATCGCCGCCGCCTCAGCCGTTGGCGTCACTGCATTGATGGTGGGGATCTTTGTCTTCACTACCCGATCGAAAGACCCTCGTGACGAAAAATTACTTTCTGTCGAGGTCGGCGACCTCCTTCCGAGTCACTACCTGTCCTTGGAAACCGAGGCGCTGCACTACTTCGTCATTCGCCCCGACGTGGGTGAAATTTATGTAGTGGCGGCGCCCGTCGTGGAAGGTGGAGTACCCATGCCGGAAACCTACTGGTGGAAGCCGATCGTTCGCTGCAAATCGTTCGGCTTGGATTCGACGACGACGGCGATTTCGGCAGAATCCAAGTTCGTCTGCCGTGACGGTGGGCAACCCGAGCCATGGGCGCGGCGCTGGCAATGGGACATTCGGGGAAAGCATGTCCCCGACACGGACAACACGCCGGTCGACGATCTATATCGAGTCCGCGTGAAACGATCCGGTGATGAAATCGTGTTCGTCGGCCTGGAAACAGCCTGATCCCAAACGAACTGACCCGAACGACCTGACCAGGCGACGTGATCCCTCAGCCGCGCCATAGGAGATCGGTACAGTCGATTATTGGGCAATAAGAGGCGGCGCCAGCGACATTCCTTGCGTGACGGGCGTGGCAACGGCGGTAGCGGCAGCCGTGGTTTCGCTTGGTGCGGTTTCTCTGAGCGTAGTTTCTCTGGTCGTGCTTTCTCTGGTCGTGCTTTCTCTGGGAAGAGAAGGATTCTCCGCGACTGCGCCGTATTGAATCACTATGCGCGCGACATGCGGTTCCGAACTCCAGTGGACAAAGTCGACGCAGACCACCTTTCGATTTTCGTCTTGCGGATGCTCGACGGGTGAACCCGTAAATTTTGCACCGCCGATGTCTTGTTCGAAATTCGCGGCTGCTCGATCCCACGCACTCTGCATACGTTCAGGCTTGGCAAATAACTCCAGCTTGCGAACTTGCGCGGTGCTCGGAATGGCCCCGCACAACACCCATTTTTGTGCACCGGCTTCCGTGCAATTCGCGCTCGCTGGGCAACCGGGCGCATAGATCACGGACTCCGCACTATCCGTTGCCGGCACCACGGCGACGGCCATCGTAGGCGCCATTGTAGTCGTTTGGGCCTGGGTGTCGCGCGAAAGAGCAAGGCGCTCGGTAGTCGTTGCGAGCAACTGCAATTTGGCATTGAGTTCGTCGCGCATACTGCGAAGATCTTCACCGGCATGCTGTTGACGCAGCTCGGAATATAAATACCCGCCTACGCCAGAGGCGATCATGAGCGCGACGACGGCAGCGATGGAGCGAGATGTCATGCCCTTCTTCGGGCGAATCTCGAGCTTGCTGCGAGAACGAAGCACGGTAAACAACTGGAACAACGCGGTCAGCAGCGTCGCGATCGCGCCGATCATCGCCGCCAGGACTGTTTCGGAAAACTGCATTGCCGGACCCACTAAAGAGGCGGGAATTATGTAGCGGCGATACTAAATCCTGTGACGCGCATCACTCTGCAACGGAGTTGGCAATTTTCCGCCCTTGTCGCAGAGCAGCACGATCTTTTCCGAGCTTTACGGGATTTATGGGAGTCGCAGGGCACTGCAATTCAGCAAATGTCCGCTAGAGGCCACCCTGCCGAACCCGGGATCTTCCGTACTTCCTGCGCTCCTAACGAAGCGGCACCCGATAACCCGCATGATCAACGTACGCGTCCGGAGCACCCTCTGCCAGCGCCTTCCGAACGTTCTCGGAGAGAGCCGCCTTCGCGAGCGTTTTAGGATCGACATTCACATACACGGTTTCGACGGAGGTCGTGATGACTTCCGTTCCGCCAATGCGGAATTCCGCCAACAGCGTGAACGACGTCGTGCCAAGATGTTTTGTAGTCACCGAAATTTCGAGGACCTGATCGAAGCGCACCGGCGCACGCCACTCGGCGGTTTGTTTCACGACTTGATAATCGAAGTCCGTAAACATCCCGCCCAGATTAAGACCGGCTGCGCGAATGTATTCCGTGACCGCAAGATCGACATACTCGCCGTAGCGCGCGTTAAACACGACTTTTTGCGCATCGCATTCGCCGTAGCGCACGCGCAGGTAGTACCGAAACGGCTTCACGTGGTTAGTTCTTCCAACCGCCAACACGAAGCCCAAGCATTGGGCTCTTAAAAGTAGCCATTAAAGCGAAGCGGCATGCGCCGCGCGAACCTCGGCAAAGATCACGTCGATCTTTTCGCTCTCGAAGGGCTTCGACATCACCCGCACGTGTTCGCCCAGCTTCTCGACTCCGGGCGGCAACTGATAACCCGACGCAATGATGAACCACGTATCGGGTGCGATAGCGACCAATCGCTTCGTCAGATCGATGCCGGACATCTTCGGCAGACTGACATCGGTCACCACCACGTCGAAGGGATTGTGCTTGAATTCCTCGTACGCCTCTTCCGCAGAGGCAAAAGCCACCACCTCGCGGTCGGCGCTTTCCAGCAAGCACACGGTCAAGTCACGAACATAGTCGTTGTCCTCGACGAACAGTACGCGCAGTTTCATTTGCAAGGGCGCGACCGGAGTAAAAAACGAGGGATCAACGGACGGGATGGCCATAGACGTCGCACTCTTTTCCAAACATTGTTGTCTATCTTAACGGCGGAAGATCGTTCGGCAAGGCTGAATAGCATGTCCATGTAGTCCAATATACTGACTGCCTTCCATAGATGCCATCCATGAGCAAGCAGTCGTCGTGAAACACGCGGCTTATGCATTACTACATCTGCCGATACGGCAAGGCCATTCGGTGCATGCGCACCTTATCCGCGATTCGTTCTTTCGACGATGGATTTTTTCTGGTTAGGATGTAGGAACATTCCTACGTCTATTTTTTTGTGGCTCAACTTGAGCCCTCGCCGAGATTTATGCGTGTAAGATGACTGCGACAGAATTAATGAATTGCATCAAGCAGTCCGCAAAATCACCGCCCCACCTTGATCAAGATCATTCTGCGCAATCATTGAATTCGTCAATCGACTTGTCTTCCACGTTGCGATTTTTGTCGAACTGAATATTTTGATTTGGTGATTCGCAATTGTCGATTCACCTGGCCGTGAATCCTTTCGGAGTTGTCGATGGAAACCCAAGAGCGCGTGCGCCGTAGAATTGCTTCCACCATCAAGGCGCGGCCGCCGAAATCGGATTCGAAACGCAGCAGCATCGAAGTACTGAGCACTTCCAGCGTGGCGAACGGCGTCGATTTCGACTTGCGCCAAATGCTTCGCGTTCTGCAAACCGTGCGCGACGGCGATTTTTCGGCACGATTGCCGAGCGACAAAACCGGCATCGCCGGCAAAGTCGCCGACACCTTCAACGAGATCGTGTCGTCAACGCAAAGAATGGCGCAGGAATTGGAGCGCGCCGGTCAATCCGTCGGCAAAGAAGGCAAGACTCGTCATCGCGTAACGATCGATCGTCGCACGGGCTCGTGGGGCGCGATGGAAACCTCGGTCAACACGTTGCTCGACGACTTGCTCTGGCCGACGACCGAAGTCACTCGAACGATCTCCGCGGTCGCCAAAGGCGACCTTTCCGAAACCATGCGTCTCGAAGTGGATGGACGCCCGCTGCGTGGCGAGTTCCTACGCTCGGCGACCATCGTGAACACCATGATCAAGCAAATGAGCGCGTTCACGTCCGAAGTGACGCGCGTCGCGCGCGAAGTCGGCACCGACGGCAAGCTCGGCGGACAAGCGGTCGTGCCGGGCGCCGCCGGCACCTGGAAGGATTTAACGGACAATGTGAACTCGATGGCCGGCAACTTGACCGGCCAGGTGCGCAACATCGCCGATGTCGCGACCGCCATCGCGAACGGCGATCTCTCGCGCAAAATCACGGTGAACGTGCGCGGCGAGATTCTGCAGTTGAAAGAAGCCATCAACACCATGGTGGACCAGCTTCGCTCGTTCGCCTCCGAAGTGACGCGTGTCGCCCGCGAAGTCGGTTCCGAAGGCAAACTCGGCGGACAAGCCGTGGTGCCGGGCGTCGCCGGCACGTGGAAGGACTTGACGGACAGCGTGAACTCGATGGCCGGCAACCTGACGGGTCAAGTGCGCAACATCGCGGAAGTGGCCACCGCCATTGCGCGCGGTGACTTGTCACGCAAGATCACCGTCGACGTGAAGGGCGAAATTTTGCAGCTCAAAGAAACCATCAACACGATGGTGGATCAATTGAACGGCTTCGCCGCCGAAGTGACGCGTGTGGCGCGCGAGGTCGGCACCGAAGGGAAATTGGGCGGACAAGCCGAAGTGAAAGACGTATCGGGCGTGTGGAAGGATCTCACCGACAACGTGAACTCGATGGCTTCCAACCTCACCGGCCAAGTCCGCAACATTTCCGAAGTGACCATTGCCGTGGCGAACGGCGACCTCTCTCGCAAGATCACCGTGGACGTGCGCGGCGAAATCATGCAGTTGAAGGAAGCCATCAATACGATGGTGGACCAGCTGCGCGGTTTCGCCTCTGAAGTGACGCGCGTGGCGCGCGAAGTCGGTTCAGAGGGCAAGCTCGGCGGACAAGCGATCGTGCCGGGCGTCGCCGGCACCTGGAAGGACCTCACCGACTCCGTGAACGCGATGGCCACGAACTTGACGGGCCAAGTCCGCAACATCGCCGAAGTCACCACGGCCGTGGCGCGCGGCGATCTCTCGCGCAAGATCACCGTCGACGTGAAGGGCGAAATTCTCGAACTCAAGAACACCATCAACACGATGGTGGATCAATTGAACGGCTTCGCCGCCGAAGTGACGCGCGTCGCGCGCGAAGTCGGCACCG
>CAZQYC010000046.1:11046-30996 GCA_964597495.1 uncultured Steroidobacteraceae bacterium | reverse complement strand
CCGGCGGTGGATCCGCTCGACTCGACCAGCCGCCAGCTCGATCCGCTCGTGGTCGGCGAAGAGCACTACAACACCGCGCGCGGCGTGCAAGCCGTGTTGCAGAAGTACAAGGAACTGCAATCGATCATCGCGATCTTGGGTATGGACGAACTCTCGCCCGAAGACAAGATCACCGTGCAGCGCGCGCGTAAAGTGCGTCAATTCTTGTCGCAACCGTTCGGTGTCGCGAAAGTGTTCACCGGCATGGAGGGCAAGATCGTCCCGCTCAAAGACACCATTCGCAGCTTCAAGGGCATCTTAAATGGCGATTACGATCACCTGCCGGAAGCGGCGTTCTCGTACGTCGGCAGCATCGACGAAGCGGTGGAGAAGGCGAAGACCCTGCAGTAATAGGGACATCTCCACGGAGTAACTATGGCAACCATTCACGTCGACATCGTCAGCGCCGAAGGCGAGATCTTCTCGGGCGAAGCCGCCATGGTATTCGCGCCTGCGGTCATGGGAGACATCGGTATCGCGCCGCGGCATGCGCCGCTACTGACCAGCATCAAACCGGGTGAAGTGCGCGTGCAAACACCGGATGGAACGGAACACTCGGTCTATGTGTCCGGCGGCGCGCTTGAGGTCCAACCGCACCTCGTGACAGTGCTGGCTGATACTGCCATTCGCGCCAAAGACTTGGACGAAGCGGCGGCGTTGGAAGCGAAACAACGAGCCGAGGAAGCCGTGCGCAACAGTAAGGATGCGATTTCGGCTGCGAAGGCCCAGGCGGAGCTGATTCAGGCCGCCGAGCAGTACAAGTTGATTGAAAAGCTGCGCGGACGGAAATCCTGAGCCGCAACTAGCCACTAGCGTCTAGCCAGAAGCTTCTAACGGCAGTGCGCAGTACGCGATGAACTTTCAAGCAATGGCATTCGCGCCGAATCCTCTTTACTCTTTGACTAGTGGCTAGTCGCTAGCAGCTAGAGTCTTCTTCAATGCCTCTCTCCATCGTCATCCTCGCCGCCGGTCAAGGCAAGCGCATGAAGTCGGATTTGCCGAAGGTGCTCCAGCCTTTGGCGAATAAACCGTTACTCGGCCACGTGCTCGATACTGCGAAAACGATGCAGGCGGACGGCGTTCACGTGGTCTACGGCCATGGTGGCGATCAAGTGAAGAACGCATTTGCCTCCGAATCCGTGAGCTGGGCGCTGCAAGCGGAGCAACTCGGCACCGGACACGCGGTGGCGCAGGCGATGCCGAATGTCCCCGACGATCATGATGTGCTCGTTCTCTACGGGGACGTTCCACTCATTCGAGCCGAGACGTTGCAAAAGCTTCTGCAGCAACTCGATGGGAAAACCGTTGCTCTACTCAGCGTCCTTTTTAAGGACCCAACGGGTTACGGCCGCGTCGTTCGCGACAACGCCGGGAATATTTTCCGCATCGTCGAGCACAAAGATGCGAATACGAAAGAACGCTCCATTAACGAAGGCAACACCGGTATCTTGGCGGCGCCCGCCAAACTACTGAAAGGCTGGCTCGCGGCACTCAAAAACGACAACACGCAGGGCGAGTACTATCTAACCGACATCATTCTCATGGCTGCGAAACAGGGTTGCCGCGTTGCTGCGACGATAGCGCCGACCGAGACGGAGGTCCTGGGCGTGAACGACAAAGTCCAACTGGCTGAACTCGAAGCGGCGCTACGTAAAGAGCGTGCTACGCAACTCATGGTTCAAGGCGCGACGCTCGCCGATCCCTGCCGCGTCGACATACGTGGCGATGTTACCGTCGGCAAGGACGTCTTTATCGATGCGAATGTCGTATTTGTCGGAAAAGTAACCATCGGCGATCGCACCAAGATCGGTCCCAATTGCTACATCAAAGACTGCTCGATCGGTGCCGACACTGAAGTGTTCCCGTCCTGCGTATTCGATCGCGCCAAGATCGGTTCGCATTGCAACGTGGGTCCATTTGCGCGCCTCCGTCCGGATGCCGAACTCGCCGATCACGTTCATATCGGCAATTTCGTCGAGGTGAAGAAAAGCAAGATCGGCGTCGGCAGCAAGGCCAATCACTTAACGTATATCGGCGACGCCATTGTCGGCAGCAAGGTAAACGTCGGCGCCGGTACGATTACCGTGAATTATGACGGCGTGAATAAATGGACGACCGAAATCGGCGACAACGCGTTTATAGGGTCCGGTTCCATGCTGGTTGCCCCGGTGAAGATCGGGGCAGGCGCCAATACCGGTGCCGGCTCGACGATTACCAAAGAAGCCCCGGAGGGCAAGTTAACCCTCGCACGGGCCAAGCAGGTCACTCTCGATAGCTGGAAAAGGCCGACGAAGAAAAGCAGCTAGCTACTAGCTTCTAGCCAGAGAAGGCCGTGACTGTGATGGATTGCAAATTTCCCGGCAATTCAACGTGTAAAATGCCGTTCCATTTCTGGCTAGAAGCTAGCTGCTAGTGGCTAGTAGCTAAAGGGTTTTTTCCTATGTGTGGCATTGTCGGCGCCGTCGCTCATCGAGATATCGTTCCCGTCCTCATCGAGGGCCTGCGCCGTCTCGAATATCGCGGCTACGATTCCGCCGGCGTTGCGGTATTGAACGGCACTCGCAAGCTCAAGCGTCTGCGCGCCGTCGGCAAAGTCAAAATGTTGCAGGAAGCGATTGTCGCGAGTCCTACCGAAGGCCATCTCGGCATCGCTCATACCCGTTGGGCTACGCACGGCGTGCCGTCGGAACGAAATGCCCATCCGCATATCTCGCTCGACGGGATCGCGATCGTTCACAACGGCATCATCGAGAATCACGACGAATTACGCGACGAGCTCACCAAGCTCGGCTATGCGTTCACTTCCGAGACGGATACCGAAGTGATTGCGCACCGCATTCATTTCCATCAAAAGAAACTCAAGAATCTATTCAATGCAGTTCGCGCCACCGTGGCGGAACTCGAAGGAGCCTACGCACTGGCCGTGGTCTCCGAAGATGATCCGGATTGCATTGTCCTCGCGCGAGCGGGTTGTCCGGTCGTTATCGGGTTGGGCGACGGCGAAAACTTCGTTGCGTCCGACGTGGCCGCTCTTTTACCGGTTACTCGTAAATTCATGTTCTTGGACGAAGGCGACGTGGCCGAAATCCGCAAAGCGGGAATTCGCGTGATCGACGCTCAAGGCAATAACGTCCAGCGCAAGATGACCGAAAGCGCGTTGTCGGCAGATGCCGCCGAGAAAGGCGAATACCCGCACTACATGCTCAAGGAAATCTACGAGCAACCGCGTGCTATTGCACAAACGCTCGAAGAACGCGTAGCCCACGGCAAATTGCTGGAAGCCGCGTTCGGCCCGGCCGCGACGGAAGTCTTCCGCAAAACCGAAGCCGTGCAAATCGTGGCGTGCGGCACCAGCTACCACTCCGGCGTAGTCGCGAAGTACTACATCGAACAGATCGCGCGTCTGCCTTGCTGGGTGGAGATCGCGAGTGAGTATCGCTATCGCAATCCGGTCGTGCCGAAGAACACCTTGTTCGTGACCATCTCGCAGTCCGGCGAAACGGCCGATACGCTCGCCGCGTTGCGCATGGCCAAGCAAGCCGGTTACTTGTCGAGCTTATCGATTTGCAATGTTCCGGAAAGCTCGCTGGTGCGCGAATCGGAGTTGGTCATGCTGACTCGCGCCGGTCCCGAAATCGGCGTTGCCTCGACCAAAGCGTTCACCACTCAGCTTACCGCGCTCAGTATGCTGGTCGTCGCGTTGGCGAAGTTCAACAACGCCGATGCGGAACGCGAACGCGGCTTGGTGCAGCGGTTGATCGAAATTCCGAGCATGATCGAGAAGACTTTGCATCTCGACCCGGTCATCAAGAAGCTTGCGGAGCGATTTGCGAATAAACATCACGCCTTATTTTTAGGTCGAGGTGCCACCTATCCGGTTGCCCTTGAGGGTGCGCTCAAGCTTAAGGAAATTTCATATATTCATGCCGAAGCTTATGCTGCCGGCGAGCTTAAACACGGCCCGCTGGCGCTCGTCGATGCCGATATGCCTGTAATCGTGGTGGCTCCCAACAACGACCTGTTGGAAAAACTTAAGTCCAACATGCAGGAAGTTCGAGCGCGTGGCGGCGAGCTTTTCGTCTTTGCCGATCCCGATGCCGGGATCGAATCGTCCGAAGGCGTTACCGTCATTCACATGCCTAAACACGTGAGCCACTTTCAGGCGGCGACGGTTTACACGGTGCCATTACAGCTGTTGTCGTATCACTGCGCTATTTTGCGAGGCACCGATGTCGATCAGCCGCGTAATCTGGCCAAAAGCGTCACGGTCGAATAGTCATTCAAGAACTCAAGAGCAATCCCATGCAAATCAGCCAGGACAGCGTCGTCTCCATTCACTACACCTTGACCAACGATGCCGGCGACGTGCTCGATAGTTCGTCAGGCGGCGATCCGCTTGCGTATTTGCAAGGTCACGGCAATCTGATTCCCGGTCTCGAGCGCGAACTGCAAGGCAAGCAGGCCGGCGACAAGCTCAAGGTTCGAATCGCACCGGCGGACGCCTATGGCGAGCTGGACGATTCGCTGGTCCAAGACGTGCCGCGCGCGGCATTTGCGGGCGTAGCGGACATACAAGTGGGAATGCAATTCCAGGCAGAATCCAATCACGGACCGCGAACCGTGACGATCACCAAGGTGGCCGGCGATACTATTACCGTCGACGGCAATCATCCTCTCGCCGGCCAGCACTTGAACTTCGCGGTCGAAGTAACAGAGGTCCGCGCCGCGACGCAAGAAGAGCTATCGCACGGTCACGTGCACGGTCCGGGTGGTCATCATCATCATTGAAACTGCCCCGCTTCACTGTTTCATTAGGGCCACGTCAGGCAAACCCGGAAATCGGTTGCAGCACGACGAATCGTAACAAGCCTTCCCTAGAATGGGACGCCTCGGACAGGTGCGCGAATTTGGTTCGCGCGCATGGCGATGCACCGGAACTTCCCAAGTTTGTCGTGCATTCTTTTCCATTGGTCGCCAAGCGGAGGCCAAAACTCTCGGTAATGCTAGGTTCCCGCTAGCCGATCATCCGCACGAGCAAATTGGCACGTTGCATGCCTATACGTAGCTGTTGAAACTTTATTTGAGTGTGACGCAAAGTCCCTGGAGGGGTGTCATGCAATCGATCGGTTCGACCGAAGTGAAAGTAAAAGCCGCCCGTGCTAAATCCAACGGCTCAAAAATTCCACGTAAAACGACGAAGGCAAAGGAAACGCTGCATATCAAGACCGCACGCACGACCGGCGCGCCGTCTGAAAGTGAACTAGCGGAAATGATTGCGACGGCAGCGTATTTCCAAGCCGAACATCGCCGCTTCGAGCCCGGCCACGAATTGGACGACTGGCTTGCGGCGGAGAAGCAAGTCAGAGGGACTCTAAAGACCTAGGTGGTTTTGGTCCGACTACGTCGGTCCGTTTAGGGTCCTAAGTTCTTTAATAGAAAAGCTTCAAGCTCGGTCAGCAGAACGGTGCGATCGGATTGACGGTCCAATTGATGGCTTGCTCCCTGGATTCTTACCAGCTTGTACGGCTTTTTTGCCTTTTTGAGCGCGTCTGCCATCTTGTCGGATTGATCGAAGATTACCTGGGCGTCCATATCACCATGGATCAATAGCACAGGAATCGATATTTGCTCTGCATGCCGCTGCGGAGAGTCCAGCTTAAGTTTTTCTCGATCGGTGCCAATTTGCTCACGCGCTATAGCGGCAATAGTGAAAAACCGCTTCTGATCCTGCAGCCGAATCAGATCGCTTACGCCTGCGATACTGACAGAACAACGGTATAGATCGCTGTTGCGTACCGCACCTAACAAGGCAGCGTAGCCTCCGAAACTCCAGCCGACAATGCACATCCTCTTCGGATCGGCGATGCCTTGTTGGACTGCCCAGCGGGCGCCATCGGTGATGTCATCGTACGTAAGGCCACCCCAATCCTGATGGGCTGCATAAAGCCACTCTTCCCCGTAGCCCGATGAGCCCCGAAAATTCATTTGCAGCACGGCAAAGCCGCGATTCGCCAAGAACTGCACAAGAAAATTGAACGACCAGGAATCGCGCGAGATCGGTCCGCCATGCGGCATCACTACCAATGGCAGCTGTTCCGCGCGCTTGCCTGTCGGAACCGTAAGGTAACCGAAAATATCGGTGCCATCGCGCGCGGTATAACGAATCGACCTCATGCGTGCCAACTCGTCCTGATGCTTGCTCAATTCCGGATACGACGTCGAAATCTGTCTTAAGCTCGCTGCAGCACGATCGAGTACGTAATAGGTGCCCGCATCTACATCGCTGCTGGATCGAATCACGAAATATTTATTGTCGGGCGTATAGTCGGTAATGACGTTAAAGCTGGACTCGGGCAACGTGCGCTTGACGGAATCGACCACATTGGCTGCCAGACGATCGGTGTAGAACGCAAATGGCCGATCCGTTTCATAGTAAATTCCCAACATGCGACCGTCTTTAGCAAGTAGCGGGTCATCGGCATCGACTTCGGGATGCGAAAACACCAACGACGGGTCCGCACGATCGGCAAGATCCAGCTCCCAAAGCGCATCGCGGCCTTCATGGGGACCCGAGGCGTAGACCTTGTTTCGTTCAGTAGTGATTGCGATAGGACGCAAGCTGGAATTTTTGGAAAAGGCTTTGAATTTCTCAAGACGCGTCCATCCATTATCGCCCGCAAGCCGTGCATAGTAGGAAAGCTCAGAGCCGCTCATGCCGTATCCAAGACGTACGTTACCGCGGCTGTCGGATACAAAGCTTCGAATGGGCTCGTGTTCTCGGATCCTCAACTTGGTGTTTCCGTTATAGATGTTGAGTTCATAGGCCTCTGGAAATCCGTTACGGTCTTTGTCCGCTTCGACGAGAATGGTTTCAGGATCGTCGGGCGTCCAATCGAGCACCTGATCTTGGAACTGCGACGCTCCTGCGGCGCCGTTCTGAATAAGCACTTTGTTATCGGTGCCATCCGCATTGACCGCGATCATCCGCGTCACCGCAAATACGACTCCGGCTTCACTCATCATCGCGCGAAAGCCGCAAACCAGGCGGGTATTGTTAGCCCATCGGCACCATCGCATCCGGAACTTGCCTTCCTTGTCTTCTCCCGAGACTGCACGAACGGCGTCATTGTTTTTACGGTCAAATACGATCGCCATGGATTTATCCCCCACGGACCGAATTGCCGATAAGTAACGCCCGTCGGGAGACACAGAAACATCGTCGATAGCCCGAATTCGGGCGAACGAGTCGATGGGCAGGAGTTCCGCCGCGAGAACCTGCGGCACGAAAGCGAAGCCGAAGAGCGCTACGGCAATTCTACGTATCGTCATTTTTATGGTCCCTTTTCGAATCCTTGCTATAAGTCTTGAGACGACCATCCAGCGAATAAATGGTAACGAACCTATGCCGGCTGCCTCAAGCAGCAACGACATAGGTGCGATTCAAATTCACGCAAGCTTATAAGCGATAAGGTATCGGTAACGATGAATGATGCGACCGAGCATTCTTCTCATCGTCCGCCGGCGCCTGCGATCGGCATCGTATCGTCGATGGCACCTTGCCCCAAGGCGCGATTCACCGCACTTAAGACGGCCAGCAGCGATGCACTCACGATATTCGCGTGAACTCCACAGCCGAACAGCGTGACGCGCGAGGGAGTGGTGATCTCCACAAACGCGACGGCTTTCGCATTGCTTCCAGACCCTATCGAACGCTCTTCGTAGGAAAGTACGTCGCAACGCATGCCCAGCGCATCGATAAGCGCATCGATCGGACCGTTCCCTCGACCGCTCAATACAGCGCCCTGTCCGTGACAGTTCAGCCGCACGGTCAGCCGTTCACCGTCAGAACCGTCCTGAGCGGTCGTTAATTGGTGACTGCGGTATTCGTAGCCCCCTGCTTGCTTCAGATACTCCCGTTCGAACAAGGTCCAGATTTCCGCAGACGAAAGTTCCTTCCCCGATGCGTCGGTCACTTCCTGAACGACCCGGCTAAATTCGATCTGTAACCGGCGTGGCAGGACCAATCCGTAATCGCGTTCCAGAAGATAAGCGATGCCCCCTTTACCCGACTGGCTGTTCACGCGAATCACCGATTCGTAAGTACGTCCGAGATCGCGGGGATCGATGGGTAGATAAGGAACTTCCCATACGTCGTCTTGTTGCCGCGCCGCGAATCCTTTCTTGATCGCATCTTGATGCGAACCCGAGAACGCAGTGAACACGAGATCACCCACGTACGGATGTCGGGGATGGATCGGCAATTGATTGCATTCTTCGACGCAGCGCGCGGCTTCGTTGATGTTGGAGAAGTCGAGTCCCGGATGGACGCCCTGCGTATACAGATTCATGGCCAGCGTGACCACATCGACGTTGCCGGTTCGTTCGCCGTTGCCGAACAACGTGCCCTCGACACGATCGGCACCCGCCATGACTGCTAGTTCTGCCGCTGCCACGGCGGTGCCGCGGTCGTTATGCGGATGCACGGATAAGACGATTGCGTCACGTCGCTTCAAGTGCCGGTGCATCCACTCGATTTGATCGGCGTAAATGTTGGGCGTCGCCATTTCGACCGTCGCCGGCAAATTGACGATGGCTTTTCGTTTTGACGTGTGCGCCCAAACATCGATGACCGCGTCGCAAATGTCCTTGGCGAAATCGAGCTCGGTGCCGGTGAAGCTTTCCGGGCTGTATTCGAACGTCCACTCGGTTTCCGGCTGCCGTTCCGAGAGGGCGAGCACTTGCTTCGCCGAGCGGACTGCGATGTCGACGATCCCGGGACGATCGAGGCCAAACACAACTCGACGCTGGACGGTCGACGTCGAGTTATACAAATGGACGATGGCTTGACGGACACCGCGCAACGACTCGAACGTCCGCTCGATCAGCTCCGGACGTGCCTGCGTCAAGACTTGAATGGTGACGTCACGGGGAATCAAATCGCGCTCGATCAATTCGCGCACGAAATCGAAGTCAGTCTGCGAGGCGGCCGGAAATCCCACTTCGATTTCCTTAAACCCGGTTCGGACCAGAAGATCGAACATGCGCCGTTTACGCATCCCGTTCATCGGTTCGATCAGTGCCTGATTGCCGTCGCGCAGGTCGACGCTGCACCAAATAGGCGGTTTCTCGATAATTCGATTTGGCCAGCTCCGATCGGCGATCGGAATGGCCGCAAATGAACGATACTTTTTCGAAGGATCCTGCAACATACACTGTTCCTCAACGTACCCGCGACACGTTACCGCGGCTTTTAAACAAAAGAGATTGTTGGGAGCGCCGATCGGGGTATCAAAAACCCCTGAAGCGCGAGAGGAATTGCGTCTAGCGACGCAGGTGCAGGCGCGCACCCAGCAGCGAGCCGCCGAGAACTGGCTTAAGCTCTTTGTGCTGGTGAGTACGCATGGGCGGAATGTAGCAGTCGGAAAGCGTCGAGTTCAAGCCGTGAACCCGACGCAGTTGGCAGTTTTTACGTAACGATGACATGAGGTCGTCGCTACCGGAGAGCAAGCGCCGCAAGAACGCTACTCGAGCATCACTCCTTATGCTTACCCTTACCCTTTCCAGGATGCGACTCCTTGCCGTGCTGCTTTCCATGTTTTTCGTGGTATTGGGGCACATAGACATCGTTGTACCAGTGCTCTTTTACGAAGAGCACACGTTCGCCGCACGCATTGTATTTGTGGCAGTGCTTGGCCCAATTGCGGGCATGACCTGGCGGAACATGTAAGTAAACCGGCGCCTGCACTACACCAACCACAGGTCTTATGATGACGGCCGTCGGAGAAATCACTTGGGGCTGAGGGAAGTCGCCGATGTCGATGCGCCCGTAAAAACCCGGTTCACCGACGGTGATCGAAACGCCCACGTCTGCCGCATCGGCAGTCAACATGGATGCGGCCATTAAAATCGCAAAAATAAACGGCTTCATAAGAGTACCTCCTCAATCGAATCGTAATCGCATCGCCAGGCTCTCGACGTGCGGTCAATTATTTAAGCTTTAAAGGCAGCATACGCCTTAGCACATTGTCTTTGTCGATGAAATGATGTTTCAGAGCCGCGGCTATATGGAGGAGCGCGAGACTCAAAATCGAGTACGCAAGGATCTTATGCAGCAGTTTCAGTTGTTCGAATCGATCTTCGTCCGGTGCGACGAGATTGGGAAAGACGAACATACCGAACCAACTGACGGCGTAATTTTTCGCCGATGACATCGCCCAGCCGATAAACGGCGTAGCCAATATCAACGCATAGAGCAGCCAATGAACGACATTGGCCAGGCGCTCCTGCCAAGCAGGCATCTGCGGCAGCGGTGCGGGGACATCGTTTATCAGACGCCATCCCAGTCGGAGCACGGCCAGCATGAAAATCGTCATGCCGATGCTCTTGTGCGACGTCAGCAATTGCGCCTTCTGCAAGAGCGAGGTTGCACCCTTTGCCTCAAGCGCCAGCACAAACTGAGTGACGATCAACGCGACCACCGACCAATGCAGTAGTTGTGCGATTGCACCGTAACGTTCTGCGGAATTCTTGATTTGCACGGCGCTGTCCCCGTCGTTGGCAAGGGTGTCTCAAGTGTACGATATCTATCGGTAACCATTGGAATGCATCATGAACGTCAACGATCGCCGTCGAGCCCGCTCCAGCGCCCGGAATCGAGATTGCCTGATCGCTACGCTGGTATTCGCGGCTTTTCTAGGCGCTTGCCAGACAAAGATACCGAAGGCCGTTCCAAAGACGCCTTCAAGCGAACCTGCCGCTGTGGATGTCTCCGGCGCCATTCGGTATCGAGTCGACAGCGCCGCGAGCGAGCTACACATTCTTGTCTTTCGGGGCGGTCCCATGGCGCGGCTCGGCCACAACCATGTGGTGAGTTCCAAGGACGTCGGAGGAACGCTCTGGCTACACAATGACCTAGCACATTCACGGATCGAATTGACTTTGCCGGTGACGACGCTTCTCGTCGACGATTCGCAAGCTCGCGCAGCGGAAGGCGAAGAGTTCGCTCTAGAGGTCCCTCGCGAGGCACGCGAGGCGACGCGTCGAAACTTGCTACGCGAGGAAGTACTGGACGGCGAGCGCTATCCGACCATTTCGCTGCGCTCGATCCGGATTGGAGGGACGCACGATCGACCGGAACTGTCGCTGCGGATTACCTTAAAAGGCGTCGAGCGCGACGTGCCCGTCTCCGCAACCGTGCGCGACGAAGGGGCACGGCTTACTGCAGTCGGCGAGTTCGCCATTAATCAAAGCGATTTCGGCATGACTCCGTTCAGTGTCGCCTTGGGTGCCGTGCAAGTGCAAGATCGCCTGCGAATCAAGTTCTCAATCGTCTGTCTTAAGCAGCAATAAACGCGTGCCTTCGGGTGCCACCAGCACGGCGTTGCTCGATACATCGAGGCTATCGGGCATCTCGTCGATCAATTGAAATTTTCGCTCGCGCAGCAATGCCAGCCGCTCGGACATATCCCGATCTTCGAAAGCTAGGACGGGTTGCCGGAGCGCACGGCTCCGGTATAAACCCAGGTCGAAGTAGTCGCTGGTCAGAGAAACGCGTGCGAGCGGCTCCGTTTCGGGTTCCATGGCCACGAAGCCCAGCGATTCCCAGAACTCACGACCTATCGAGTAGTCGCGCACCGGTATTCCCAGTTCGACAAAATAACCGCAGGTGGATTGATAGCCCGGATCGATCATCGGCGGCGAGAACGTTCGGGCCTCGAGCAGATTGACCCGTAGCCCGTGCGGATCGGCAAAACTGGCTTCATGAAAAGATTCGCTATCGAAACGTTCGCTGTTGAACTCAACGCCGGTCGCCTGCAATTTCGTCACGTGTTGAACGAGATCGGAATGCACGTACGTGAGTGCAATCGGCGGACATTCGCGTCCGTGAAGACCAAGAAATACGCGGCCGTCGGTTACGACGGCATAAGGATGGGTCCAGGTTTCTCCGGTCATCGCTTGCACGAAACCAAGGCGCTCGTAGAACTCAAGCGACTCTTGAATGTCGGGCGTGTGCAAACTGATTTCGAGAAAACGGCCGAGCATGGGAGAGCGGCTAGCTACTAGCCGCTAGCCGCTGGCCAGAGTTAGCGACGGAATGCTTCACGAGTTGCTCGAAGAGTTCGACATGGGCGGCCGTGTTGTTGAGACAGGGAATGTAGTCGAAGGTTTTGCCGCCTGCTTGCAGGAAGGTCTCGCGATTGCGAATGGCGATTTCCTCGAGCGTTTCCAAGTTGTCGGTCGCGAACGCCGGACAAATGACCGAAATCTCTTTCGGACCTTTTTGCGCGAATTCAAGCAATTTCCGATCGGTGTAAGGTTCCAGCCACTTCTCTTTGGTGACCCGCGATTGGAAGGCCATGCTCCACTCGTTTGGAGAAAGCGCGAGGCGCTCCGCCGTTTGGCTTGCCGTTGCTTGGCAGTGATCGAAGTAAGGATCGCCGTTGTCGACGTAGCGTTGCGGAATGCCGTGAAAGGAAAACACGAGATGCTTGCGACCGTGCTCGGACCAGAAATTCCGAATGCTCTGGGCAAGCGCATCCAAGTAGCGAGGCTCGCTGTAGTAGTGCTCGATAAAGGAAAGCGCCGGCGCCGTGGCCAATCTTTTCAGGGTCCATTTTTTCAGCTCTGCGTCCACCCGGTCGCGCACCGAACCGGTCGTCGTGTGTGAGTACTGGGGGTACAAGGGAATCACGATGAGATGGTCGATCTTTTGTTCGCGCAGTGATTCCAAGGCGGATGCAACGGAAGGCGACCCATAGGTCATGCCGAGCGCGACGGGCTGGTGAGTGCCTAACGAATCGCGCAGAGATTGCGCGAGCGCCTGCGATCGCAGCAGGAGCGGCGAGCCCTCCGGTGTCCAAATTTGCGCGTAGGCATGGGCTGTCTTGCGCGGTCGGACCCGCAAAATAATTCCGTACAGAATCGGCAGCCAAAGCAGTCGCGGATAATCGATCACGCGCGGATCGGATAGAAACTCCGCCAGAAATTTGCGCACTGCCTGCGGCGTCGGAGCGTCGGGCGTGCCTAAATTGACTAACAAAACCCCCGTTTTCGACGGAACCGTTGGGTGCATTGGAACAAGTATTCCCGGGCGACTGTCAGGCGACTAAATGGGGGGCGGCTAATTCAATTGTTATTCATAAGGATCGGCGGCGGCAACGAGCTTACCAGTCGCGCGCGATGCTCACGAGGGTATTGCCGTCCGGTCATCGCTAAACCCAGTAGGACAAACGCGCGAGCGCTGCCAAAACTTTTGGCCGTACTCACGGACCACGAGGAAGTGGCGTGTGTGTGCAAGGACGCTTTCTTTTTTTCACTACCCTTTCTAGCGTTCCCTCTATCGTTCAATGATAGCGGTGACCCCCATGCCGCCGGCGGTACAGACGGAAATCAATCCGCGTTTGCCGCCGCTCTCGGCCAGGGTCTTGGCCAGCGTGGCTAAAATACGCGCGCCCGTCGCGGCGAACGGATGACCGAGCGCAATGCTGCTGCCTTTCACGTTCAGTTTTGCCCGGTCGATGGTCCCGAGCGGTTCGTTCTGACCCAGACGCTCGCGGCAGTACTCGCGCGACTCCCAGGCTTTGAGCGTGCATAGCACCTGCGCCGCGAAGGCCTCGTGAATTTCATAGAAGTCGAAATCCTGAAGGCGAAGGCGCGCATCGGCGAGCATGCGGGGAACCGCGTATGCCGGCGCCATGAGCAAACCTTCTTTGTCGACGAAGTCGACCGCTGCGACCTTTCCGTACGTGAGATACGCAAGCACCGGTAATTTCCGATCGCGAGCCCATTCTTCGGTCGCCAAGAGCACGGCGGCCGCACCGTCCGTCATCGGCGTAGAATTGCCTGCGGTCAACGTGCCGCGATTGCTCTTGTCGAACGCGGGCTTTAGCTTCGCGAGTTTTTCCAAGGTGGTATCGCGCCGCAGGTTGTTGTCGATTTTCACTCCCTGATATTCATTGACCAAGTCTTTGTAAAAGCCGGCGTCATAAGCCGCCGCCGCGCGTTGGTGGCTTTCGAGTGCCAGTTGGTCCTGGGCCTCCCGAGGAATTTGCCACAGAGTCACCATCTGTTCGCAGCTCTGACCCATGGACAAGCCAGTGCGCGGCTCGACGACGCCGGGAAGCGCGGGTTTAAAGTGCCGAGGACGCAGGCCAAGCCAGGGTGCGAGACGTTCCGAGAGAGACTTGCCGCGGGCGCTTCGCAGCAGAATTCGCCGGTAGGAATCCGGATAGACGATCGGAACGTCGCTGGCCGAATCAACGCCGCAGGCAATGCCCGAATCGATTTGCCCGAGGGCGATCTTGGAGCCGATCAAGATGGCAGCTTCCAAACTGGTGCCGCAGGCGCGTTGAATATCGAGACCGGGGGTTTCGGGTGCCAATCCCGAACTCAAGACGGATTCGCGCACCAAATTAAAATCCTTGGAGTGCTTAAGCACCGCACCGCCGATCACGTCGCCTAAGCGTTCGCCCTCCAATCCGAATCGATTCACCACACCTTTGAGCGAAGCGGTGAGCATGTCTTGTTCGCTGCACTCGGCATACGCGCCCATGGAGCGGGCAAAAGGAATCCGCGAACCGCCGACGATTGCGACACGTCGTATTGTCGAACCAACAAGCATGCTAGTTGACCCCCAAACTTGAGCGGTGGTTAGCGACGATCGTGCTCTGGTGACACCGAGAGAGTTTAGCGCTTATTCTTCCAGCCTTTCCCTCAAAACTGAACTTCATGTCGGTGCATCGCCTTTTATTGCCGATAGGCACGGTCCTGTTGGCGGCGTGTTCAAGCTCTCCATCCACGCTGCGGGGCAACGAGGACCCACGACTCGATCGCTTGGTCGATACCTATTACGAGGAGATGTTGAAACGGAATCCGTTGATTGCAACCTTCATTGGCGATCCGCGTTACGACGATCGGCTGGCGAATAACATTGCTCCGGAATACGTGGCTTCGAACGTGGCACTGCATCGACGCTATCTTGAAGCGGCGCAGAAAATCGACTCGGCCCGGTTGTCGCCCTCGGCACAGCTGACGCTGGCCGTCTTCGAGCGCGAGTGTACGGAGACTCTCGCGGGTGCGGAATTCCCCGGATATCTCATGCCGGTCGACCAACTGGGCAGCCTGCCTTCGACCTTTGCCGAATTGGGCGCAGGCGACAATGCACAGCCGTTCGCGACGGTGCGTGACTACGAGAACTTTTTGGCGCGGGGACGCGACTTCTCCGTTTGGGTCGACCAAGCCATCGCGAACATGCGCGTCGGCATTAAGCAGGGTTTCGTACAGCCGCGCGGGGTTATGGAGAAAGTGCTGCCGCAACTGAAGGCCATGCTGGTCGAGGAAGCCGGTCAAAGCCTTTTCTATAAGCCGATAGCGAACATGCCAAAGGAATTTTCGGCGGCGGATCGGTCGCGATTGGCCAAGGAGTACACGGAGGCGATCACACACCGCATTATTCCCGTCTATCGGCGCTTGCACGATTTCATCCGCGACGAGTATTTGCCGCACACCCGGTCCGCCGTCGCGTGGACGGCCTTGCCGAAAGGGGTTGCTTGGTATCGATATCTCGTCCGGAATTACACCACCACCGAACTCGATGCCGCGGAGATTCATCGCATCGGCTTGCGTGAAGTTGCGCGCATTCGCGGCGAAATGAGCAAAGTGCAAGCGGTGCTGAATATCCCCGGCGAGCTAAAGGATTTCTTTACCGCGCTCGCACTCGATCAAAGCCAATACTATCGAACGGCGGCAGACGTGCTGGCCGCGCATCGCGCGATCAAGGCGAAAATCGATGGCCAATTGGGAAAACTGTTCGCCGACTTCCCGAAAGCCGACTACGAGATCCGCGAGGTCGAGGCATTTCGCGCACAATCTTCCGCTGGGGCGTTCTATCAACCGCCCTCCTCCGACAGTTCAAGGCGGGGTATCTTCTACGTCAACACGTATAACTTAAAGGCGCAGCCGAAGTTCGGTATGACGACGCTATCGTTGCATGAAGCCTCGCCGGGACATCACTTTCAGCTTTCCATTCAGCAGGAGATTGCCGATCTGCCTCGTTTCCGGCGATTCCTTGTCGGGTACACGGCCTACGTCGAAGGATGGGCGCTCTACAGCGAATCGCTTGG
This sequence comes from uncultured Steroidobacteraceae bacterium, assembly GCA_964597495.1. Taxonomy (GTDB): domain Bacteria; phylum Pseudomonadota; class Gammaproteobacteria; order Steroidobacterales; family Steroidobacteraceae; genus CAZQYC01. Next base: position 14,836 of record CAZQYC010000046.1, on the reverse strand, counting down.
CAAGGAAATGGGTCTGTTCGACGATCCGTATTCTTACTTCGGACATCTGAACGACGAAATGTTGCGCGCGATGCGGTTGGTCGTCGACACGGGATTGCATACGATGCAGTGGACGCGCGAACGCGCCATTGCTTATCTGCTCGATAATTCCTATATGGCACCGACCGATGCCGAGGCCGAAGTGGAGCGTTATATCGCCAATCCCGGACAGGCGCTCGGCTACAAGATCGGTCAATTGAAAATACGCGAGTTACGTGCCCAAGCCGAAAACGCGTTAGGAACCAAGTTCGATATCAAGCAATTCCACGGTCAAGTACTGCGCGATGGCGCCTTGCCCTTGGGTATTCTCGGCGAAAAAATAACGCGGTGGATCGAGAGGCAGAAGCAATGAGAGCGGCTATGAAGCAGACAAATGCACGATGGATGGTTTTGTTCGGAGCGGCGGTCGTTGTCTCCTTAAATGGGTGCAATTCGTCGGAGCGGTCGCCCGAGACCGCGGCTGACGTCGCCGCGTCAGCCACGTTGTCCGAAGACGACAAACTTAACCGGCTCGTCGAGGAGTACTTCGAAAAAATACTCGAATTGAATCCGGTATTCGCCACCTCCATCGGCGACTTGCGCTTTAACGACCGTTATCCGAATACCCTCGGCGCTCAGTGGCTGGCGGATTCGCTGGCAGTCGAGCAGGACTACTTGCGCCGTGCCAACGAGCTTGACGTGCGCAAGCTTGGCGACAGCGCGCGTTTATCGCTCGATATTTTCAAATACAACCGTGAACTCGGCATCGAAGGCGCGCAATTTCGCGACGAACTGCTGCCGATCAATCAATTCGATTCCATGCCGGTGGAGTTCGGCCGACTTGGATCTGGCCAGAGCGTGCAGCCTTTCGGCAAAGTGAAAGACTACGAAGATTATCTCAAGCGCATCGACGGCTTCGCCATTTGGGTCGATCAGGCCATTGCGAACATGAAAATCGGCGTGGATAGCGGAATCGTGCAACCGAAGCCGGTCATCGAAAAATCCCTCCCGCAGCTTGCAAGCTTCGTGGTCGACGATCCGAGGAAAAGCCTGCTTTTTAAGCCGCTGGAAAACTTTCCCGAGAGCGTCTCCGCCGCCGATCGCAAACGGCTGACCGATGCCTACGTGAAGGCGATCGGCACGATTGCCGTGCCGGCCTATAAACGCCTGCACGATTACATGCAGAACGAGTACTTGCCGAACGCACGCAGCAAGGTTGGCATGGGAGCGTTACCCCAGGGAGACAGGTGGTATGTGTATCTCGCGAAACGCGGGACGACGACCGACCAAACGCCCGAGCAGATTCATGATATCGGCCTGAAGGAAATGACTCGCATTCACGGCGAGATGGAACGCCTGAAGGCGCAAGTGGGATTCAAGGGCGACCTAAAGGAATTCATGAAGCAATTACGCGCCGATCCGCAGTTCGTCCACAAATCTGCGCAAGATTTGATCAACGGCTATGCCTCACTCAAAGAGCGGGTCAGCGCTGCCTTGCCGAGATTATTCGACGTTCAGCCCAAGATGCCGTTTGAAGTACGCGCCGTCGAATCGTTCCGAGAAAAGTCGGCTGCTACGGGTTCGTACCAGCCGGGGTTGCCGGACGGCAGCCGGCCCGGCGTGTTCTATGCCAATACCTACGATCTCGTTACGCGGCCGAGCTTCATGATGGAAACGATATTCCTTCACGAAGCGCTTCCCGGCCATCACTTGCAAATTGCCCTCCAGTACGAACTTGAAGATTTGCCGCGCTTTCGCCGCTTCGGCGGCGACACGGCGTACATCGAAGGGTGGGGTTTGTATGCCGAATCGCTCGGCAAGGAACTCGGGATGTATCAGGACGCCTACCAATACTTCGGCGCGTTAACTGCCGAGGCATGGCGTGCCGCGCGTCTGGTGGTCGACACGGGCATGCATGCAAAGGGTTGGACGCGCGAGCAGTCGATCGATTATCTGCGGGATAACACAGCCATAGGGGAATCCGATATCGTCGCCGAGGTCGAGCGCTACCTCGCTATTCCGGGCCAAGCGCTCGCCTACAAAATCGGTCAACTCAAGATACGCGAGCTGCGGACGCGCGCCGAGCAGAAACTCGGCGCGAAGTTCAACGTGCGCGAATTCCACTCGCAGATCTTGAAAGACGGATCGATGCCTTTGGCCGTGCTCGACGCCAAAATAGACCGCTGGATCGCCGGTAAAAAATAGGCCGCCATGCGCCGCGCGCTACTGCGCCGTGCGTTGCCGAGAGTCATGGATGACGAAGGCTCCGTAGCCGACGACGCGGCGGACGTCACCCGAGGTATCGCCGGAGTTGAGTCGCGCGACCTCGGTGACCTCCAAACCGGTTTGCCGAGCGACTGCCAATAAGCCGTTGATACCAGCGGCGCCGCACGCTTGTTGGCGTGTGATGTCGGTGTGGCGGTTGACGATCGCCGTTGCCGTGATCGCGTCGGCCTCTTTGGCGGAACCGTACGGCAAATAGTGACTCAAGTCCGAGCTTGCGAGAACCAGTGTTTCGGCGCCGCCCCACACGTCTTTCAGTACGGCTGCGACCTGCGGTGCCGTCGTCGATCCGATGACGAGAGGCAGCAGCGTAAATTCGCGGAGAACGGTTTGTAGAAAAGGGAGTTGTACTTCCAAACAATGCTCGAGTTCATGCGCCGTGTCGGAGGCAAGTACGTCGCCGCGCTGTAAAAGTTGATAGCGTCCTTCCTCGTCGATGGGAATGGTGCCAAGCGGCGTCGCGAACGACCGCGTTCGCGGCAAAGCGATTCCATGCACGTAAACCCGGTGACTCGGTCCGATCAGCACCACACGTTTGATCGTATCGCGCAGAGGTTCGAGCAAACTGTAGGCCGCTGCGGCGACCTGGCCTGAATAGGGATACCCGGCGTGGGGAACGATCAGCGCCTTTGGTGGAGCCGGAAGCTCGGTCTCGACATGAGCTTGGGCGAGCAATCGGTCGATGAGCATGCGCAAGGCATCGGCCTCTTCCGGGTAAAACAGCCCCGCCACCGCTGGAAGGCGTACGCCTACATTTAGCAAGAACTGACTCATGGTTCCTGTGTTTTCAAGGGCGAATACGGGCTCTTGGACTGGTCGCTTGCGCACGACAGTAAAAGGGAAAGCGACATCACGGTGTATGCGACTGTGACTGAAATTGCTCTCCGCCTTCCGACTGTCCCAAGGGTTGAAAAGAGCCGGGAAAAGCCCTCCGACACTCCTACATATCCGGTGTCGAAACTAGCGTCGGTAGCACGGGTGTTACCTGCCCCAAACGCGGAATCGCGCAACCGGTACGACGCCATTTACCAGCATCGTTGACGGAGACGCTCGCCGTATCGGCTTGCAACGCACAAATACCGGGCGCCACTCGAGGTAGCCGGGTGTTGAGGCTAAATGTTGAAGCATGACGCGTTGCAGTTGGTTTGTTATAGGTGCCCATATCGATGCTCAATCTCGCATCGCCATTGCGAGCCGATTTTCTCCGTGCTACAAGAGAACGTGAAAAATACGGGGATACTTTTCGGTACGGCTGAAGAAAAACGCTGCGCGGCGCACACGCGTTTGCCACAGAGCGTTAACGGCGTTGCCTCGAGTATCTTGGGTTAGGTCGATCAAACTGGAGTGTGGCGATGAAGAAGAAGCGAACCGCAGGCAAGAGCAAACGTGGCGCCAAGAAAAAGGCCGGTAAGTCGAAGGTAGTGTTGAAAAAGAAGAAGGCCGGAAAAGTAAAGCGATCGGCCGGTAAGAAAAAGGCGGCGCCCAAGAA
>CAZQYC010000046.1:0-10946 GCA_964597495.1 uncultured Steroidobacteraceae bacterium | reverse complement strand
AAGGCGGCGCCCAAGAAAGTGAAGAAGTCGGCACCGCGCAAGCCGAAACCCGCCGCTGCCCCGGCGCCGGCTCCCATGGAACCGGTAGCAATGCCGGAGCCGGAGCCTTCGGCGGATCCCACCGGCGATGCGGGGGAAAACGGCGGTATGTAAGCCGTTCGTCAACGATCGGAAGACCACGGCCGACGTCAGCAATGACTCGGCCGTGCTTATTTGAACAGGTGGAATGCGGTGGCGATGCCGCTTTTTTCGACAGACTAGGCTAGGTACTAGGCGCTAGTCAGATTTCGGAACTCATCTCAATCTTCTCTTCTAACTAGCGCCTAATGTCCGGCGCCTTCAAGGTTCACCCATGAACGTTTACGATTTCGAAGCAAAAGCCATCGACGGTGCGATCCGGAAGCTCGATACTTTCAAGGGCAGTGCGCTGTTGATCGTCAACGTGGCGAGCAAATGCGGCTTTACGCCGCAATACGCTGGGCTCGAAGCGCTACATCGCAAGCTGCACGCTCGCGGATTCAACGTGCTCGGGTTTCCTTGCGATCAATTCGGTCATCAGGAGCCGGGCGACGAGGCCGAAATCAAAAGTTTCTGTTCGCTTACTTACGAAGTTACTTTTCCGATGTTCGCAAAGGTAAACGTGAACGGCGATGGCGAACATCCGCTCTATAAATTTCTCAAGCAGGAGCGGTCGGGCATCTTGGGGACGAGCGCAATCAAATGGAATTTCACTAAGTTCTTGGTAAATAAAAAGGGAGAGGTGGTGAAGCGTTATGCGCCGACCGACAAGCCGGAAGACATCGAAAAGGATATCGTGGCTTTGCTGTAGCCCTTAAGTTTGCATGGCCGGGCACTTTCATATCGCTCTGTCGTACTTCAAGTAGCGCGACAACTCGATACCATGCGCAAATGATCCTTCCAAGTCTAAGTACGTTGGTGACCGTTACGGTCATTTACGGCGTGTTGCTGGCGCTGTTGCGGCGGCCGATCACGGCCGGTGCGTTGGTTGTCTATGTTCTTGGATTTGCCTTGCTAAGTTCGTTCATGAAACAGGCATATCTCGGATCGGCGATGACGCTGGCGGACATGCATTTTTTCTTCCTACGCCCACTCGAGAATTTCTACATTCTCGTGAACTACCCGGTCCTTGGATTTACGGCGCTTGGGGTGCTCGGCTTGGTGGTGCTTATTGGCTACCTAGGGGTTCGCTTCGAGCATCCGCTCCATTTTGAGACTAGGCCCGTGGCGGCATGGTGGCGAATCGGAACCGCCTCGACGGCGCTCACCCTGGGAATAGGCAGCATCTTGCTTTCGCAACAAGTCCTACATGCAAGGGCGAACGACGGTGACGCCTATGCCGCATTTCTGTCGATGTACGAGCAGCAGCATCCGCAGGGGCTCGTCAATCGGCTGAATATTTTTTTCAACAATCGCTCATTCGAGGCCAGTATGCCAGCCGAGCGAGAACAGCAGCGATTCTCCGCGCCGCAAGAATCCATCGCTACGGGACAAGCTTCGGCTAGCGATGTCTCACACCCCGATATGGTCCTGGTGTTGGAGGAAAGTACCTTCGATCCCACTCTCATCGCGAGTTGCCCGAAGGCCGAGTGCGATAACGCGATGTTGCATCCGCTGCCGGCGGCCGCACGAACGCAACAGGGTCCGTTGCTCGTGCATACCACCGGCGGTGGTACCTGGCTTGCGGAATTCGCCGTTCTGACCGGATTCGATTGGCGGATATTCGGGCGCGGCGGCGCCTACGCGCCGGTTTCTTTGGCGCCGCGGCTGCACATGTCGCTTCCGTTGCGCCTGCGATCGCTCGGCTATCGGACCATCGCCATTTATCCGACTAAGGGGAATTTTTTGAGTGCCACGACGGCATACGGATACTACGGCTTCGACGAATTTTACGACGCAGATGATCTCAAACTACCGGGCGAATGGGGCGATATCCCCGATGCCATGGTATTCGAGAAGATCGACGAGATTGCAAAACGCACTGGCGAGAGCCGTCCGCTCTTCGTTTTCGCGCTGACCATTCGCAATCATGGTCCACATGGAAATAAGCCCGCGCAAATCCCTTCCAAGTTCGCCAAGATCGTCGACCGGACTTCCGTTCCGATAGCCGACTATTTGGCCCGCATGCGCGATTCGTCGAACGACTACGTGAAGTTCGCCGCACGCTGGCTGCGGTCGCCGCGGCCTAGTGTCGCTGCTTGGTTCGGCGATCATCAACCCGAAGCTGCCTGGGATTTTACCGAGCATCCTGCCTTGCTTCGGGAAGCACGCGCAACCAACGTTACCGCTACGCAGTTGCAGTACCTAACTTACTATCAGTTGAGCGCCAATTTTGGCGAGCGAGAACAAAGCACCGCTCGCGATGCTCTGGACCTCGCCTATCTGAATGCCGCTTTGCTATCGTTTGCGGGGCTTCCACCGGACGCCGCCGCCGAGGCAGCGCGGCAAGTGAAGAACGAGTGCAACGGGTTATTGATCGATTGCGCCAAGCGCGATCTCGTCAACGACTATTTGAGTTTCCGCATTCATCAACTGGGCGAAATCAAGTAGCGATCCGCGAAGAAACCCCTCACCCGCGCTAAGCGCGACCGTCGAAGGCGACTCCTGTCCGACCCCGGACCCTGCTATCCCTGCAGGGTCGCTCGCTCGGTCCGACGACACATTGGGTGTCGTCGGAAAGGCATCCTCGACTCTCCCCTCAAGGGGAGAGGTGTTCTTCACTCCCTCTCCCCTTGAGGGAGAGGGTCGGGGTGAGGGGGCTCTTAGAACGGCGTTGCCGCTAGAACTACGCGTTAAATCTTTTTCTGCGGTTCGTGTGCGGGACAGTTATCACAGGATGCGGCAGACCCTCGAAACCACTTTGCCGCACCCAAGCCGAAGTACTTGGTCGCAAAGCGTGAGTAGGCCTGCTTTACCCGCTTCGATCCCAGCGAGTACACCGCGTACCCGAGGCTTGCGAGCACTGCGAAAGCAACTAGTGAAAAGTCTAGCCAACCGTTCATGAGGTGACTTTGCTCCTACGTCAGAGCAAGCGCAATGCGATAGGTGATGAACGAAGCCACATACGCCAATGCGAACAAATAGCCCGCCATGATCAGCGGATAGCGCCATGAATTCGTTTCCCGTTTCACGGTCGCCAGCGTCGACAAGCACTGGGGCGCAAACACGTACCACATGATGAGCGAAAGCGCCGTCGGTAAACTCCAGCTCTGCGCAATCAGGCCCGTGAGGGTGCCGGAGACATCGCTGTCGGTGGTCCCGAGCGCGTAGACGGTGCCGAGTGCGCCTACCGCGACTTCCCGTGCTGCGAGTCCCGGCACCAGCGCGATGGAAATCTGCCAGTTGAATCCGATCGGAGCGAATACGACGGCAAGCGCCGAACCGATCCGTCCGGCCAAGCTATATTCGATGGCAGGACCCGGATAATTCTCGGGCGCCGCCGGAAACGAACTCAAGAACCAGAGGATGATCATCAAAGCCAAAATGATCGTGCCGACGCGCCGCAGAAAAATTTCGACGCGCTGCCAAAGTTCGATCGCGAGATTGCGGATCGACGGCAGGTGATAGGTCGGTAACTGCATCATCAGTGGTTGAACGTGGTGCTTGTTGACGGTGCGTTTCAGCACGAAGGCGACTCCCAGCGCGCTGATGACCGCCAGCAAATACAGGCCGAATAGCACTAAGCCCTGCAGTTCGAAGCCGCCCCACACTTCACGATTCGGTATGAAAGCGCCAATGAGAAGTGCGTAGACGGGAAGTCGCGCCGAGCAGGTCATGAGCGGTGCAATCAAGATGGTGATGAGTCGATCGCGTGCGTCGGGAATGGTTCGGGTCGCCATGATTCCCGGAATCGCGCAGGCAAAGCTCGAGAGCAGCGGTATGAACGAACGCCCCGATAAACCGACCCCGCCCATGAGCCGATCGAGCAGGAACGCGGCTCGCGGCAGGTAACCGGATTCCTCAAGTACCAGAATGAAAAAGAACAGGATGACAATCTGCGGAAGGAAGACCAACACGCTACCGACGCCGGCGACGATGCCGTCGATGACGAGACTGTGGAACATACCGTGGGGGAGCGCCCCGGCGAGCCGGGTTCCAAGGCTCAAGACGGCGGCTTCGATGCCGTCCATCAGCGGTTGTGCCCAGGCAAAAACCGCTTGAAAGACAAGGAAAAGGGTAGCTAAGAGGATGGCAACACCGATTACCGGATGCAGCACGATGCGATCGATTCGGTCGGTGATCGTTATCGGTGGCTCGAGATCGGCACCGATAAGCTTTAAAAGGCGTGTCACTTCGGCGTGATCGTGTGCAATGTGGTCGGACGCGAGTTCGGACGGCGGCGCTGCTCCGGCGGATGACGGCACGAACTCGTCGAGCTGTTTCAGCAGGTCTGTTACCCCGGCGCGTCGAAGTCCCATGGTTTCCACCACAGGCATGTTCAGTTCGCGAGATAACGCATTCACGTCGATATGGAGGCCGCGACGCTTCGCAAGATCGCTCATGTTGAGAACAAGGATCATCGGTAGGCCTAGTCGGCGTACCGCCAACGCCAAGCGTAGATTCATGCGCAGATTGGTGGCGTCGGTCACGCAAATGATCAGTTCCGGCCGATCCTCGCCCGCGATCTTGCCGAGCAGCACATCCAACATGACTCGTTCGTCGGGCGTTTGCGCTTCAAGGCCATACACGCCGGGAAGATCCAGCAAGCGGATGCGTTTGCCTTTGGGCGTGAGCAAAGACCCCTCTTTTCGCTCGACGGTCACGCCCGCGTAGTTCGCGACTTTCTGATGACTGCCGGTCAGTAAATTAAACAGCGCGGTCTTGCCGCAATTGGGATTGCCGACCAGCGCGACGAGGGAGGCGTGTGCGAGGTTTGTGGTCAAGCGTGCGGTCATACGTGCGAGCTCTCTGGCTGCAATGGCTGAACCTGCACGCAGCGGGCCTCGATGCGCCGGAGAGCAAAGGTCGACGTTCCGACGCGAACGGCTAGGGGAGTGCGGCCGGGTACTCCGCGCGCCAGGATCCGTACACGTTCGCCGGGCAAAAAACCGATCTCGTTTAAACGCCGCAGCAATTCCGGCGGCAGCGCACCGTCGAGCGAGCGAACTGACACGACGAGGGCGTCGCGCGCGTCTTCAAGCTCATCGAGAGCGACAACGTTCGGCGATGGTTGCGTGGTTGGCGTCATCGTCGCCCCTGCGCATCTTGCCCGTGAAGCTGTACGTCGAGAGTGGTTTTCTTGCCTTGGCGCAGCAAAGTTAGCCGGACGCGATCGCCGATTTCGTGTTCGTCCAAGAGCGATAGCATATTCGACGGCTTATTCACTGCCTTGCCGTCCACCTCGACGATGACGTCGCCGACCACGACATCGCCGTTGCGACTGCGGCGCGCCGCTTGCAACCCGGCGTCTGCCGCTCCGCTATTGGGGAAAACGCCGAGCACCACCACGCCTTGTACGCCAAGGTGTTGCGTGATCGCCGCGTTCAGGTCCTCGTCCCAGTTGATCCCGAGAGTAGGGCGTTCGTAGTGACCGGTGGCGATCAACTTCGGCACGATGCGATTGATCGTATCGACAGGCACGGCGAAACCGACGCCGGCATACGCGCCCGAGGGAGAATAAATAGCGGTCGTGATGCCGATCAATCGCCCGGCGCTGTCGAGCAGAGGACCGCCGGAATTTCCCGGATTGATGGCGGCATCGGTTTGCACCAAGTGTTCGATGGTTGCGCCGTTCTCTGCGTTAAGTGAACGATCGAGCGCGGATACGATTCCCGTGGTCAACGTCCAATCCAAGCCGAAGGGATTGCCGATGGCCAGCACCCGCTGCCCCACCTTTAAGTCGTGGCTTGTGCCCACCGGCAGCGGCGGCGGACGATTGCTCGGCACGGTGATTTTCAGCACGGCCAGATCGTGGTCGTCGCTCGCGCCTACGAGCGTCGCATTGTAGTCGCGTCCGTCGCTAAGGCGGATCAATGCCTCGGATGCGCCGGCGATGACGTGCAAATTCGTGACGACATGGTCGCTGTCGTCCCAGATGAATCCCGAACCGGTGCCTTGCGGAACGCTGAACGTATTGCGCGTCCAGAAATCCGTGACCTCTTTGCGCGTACTGATGAATACCACGGAGACTTTCGAGCGCTCGAACAAGTCGATGGTCGCTTGTTCGTCGCTGCCGATCGCACCGCGCGGCGTAATTTCGCGCGGTGCGATTGAGGAAGCGAACGGCGTACGCGCCGATGGCACGAGCAACCAAACGAACAACGGCAGGAAAACGATAAACGCGAGAACGCCGATGCGCAAACGCGAGGGGGCTCGATGTGAATTCATAAAAAGTGTTAGGCGTTACGATGGCCCGGCAACGGGAATTTCGCGCACAGCGTCTGCACGTCGCGGGCGAGTTCTGCCGGAGGCTTGGTTTCTTTGCAAGCAGCGACGATGAATTCGGCAATGGCGCGCATGTCGGCTTCGCGCATGCCGCGAGTGGTGGCTGCGGGCGTGCCGATGCGAATGCCGCTTGGTTTGAGCGGCGGACGCGGATCGTCGGGAATGACTTGCTTGTTGACGGTAATGTCGATCGCATCGAGGCGCGCTTCTGCCATGCGACCGTCGATGTCGAAACTTGCGGTTGTATCGAGCACCATCAAGTGGTTTTCGGTGCCGCCCGTGATCAATTTGGCGCCGAGACGAAGTAAAGCCTTCGCCAGAGCCTCCGCATTCCGCAGCGTTTGTACGGCATAGTTGCGAAATTCGGCGGTTTGCACTTTTTTCAAGGTCACGGCAATGCCGGCGACGACGTTCATATGCGGACCGCCCTGCAAGCCGGGAAACACGGACTTATCGATCTTCGCCGCATGTTCTTTCTGGCACAGGATCAATCCGCCGCGGGGACCACGCAGTGATTTATGCGTGGTCGTCGTGATCACATCGAAACCTACATCGAGAGGATTGGCGAGTGCATCGCCGGCTACTAGTCCACCGAGATGCGATATGTCGGCCATGGTCAGCGCACCCGCTTCGTCGGCGATCGCCTTGAAGCTCGCGTAGTTCAATTCGCGCGGATAGGAGGAGTGGCCGCACAAAATCATCTTGGGCCGGTGCTGTTTTGTCAGTGCGCGAATTTCATCGAAGTCGATGTGTCCATCTGAGCCGTGCGTCTTGTAACGAACGAAATTGAAGACACGACCCATGTGCGACACGGGCGCGCCGTGTGTCAAATGGCCGCCGTGGCTTAAGTCCATCGCGAGGATCGTATCGCCGGGCTCTAAGAGTCCGAAGTAGACCGCTTGGTTCATCGGCGAGCCGCTTAACGGTTGAACGTTAGCGTGTTCCGAGCGGAACACCTGTTTCGCACGCTCGATCGCGAGTTGTTCGAGTTGATCGGTGAACTGCTGCCCCCCGTAATAACGCCGGCCGGGATAGCCTTCGCTGTACTTGTTCGTGAGCAGACTCGCATTGGTCGCGAGCACTTCGGGGTAGGTATAGTTTTCGGAAGGAATCAATTCAATACCGCGGGCTTGCCGATCCTCTTCTTCGTTAACGAGCATCGCCACTTGCGGATCGAATGTTTGCAGCTGAGCGAACTGTGTAGACATGGCCATCGCCTCATGGTGGGTGCACTGTGGTGTTCCAAATCCCAAGTGCCCAGGCGAACGGCTTATCCATCCTGGATATCGTCCTGAAACTGCCAGTTTCACGGTGGTGATCCACCTTAAAGTCGCCAGTCGCTGACAGCGCGGCTACTGTAGCCAACACTTCGAGTCAGCGTCAAAGCGGCATGCGACCGGTTACTTAAAGTCGCCGCCGCCACCCCAACGTAAGCACGCTGGAAGCTTACTGGCTTTTGATTCTAAATGCGAACGGTTCGCATTGACTTGCTTTTGGCGTACGCCCTTGGCGGTAACTCATTGATATTTTTATCAATACCAATTGGATCGTAAAGCAAATAGCCTATGGCAAATTTACTTTGGGCAGATCGCGCATGAAGTCCACGTCCGACTTCACTCGTACGAAGTCGCTGTACATTTCGGCGAACGGTTCGCCTTTCTCCTTTGCCCATGCCGGTGCGCTGACCGTCATCGGCTTTTCAAGAACGGCTTGCTTCCACGCATTCATGTCGGCAAACCACATTTCGTCGACGCGATGCCATTTCTTGTACGGACCTTCGGCGGGGTGCGTGCGGAAATCGTTCACAGTCTTGTAGCTTACGTACCAAATGAGCCCCGGCAGTTTCTTTGCCTCTTCCGCGTACGTGTTGAGATACCACTTATCGCCCTCTTCTTGCGAAACGCCCGGCGGATAGCGGAAGACGCGTATCCAGCGCACCACCGGTTGTTCGTGGTTGATTTCCGCACCCATGTGAACGTCGGTGGGATAGGCCGGGACCATGGTCATCGCGGTAAGAATGCCTTCGACGCCTACTTTCCAATTGCCTTGCGTATAAGCACGCGAAGTGCCGGAACGGGAGTCTTTATAGTCATTCACGCTGCCCCACCACATCTCGGTGTATTTGCCGCGCCGCGCGCCGTATTTCTGCACGGCTTCGTTCGGCGGGTCGAAGACGTTAAAGGTTTCGTAACGGCGAAGCCACGGACCGTACCAACGGAAGAACTCCGGTGCGTGGTACCGGTAATACCACTTCTCGCCTTCAAGCTTGTCGACGCCGTTGAGATAGCCGAACCACAGCTGACGCACCATCGTCGTCGACGGTTGGGCTCCGGCGGGTGTTTGTGCTTGCACTGACGTTCCTCCGACTAACGACATTCCGAAGCATGCTGCGATCAAAGCGAGCGAGCGGGCGATACGGTGCTTCAAATTCATCATTGGCGAGTTCATTTTTCTCTCCGGCAATTCGGCGGACCTGCGAGCTCTTCTCACCCGCAGCTCACCGCAGTATTCGTTGAGTCAGAGCATGGCAGCGTTCGCTTATGGAACTCGAGGATTGTCCCGCAGGAAATCCACGTCCGGTTTTATGCGAACGATGTCGCTCACCATAGTGACGTAAGGTTCTTGCTGCGCCCACTTCGGCGCCGTGAATCGCGCACCGCCGACGGCTTTATGCAGTGCGTCCGTATCGGGAAACCAGAGTTCATCGACGCGATCCCACTTTCGATACCCGCCCGTGCCGTTGCCGTAAAGTTGAAAATCGAGCGTGCGATGGCTGACGTATCGCATGAGTCCCGGTAATTTCTTGAGTTCCGGCGCGTGCGTGCCGAGATACCACTTATCGCCTTCCTCGCGGGTGACGTGATCCGGATAAGCGAACACACGTAGCCATCGCACAATGGGTTGCTCAATGTTCGGATCGGTTTCGGTGAAATCTTCCGTCGGCAGCGCCGGGATGATAGTCATCGCACTCAGAATAGATGCCCCGCGAGGAAATGCACCCGGAGTGTACGGTCGCACCGCTTTTACGGCGCCCGGTTCCTCGTAATCTTGCATGCTCGGCCACCACATTTCGGTGTACTTGCCGGGCAGGGCGCCGAAGCGTTGTTTGACTTCTTCCGTAGGCGGAATGGCCGAGTAGGTTTCATAGCGGCGCAGCCACGGACCATACCAGCGTACGAATTCCGGAGCGTGATAGCGGTAGTACCAACGCTCGCCCTCGGCCTTGTCGACGCCGCTCAAGAAACCAAACCACAGCTGGCGAATCATGCGTGTCTTCGACGTTGCCAGAGGTTGCTTGATCGAATTGGCTGCTGAAGCGGGTGCCGGTCTATCGGCAGGAGTTTTGGCAGCCGCGGGTGTTTGCCCTTCTGCAGATTGCATGGCCATTGTGATGGCGGCACCGGATAAAGTTGCAGAAGCCGCTTTCATAAACTCACGTCGCCCTCGCGCTAGGTTTTCGTTCATTGTTCCGCCCCTGGTTATCGTCGCCGTATCTGCCGCGCGCATTAAAGCAATGTGGCTCCTACAATTCAACGCACAATCGCCCTCACGCTTTTAGCACTGACGTGTATCGGCATTCAGCCGAAATGATTGTGCAGCCCAGCAAAAAAAATGAGCTGGTTAAATGTTACGGCTGAATTATCATGCGGTCGTTGTGACGGCAGATGTCGATAGATAAATCTGGCTAATAGCCAGAAATCACGAACAACGTTAGGGGGGCATATCAGTGAATAGTAAACATCGTTGGCTGTTGCCTGCGTGCAGCGGCCTGCTCGGTATTTTTCAGTCTGCATTTGCGGCCGATCAACCGTCGGCCAAGCAAACACAGCTTGAGGAAATTGTCGTAACAGGCTCGCACATCGAAGGCACGCCGGAAAATGGCGCATTGCCGGTCGAGGTGTATAGCCAGGAAGATTTGATGAAGCGCGGCAGTCCGTCGCAGGTCGATTTCATCAAGGGACTATCCATTCAAGGAGATACCGCCGGTCAGAACACTTATCTCCAAGGCGTGACCGACCGATCTCAATATAATTTACGTGCATTGGGTGCGGGACGGACGGTGACGTTGATGAATGGATTGCGCGGCGATACCAATATCCTGCAGCTTCCCACCATGGCCATTGCTCGGACGGAAATACTCAAAGAAGGCGCCGCCGCCGTGTATGGCGCTGACGCAACCGCCGGTGTGGTCAATAACATTACTTTCACGAGTTTCGAAGGCCTCGTGACCAGAGTGGACTACACCCATGTTCCGCAGGCCGAGGGCGGTAATTATTTCGTAGGCGCTCGTTTCGGCGTCGGCGACAGTTCGTCGAATTTTTTCATTACTGCCGAGTTCGACCATCGCGACGATTTGTTGCTGACCGCGCGCAGTTGGGGTATCAAACCTTACTCCGATAACACCAGCATTCTCGCGCCATACGGCAATCCGGGATCGTTCTTCCTCGCCACCAGCGCTTCGAACTACGATATAACGGGAACCCCGACTCGTGTCCTCGATTACAACCAAGCCAGTTGCACGGCGGTGGGGGGAACTTACTATT
>CAZQYC010000045.1:0-31581 GCA_964597495.1 uncultured Steroidobacteraceae bacterium | reverse complement strand
CAAGTGCGCGATGGGATACAAGGTACACGGTCTTATATCCCTTCAACGCCGCTTCAACAGCAGCCAATTCCGCAATCGTCGTTTTCCCAGACGACGTAGGGGCTGCGACGAGCATGCTTTGTCCCTGACATAGACCGGCCTCGAGAGCGGCGGTTTGTGCAGCGGTGAATGACAGCATTCCTCGCTCTAGCAATTTATCGACAAGCATGGCCGAAATGCCATATGCATGTGAGCGAGAGATTTCCATCGTAACTCCCTTCTAGTCCTGATACTGAGTAGTCACTGATATCGCGATACGGGCTAACCACGCCCGGTGTCGATTCGCTGTCGTCAAGGATTGAATCGGTTTGGAGAGAGCAGGTTCCGCTTTTGGCGGAACCTGCTCGCGCGTGATGTCTCCACGATCAACGAGCAGAAACGATACAACCAGTCAGATGGTTAGTGTCATCACTCACGAAAACCAGCTGTTCCGTGATGCATCACCCCGTCGGTACTTTTAGGATCGTCTGCATGTTTCGGTCCAATTATGTGTGTCCGCATCCAGTCTGTAGATACGGTGTCGTTTTCGGCTGATAGTAGAACCGGTTCAACGAGTAGCCGGGCACGTCCGTATAGTTATATAGCAGATGGTCTCCGTGCACCGAGCAAAGCGTATCCGTGGCGCCGCCTACGCAGTTGGAGCCAACGACGCACTGGTTGGAGCAATCGGCGTTGTAGCATTGGGTGGTGTAGGTTTGGCAGCCGAGTTCGGCGTACCATGTCTGAGAGCTCACCGGTGCCGACGTGAACCACGCTCCCGCGAATGCTACGTAACCGCCGTTATACGGCAGGGTGATATCTTCGTAACCGTGGAAATGCAGAGCGGTGATAGGCTGTGTAGGGTTACATACAGCGTTAGTTGTGTTCAGCGGTGCAGAAACCGACGAGAACGCCGCAAAGAGCCAAGACTGCTCACAGCCGACACGATGGCTCAACAATCCACCGTTGGAGTGCCCGCTCATATAAATCCGGGCCATGTCCACGTTGCCTTGACCAGCGGTTGTTAAGGCAATAGCGCTCATCAAGCCATCGTCATCCAAGTTGTACGCATAAGCTGAGCCGCAGCAACCATAACCGTTCCAGGAAGCGCCATAGCCATCCGGCCACGCGGCGATCACATTGGTGCTCCACGCTCTTGGCGCCCATCCATTGGCTCCCCAATAAGTTTTTTGCGCGGAGCCATTACCCCCGTATCCGTGCGCATCGATAACCAGCCAATGCTTATTGGCCGGGTTATACCCGGGTGGGACCTGCAAGATATACGTACGATACAAACCCCCATAGTAAATACCCGTGTTGTAGGTGGTGCCAGCCGTGAGCACGCTGCTGAAACAGCTTGCCTCAACGGGTAAGGGACCCACACTCAACACCACGAGTCCTGCGACTGTTAAGAACTGAACCAGCTTTTTCATTTCGCGCATAGTTAACGCCTCTTACGTCTAGATTCTTTATGTCTGTAATCACGAACGCATCGAGAGGGAACTTACCCGCAGGCCCTACGAAGTGTAAATGCGGCATAGTGCATGTTTGTTGTCTTTGTTTCATTAAGGGGATCTCGGCACCGGATATCCGATGCATTCAAATCCCACGGTATCGACTTACCGAGTCACTAAAGGAGATGCGGACTCTCGTCTCAAGAGCGTCGCACTTCGTGAACAGCGGCAAGTTGGTCTTCGGACGCGGCGATGGCGACTGTTACTCGCACTTCGACCATGTGTTGTTGGCAAGGTATTCGCCTGCTCGATTCCACCTTACTAAGGCGATGGGAATCCACTGAAATGACAAATCGGTGATGCCGTCGGCGGCATGGGCGCGCTCATCCAGCAGCGCTGATCACTTCAACGGCACAAATACGGCACATCCGTAGAAATTTCATTATGATGACGAGAAACAACTCATTGATTCAGCGGCACATCGAACGAATTTCAAATGGCCGACATCCTGATTCGAAAACCACATTGCCAAACGAGCAGCAGGTTGCTTGAAGTAACTGCTTGATTTGATGGCGCGCCCGGAGAGATATGTCGCTCACCATCCCTGGCCGCGACGCAGTGCGCCAGCTGACGCTGTCTAAAATTGCTCCCGGCAATTTTGTCGAACTCCCGATTCCATACTTATATGACAGGCCAGCTGATCATTCTGGAGCGTGAATCGCGGCTGTCACAGTCAATCTGAGCAAGTTACGCTTTAGTCTCATTACGCCTGCTCTTCGACTGGTTAAAGCGGTTCTACTGCGATTCCGGCGAATCCAAATGCGATTCGACAGCCTTCCGAAGTCTCCGTAGATAGCGTGGAAAATTCAGGTGCAATCTCGCGCGAAGATTATCAGCATGGCTTTCGATTTCGGCGCCTTGAGGATCTGCCACCTGATCTTTAAACGCGAACAGCAAAACGTTTTCGCTGTTCGCCACGGGCACCAAGCGAACTCGGCCCGCAAACGCCGCATGCATGTGCTCGACGACGGCTAAGGAACGCCAGCGTTCTCCGCAGAGGTTCAACACGGCGATGCCTCCACGCGTAAGGCGTCGTGCGCAAGCCGAACCGAATAGCGGATCGAGCAGTGATTTCGCAATTCCGTCGGCGTCGAACGCGTCGACCAACAAGACGTCCGCTTTGTCTCGCACCTTAACCATGTAGCATGCGCCATCGTCATGGACGACACAAAATCTTCGATCGTCCGGAGGAACTTTGAATTGCTCGCGTAGCGCCAAGACATCCGCGTTGATCTCGACGGCTGTAATGCGCGTACGCGGCAACTGCGCGTAGCAAAACTTAGCGAGCGATCCGCCGCCAAGACCGATCAAGACGACATGCCGCGGATCGGGGACGAACAAGAGAAACGACATCATTTTGCGCGTATAGGCTTCGACGAGCACATTCGGCGTCCGCAATCGCATGCAGCTTTGTGTCGCGTCGTATGAGAAATGCATGCTGAGTTCGCGCCCGTCGTCCAGCACAAAAGGCGTTGGCATCGGACCGTCCATGGGGGACGGCTGAAACTCGGACAACGACAATGTACGAAGCAATGGTTCCATGGTTGCGATCGGAGAGGTACTTGGCGCGCTAGTGAGCGAACGTCGTGTGGCCTTGGCAAATGCGCCGCAAATAGTCGGGAAATTCGAGGCTGAGACGCGCCTGCAAACGGCGTGCGCGCAGCGCCAATTCCTCGCCAATCGAGGTCGGCGCCGGCAGTTTGGAACCAAAGAGCAATACGTTATCTTCATACGCGACCGGCACGAGGCGGATGTGCTTATCGAACGCGCACCGGGCTTCTCTCAAATTGTCCACAAAGCGAGTCTTCTGACCCCAAAGGTTCATCACCAACGCGCCGTGCTGGCTCAAGCGACGAGCGGCATGAAAGTAAAAGGGCGAACTAGCCAGCGATTCGGCAATACCCAGGGGATCGAACGCATCGACGAGAATCGCATCAACGCGATGCCGAAGCGTCTCGATGTAACGTGCGCCATCGGCCTGAATAACTCGAAAACGAGCACTGTCTTTGGGAATATGGAACTCGTTGCGCAGCGAAATCACGTCTTCGTTGATTTCGACAACAGTGATATCGGCATCCGGCAAGTGGCGATAGCAGAACTTCGCGAGCGAGCCGCCGCCCATTCCGATCATGAGGATGCGACGCGGCGATGGGGTAAAAAGCAGAAACGCCATCATCTTGCGTGTGTAACGCGCCACCAAGGCATCCGGATCTCGCAGCAACATCGTGCTTTGCGTCGCATCTCGCGTAAAGTGCAGACGGCGCTCGAATTCGGTCTCGACTATGTACGGCTGGGCCATCTCGTTGCGATAAACTCGGGACAGAAGTTCGTCGCGCGTCGGCGTGGCCGGCTTCTTCAAAACGCGGACCACACCGGGCTCGAACAACCAGGGCGCATCGAACTCAATCCACTGCTCTTGTTCGGTTTCCGTCATCGCTCCAGAGCTCCTCGCATCATCAATACGTTGGCCGCGCCCGCTGCTGCAGTGCGGTCAGCCGCCTCACTAACTCATCCGGATCGACTGGCCCGGGTAGCACGGCATCGATCCCATGCCGATGGGCATCATCCAGTGTCATGGTATCGAACTTCATATTCGCGACAACAAGCCAACTCGCCGGCACAAGGCGCCGCAGCCTGTCCAAAAAACGAACGCAGTCGGCATCGTCTAGATCGGCGACGACAACTACGGTTCGGAAGTAGCGCGAACGTACGGCGCTAACCAGATCATCAGCGCCTAATGCCATATCTACGGAGAATCCTTCCGTCTCGAGCAGGGTCGCAAGCCATTCGCCGCGGGCCGCATCGGGATCGTACAAAGCGATCGGCAGGAGATTGATGAACGACTTTGACGGCTGCATAGATGGACGTACGATTGTCCTAAGTGCGCGACTGCGTGCCGCCGAAGCGTCGATCCTGCCCCCGTGGACAGGGCGTATCGCCGTACTTGCAGAAAATGCAACAATCCGTCTCGTCAACTTGAATAAACGAGCTACATCCCGGGCACTCCCAAAAGCGTCGCTGAAAATCCTTCGGAATGCGACGCAGCTTGGTTGTTCCGCAGGCCGGACATTTGAGCCATGAACTTAGGTAGGGCACGACTACTTACCTACGTGGACTTCATGTCCGCGGCGATGAGATCGCCGTCAGAATTCCCGCCAAGATTCGGGTCGGACTGGGCGGACAACCCGGCACTGCTACATCGACAGGAATGACGTTGCTGACGCGCCCTGCGCTTGCATAATTCTCGCCGAAGATGCCACCGGTACAGCCACAGTCGCCGATCGCCACAACGAGTTTTGGGTCCGGCGTCGCGTCGTAAGTGCGCTTGAGTGCGAGTTCCATATTACGTGCCACCGGCCCTGTGACCAGCAAAAGATCCGCATGGCGTGGACTCGCCACGAACTTAATTCCCAATCCCTCGATGTTGTAGAGAGGATTGTTCAGCGCATGAATCTCCAACTCGCACCCATTGCACGATCCTGCGTCCACTTGCCGAATGCACAGAGCTCGTCCCAAGACATCGCGAATTTGCCCGTGCAGGCGCTCGGCGATCCGCAACGTATCGTCAATCGCGGGAACGGGTTCGGTCACAACGCCGATGGAGCCGATCTTGTTTAACGTTTTCCACATGGCTAGAGATCGTGTCCGCTGTACGATAAGTTGAACGATTTGTTGATCAGCGGGAAATCCGGCACAATGTTGCCGATGATGGCGTGCTCGAGCACAGGCCAGTTCTGCCACGACGGATCATGTGGATGACAGCGGCGAATGTTGCCGTCAACGCCGGCGCTCAGCGCGATCATCACTGGGCCTCGCCAGCCTTCCACCAATCCGATTCCCATCGCGCCAACCGGCGGCGCAACAACGTCGACACCGAGATCGCCAAGGGGCAGGTGATCGATAATGTGCGTCGCGAGCCGCACGGACTCAAATAGCTCATCGAAGCGCACCGCGACGCGCGCAGCGACATCGCCTTCCTCGCGCACGCATTTTCTTACACCCAACTCTCCATAGGGAGCGCACGGCAGATCAACACGTAAATCGAAAGGTTGTCCGCTCGCGCGCCCCGCGAGTCCGATCAGTCCCAGTCGTTTTGCCAGATCGGGCGTCACTGTTCCCGCGCCGACGAACCGATCGCGAACACCGGCGTGCTCATCGTAGATTCCACGAATGATTTCGGCTTCGGTGCTGAGCATGCGGGCGCATGCCGACAAACTTTGCAATGCATTTTGAGAAGGATTGACGCAGACGCCGCCCGGCACGACAAACGAAAATAGATATCGCTGACCCAGCGCGACTTGCAATGCGCGCAGCCATAATTCCTTTAACCGCGAAAACTGCGCCAGACCGAACGCGAATCCGGCATCGTTGCCGAGCGCGCCCAGATCGCCTAAATGGTTGGCAATGCGCTCGCTCTCGAGTGCGAGTGCGCGCAACCATACCGCCCGCTCCGGCGGCACGGCTCTCGCCATACCTTCAAGCGCCTGACAGTACGCCCACGAATACGCCACCGCGGAATCGCCCGATACGCGCGCCGCGAGGCGATGTCCTCCGAGTAATTTCATTTCTGAAAATTTTTGTTCGATGCCTTTGTGCACGTACCCCAACCGCTCTTCCAGCTTGAGCACTTTCTCGCCGACGATCGAGAAGCGAAAGTGCCCAGGTTCGATGATGCCGGCGTGTACCGGCCCCACCGGAATTTCATGCACACCATCGCCGGAGACCCGCACAAATCGGTAGTGATCCGCAACCAGTGAATTGCTCGCCTCTTGTGATCGATATTCGCCGGGCGTCGATGTCAACGGAAAATAGTCGGCCGGCCAGGCCGCATGTCGCAACCACGGCCGCGCATCGAGGTCGCGCGCGCGAATACCGGTGAGATCGGCAGCAGCGCGTTGCATGCGTGTCGCGCAGGGAAAGAGATCGCTGAGACTGGGATAACTCGACTCGTTCGGCTGCAACCCTAAATGCAACGCCAGCAATACGTCGTCGCACAAAAATACCGTCCGCACGAAGGTGGTTTGTTGGCAATCGACCCACAGCGCCAAAAGACGCGCGCCACCTGCGGCTAGATCGCGCGCCACTTGATGCCAGGTATCGACCGTCACATCCAATCGCCGTGCACCCGGTGCACCGGGGAGCGGCGAGGATTGCTCGATCCAGTACTTGAGAATCATGTCATTGTCCCGCGATCAACCGCGCGGCCAGCCGAAACCAATCGGCGAGATACGATGGAATGAATAGACCCAGCATCAACACCAGTGCAAGGTGCGTAAACACCGGCAACAATGCAGGCGAATGGGGCAAACGCTTGGCGGTCGTCTCGCCGAAGACCATCGGCTGCACCCGTCCAAAGATCGCGGCGAAAGCGATGCCCAACGCCAGCAACAGGATCGGTGTGGCCCACGGTTGTTCGCGCATCGCCGTCGTGAGAATCAGAAATTCGCTAGCGAACACCCCGAACGGCGGCAACCCTAAAATCGCGAGCGATCCCAGCATCAGTCCCCACCCTACTGTCGGACTCAACGTGATCAAGCCGCGAATCTGATCCATGATTTGCGATCCTGCTTTTTGCGCAGCGTGGCCTACTGCGAAGAAGATTGCTGACTTAGTCAGTGAGTGCACGGTCATGTGGAGCAACGCTGCAAAGTTGGCGACCGGTCCGCCCATCCCGAACGCGAACGTGATAATGCCCATGTGCTCGATGGACGAATAGGCGAACAGACGTTTGATGTCCCGCTGTCGCCACAGAAAGAACGCAGCCAATACGACCGATAGCAAGCCAAAGCCCATCAACATGCGCGATGGCAGCTGCGATTGAAGTGAGCCTTCCACGAGTACTTTGCAACGCACGACTGCATAGATGGCCACGTTAAGCAATAATCCCGACAGCACTGCGGAAATGGGCGTCGGACCTTCGGCGTGTGCATCGGGCAACCAGTTGTGTAGAGGCGCCAGTCCAACTTTGGTGCCGTAGCCCACCAGCAAAAAAACAAAGGCGAGACCGAGCACGGCGGGTTCGAGTTGACCCTTGACGCCGTTGAGCTGCGTCCACAGCAGCGCACTCATCCCTTCGCCGCCCAATACTTTTTCCGCCGCAAAATACAGCAAGATCGTGCCAAACAGTGCTTGGGCGATGCCAACGCCGCAGAGAATGAAATATTTCCATCCCGCTTCCAAACTCGCAGGCGTTCGATACAGAGTGACCAACAATACCGTGGACAACGTCGCCGCCTCCATCGCCACCCACATGATTCCCATATTGTTGCTCGTGAGCGCGATGAGCATGGCGGCGATGAACAACTGATACATGCTGTGATACAGGCGCAGCTGTCCGTGTTTTACGCGACCATGCTGACGCTCGATACGCATATATGGCCGCGAGAATAGCGAAGTCGTCAGGCTGACGAACGCCGTGAGCGTGACCAGGAAAACGTTGAAGGGATCGATAAAAAATTGTTCGTGCGCGGCGGTCAGATTGCCTTCGCCGATTACGCGCGCGGTGAGCGCGCACGCCGCAATAAACGTCGCCAGGCTAAACGCGACATTCGCCTCCGGCGCCCATCGCTGCGCCCCGAGAAAGGCAAGGCAGCCGGCGCCTGCCAACGGAATCGCCAATAAAGCCAGAAACTCCACGTTACCTGTCCTCCTTGAGCGATTCCAAATGATGCAAATCGAGGCTGTCGAACTGCTCGCGAATCTGGAAAAAGAACACCCCTAACACCAGCATGGCGACCAACACATCGAGGGCAACGCCCAGTTCGATAATCATCGGCATGCCATAAGTGGCGCTCATGGCGCCGAAAAACAATCCGTTTTCCATGGACAGAAACCCGATGACCTGCGACATCGCCTTGCGCCGCGTGATCATCGTCAGGAACGACAACAACACCACCGCGACGGCAATGCCGATCCCGTTGCGCGTGGCGGTACTCGCAAGCGCTGCGATAGGTTGCGCGAGGCCGAACGAAAAAATCACGACCAACAGTCCAAGCAACATCGTTCCAGAAATATTGATGAGCGGTTCGCTATCCCAATACACGCCGAGCCGTTTGATCAGTCGATGCAGCAACCACGGCAGGAAGATGACTTTCAACGCCAATGTCAAAAGCGCCGAGAGATACAAATGGTTCTGACCTGTGCGCCAAGCGAGCAGAAACGTGGCGGCGCACAACAGCGCACCTTGAATGGCGAGCAAATTGACGAGCGTCACCACCCGGCGCTGCGACAGCATTGCGAATGCGAGCAAGAGAAAGAGCGCGGCCAGCGCATTGAGCAACTGCAGGTCGAAAGGCATCTCGTTCATTCTCTAGGCTCCCAATAACAGATTCACTAGGAGTCCCAATACCGCGAAGAGAAACGCCGTTGCCAAAAACTCTGGCGCGCGAAAGACGCGTAACTTCGCGGAAATCGTTTCAACGATCGCGAGGCCGGCGCCGGCAATGACGAGTTTGCCGGCGAGAATCGGCAACGCCGCAAGCAACGCGACCGGTCCCTCGGCTTGCTCCGTCGCCATACCCCACGGCACGAAAAGCGCAAACCCGATGCAGGCATAGTTGAATAGCTTCAAAGCTGCCGCCCATTCCATCAACGCCAAATGCCGCGCGGAATATTCGAGCAGCATCGCTTCGTGAATCATCGTCAGCTCGAGATGGGTGGCGGGATTGTCTACGGGAATGCGTGCGTTCTCAGCGAGAAGCACCAAGACGAAGGCGACGCCCGTGAACGCCAAGCTCGGATAGAGCGCCAGCGGTCGCGTCGCAAGGCTGTCCGAGATGGCGGGTAACGCGGTGCTCGATGAGATGAGCGAAGCGACGAAGATCACCATCAACAGGGCGGGTTCCGCCAAAAATCCGACCATCATTTCGCGGCGCGCACCCAACGTGCCGAAAGCGGTGCCCACGTCCATCGCGGCCAGCGAAATAAATACGCGCGCAGTGGCGAGCAAACCTACGAGCGCGATGGCGTCGGCGGCATCCGAAAACGGCAGGCGCGTACCCATCGACGGAATAATCGCGGCGGCGCATACCATGGATCCGAACACGACATACGGCGCGAAACGAAACAACGGTGAGGCATGCTCAGCGAGCACCGCTTCCTTATGAAACAACTTGTGAATGCCTCGATAGGGTTGCCAAATACTCGGCGCGGATTTGTTTTGCAGCCACGCGCGGCATTGCGTAATCCAGCCGACAAAAAGCGGAGCGGCGGCGAGTGCGGCCAGTACCGCCAACGCCTGTGTGAGCCATGGCACTAACCCGGCAACTGTCATAGCACCAATCCCAGGAGCACCAAGAGCGTGACGAAGCTGTAAAGCAAATAGGTTGCGATGCGGCCTTGCTGTAACCAAGCGACGGCTTGCGCAACGCGCTGCACCAGCGTTGCCAACGGCAAGTAGGCGTGATTCCAAATGCGATCGGCAACCGTCACGCGGTAATGCGGCGTGAGATCGAACGGTGTCGGCAATTCCCTCTGCATGCTAAAAAACGATTGAAAGATATGGCGAATGGGCTGACCAAATCCCTCCGCGGTGTCTTGCATACGTGCATCAAGACGCACGAAGCCGCAATCCCATGGCGCGGCCCGACGTGCGCGACGGTGATAAAAGCGACTTACAATAAATATGGTGAGCCCTATGACGACGGCCACGACCAAGAGAAACAGCACTGGCGCATACGATGCTTTGCGTCCCGCGACCGGAACCACATGCCACCAGCTGCCGGCGATGGTCTGGGTGTTTGTCAAGCCAAACTGCACCGTAACGGACTCAAGCACCGCAATCACGCGTGCTGGAAATAAACCGAGCGCAACGCATCCTCCTGCCAGCCACATCAGTCCAATTCGCTCGAACCAGCTTGCGTCGTGCGCACGTTGTAGTGACGGCTCACGCGGTTGACCTAAGAAGATCACGCCAAAGAATTTCACCATCACGTAGCCCGCCAACGCCGCTGCCAGAACAATGATCGCCGAGCCGAGCGGCAGCAACATGTCCAAGAATGGCTTCGGCACTTGATGTGCGGACAAGAATGCCTGCAACAGCAACCATTCCGATACGAAGCCATTGAGCGGCGGCAATCCGGCGATTGCGAGCGCACCGATCAACGTAAGCCATGCCACCCACGGCATGGGATGGATGAGCCCGCCCAGCTTGCCCAGATTGCGTTCGCCCGTAGCGTGCAACACCGATCCCGTGCCGACGAACAGCAAACTCTTCATGAACGCGTGATTGATGGCGTGATAAAGCACAGCGATCAACGCAAGCGACGCCAACGCATTCATGCCTAACCCGTGAAATACGATCGCGAGTCCCACGCCGGTAAACAAGATGCCGATGTTCTCGATCGATGAGAATGCAAGCAGCCGCTTCATATCGGTCTGCGCGGCGGCAAACACGACACCATAAATCGCGGTGAAGAGCCCAAATGCCAATGGCACCAGACCCCACCACCACGTCGGCTGACCCAGCAAATCGAATGTCACTCGCAACAAGCCGTACAACGCGGTCTTGAGCATCACGCCGCTCATGAGCGCCGACACTGGCGATGGCGCGGCCGGGTGCGCTTCTGGCAACCAGACGTGCAGTGGCACCAAACCGGCCTTCGCTCCAAAACCAAACAGAGCGAGCAGAAATGCCGCCGCAGACCACGTCGACGACAGATGGGCTGCACGCATCGCATCGAAGGTGAACTGCCAACTTCCGCCCTGCATCACGCCGAATGACAATAAGATACCGATGGCGCCGAGATGCGCGATCAGCAAATACAAAAAACCGGCGCGCCGAATATCCGGAATGCGATGCTGTGTCGTCACCAAAAAATAGGACGACAGCGCCATCGTTTCCCAGGCCACCATGAAAGCATAAGCGTCGTCCGCCAACAGCACGAAACCCATGCTCGCAAGAAACAAGTGATACTGAAGACAGAGGAGCCCGGGCGCAGTCCCTTCCCCACTGCGGAAATATCCCGCACTAAATATTGAGATGCCGGCGGCCGCCGCGCCTAACAAGAAAAGGAAAACGCTGCTGAGCGCATCCTGCCGCACATGAAACGGCAGATCGGGCAAGCCGATCGCCAGCACCCATCTATCGACCGGCTGAGCAACATTGAGCACCGCGGTTGTCGCCAGCGCGATGCCGACCACCGCGCCCAGTGGAAACAACATTCGTCCGACCACGAATATGTTCGATGGTCGAAGCAATCCCGCGAAACCGATGAGCGCCCAAGCGCCGAGCAACGCTAGAGAAATCGCGGCCGGATCGGACGATAAGTTAATCACGGTGAGAGCAGGATCACCCAAGGCAGGCTATTCAGGATCGAGCAGGCCGGCGTGGAGCGTTGTACTTCCATGATAATGATATTATCATGGAACGCAAACCTCATTCCGCATAGGTAAAACCCTTGCCATTGGAAGAACGCACCGCTCGATTCACCATCCTGATCGATCCGCGCAAAAAGGCGGTCTTCGAGCGCCTGTGTGCGGAAGAAGACACCACACCTTCGCAAGTCGTGCGACGACTCATGCGTCAATACATCGAAGAGCGCACCGGCAAACCGTGGGCGCCCGAGGAACCTAAGAAAAACGGCAGGCGCGCGGCGCGCACTGCATGAATTGACCGGGCTTCGATTCAACCTAAGCAGATCGCGACTAAGAGAGTGTCGCAGCAATGACGATGTTTACTTCGGAAACTGTAAATGCGCCTGCTCATCTCAAGCACGAGACGTTAAAGCAGTGGGTGGCGGATATCGCCAATTTGACGCAACCCGACCGCGTAATGTGGGCCGACGGCTCACAGGCCGAGTACGATCGACTGTGCTCGGAAATGGTGGCGAGCGGCATGTTCGTGA
Source organism: uncultured Steroidobacteraceae bacterium (assembly GCA_964597495.1). Taxonomy (GTDB): domain Bacteria; phylum Pseudomonadota; class Gammaproteobacteria; order Steroidobacterales; family Steroidobacteraceae; genus CAZQYC01. Next base: position 19,205 of record CAZQYC010000045.1, on the reverse strand, counting down.
AGCTCAACCCGAAGCTTCGCAAGAATTCATATCTTGCGTGTTCTGATCCATCCGACGTGGCGCGCGTCGAAGATCGCACGTTCATTTGTTCCAAACGCCAGGAAGACGCCGGTCCGACTAATAATTGGGAAGACCCCGCAAAAATGCGCGCGACGCTCAACGGTCTGTTCAAGGCCTGTATGCAGGGACGAACGATGTATGTCATTCCCTTCTCGATGGGCCCACTTGGCAGTCCGATTGCGCATATCGGCGTTGAAATATCGGACAGTCCCTACGTCGTGGTGAATATGCGCACGATGACGCGCATGGGCAGCGCCGTGCTGGAGATACTCGGGAACGACGGCAAGTTTGTTCCCTGCATTCACTCTGTCGGCGCACCGCTGGCTCGCGGCGAACGCGACAGCAGATGGCCCTGCAACCGCACGACAAAATATATAGTGCATTTTCCCGAGACGCGCGAAATCTGGTCTTATGGCTCCGGCTACGGCGGCAACGCCTTGCTCGGCAAGAAGTGCTTTGCGCTGCGCATCGCTTCCAACATGGCGCGCGACGAAGGCTGGCTGGCCGAGCACATGTTGATTCTCGGTGTCGAAAACCCACAAGGCGAGAAGACCTATGTCGCCGCCGCATTTCCTTCGGCGTGCGGCAAGACCAACTTCGCCATGCTGATTCCACCGCAATCATTCAACGGCTGGAAGATCACGACCGTTGGCGACGACATTGCCTGGATCAAGCCGGGGAAGGACGGCCGCCTGTATGCGATCAATCCCGAATCGGGATTCTTCGGGGTAGCACCCGGCACATCCGAGAAAACGAATTTCAACGCAATGGCCACGTTGAAAGAGAATGTCATCTTCACCAACGTCGCGCTCACTGACGATGGCGATGTGTGGTGGGAAGGCATGACCAAAGAACCACCCTCTCATTTAATAGATTGGACCGGCCAGGATTGGACGCCCGAAATCGGCAAGCAAACCGGCCGCAAAGCCGCGCATCCGAATTCGCGCTTTACCGCCCCGGCGAATCAATGCCCGTCAATCGATGCCGATTGGGAAAGCCCGCAAGGCGTACCGATTTCCGCATTCATCTTCGGCGGCCGCCGCGCGACGACGGTGCCGCTCGTGTACGAGGCCTTCAATTGGAATTTCGGCGTCTACATGGCCGCGACGCTCGGGTCGGAAACGACAGCCGCTGCCACGGGTGCGCAAGGCATTGTCAGACGCGATCCCTTTGCGATGTTGCCCTTCTGCGGTTATCACATGGGCGACTATTTCAACCATTGGCTCAAAATGGGCCAAGTCGTAAAAAACAAGCCGCGCATCTTTTGCGTGAATTGGTTTCGAATGAATGACAAAGGCGAATTCATGTGGCCGGGATTCGGCGAGAACATGCGCGTGCTGAAATGGATTGTCGATCGCGTGCGAGGCCGTATCGGTGCACAAGAAACGGAACTCGGTTGGATGCCGCGTTTCGACGATTTGGATTGGGCCGGCAGCGCGATCACGCGCGCCGAGTTCGATCCGCTGGTTCGCGTTGACCCCGACGTCTGGCACCAAGAACTCGCATCTCATCAACAGTGGTTCGCGAAGTTGGGCGCTCAAGTGCCCGCTCAGCTTCCGCTCAAACGCGAATTGCTCTCCTTGCGTCTCAAACCTGAACGCGCCGCTTAAGGATGAGAATACTGACGTCGTGCCCGATCGTAATACCTACAAGCTGTTGCGAAGCGGCACCGTCCGGTCTTCGTACGTGCGCGGGACCGGACGGTCCTCTCGCTACAGACAATCAGGTGAAAATCTCGCGCCAAACATCGAAGCATTCGGACACCGCGCATTTCGGCAACGCGAACTGCGCGCGCTCGCAAAATGGCTGCATTCTGACGGGTGGCCGCGCGGTTCGCTGAACATCGTCGGACTCGAAGGACTCCTCACGGCATTACTCTTGTTCGATACCGGATTGCGACCGGGCTCGTGGTTGCCGCTTATTTGGAACGAGTCCGGTTGGAAGTTACCCACGCTACTGCGCGACGAAGCGCAATTCACCGAATTTACCGAGTTGGTCTGCGGGTTTCGTCGCAAGCTCGACGATCAGTTCAAGCAATTGCCGCCATGTTTCGAATCGGTGATCGAAAAGAATCTCCCGACCTCGCTACAAAACGGCGAACCTGTGACGAAGGCATGGGCGACTGGATTCAGTCGCATTATCAATGCATCACAGCACATCAACACGCCGGCCAATCCACTCGTGCGACGTGCACTCTATGTGATTGCAAGCCTTGCTCAATCGTCGCATGCAATACTTCCATCGAGTGGCAGATCACTTCATGGCCTGACCCAAGCGGTCGTTGCGTTGATCCCAGAGCACATGTCGCGCGGCCGGCAATGAAAAAGGTGGGACAACGGCAGCCGATCGATCTCTATTTCGAAATGACCGATGGCAGTTGTAAGTCTCAAGATTAAGGTGAAGCCGCGAGCCAGCGTATCGGAGTTCGCCCAGGCGGCCGACGGTACGTGGGTTGCCAAGCTGAAGGCGCCGCCGATCGACGGCAAGGCGAATGAAGAGCTCGTGGGTCTCATCGCGGAGAAGTTTCAGTGCCGAAAGGCGGCTGTCACCATCAAGGCAGGCCTGTCCGGCCGGACCAAGCTCGTTAGAATTGATACGTAAATAGAGAATCGGTTAATGAATAGTTTTCCAAATTGCCCGAGTTGTAGTTCAAACCTTGCGTATAAAGATGGAAGTATGCTGGTTTGCCCAGAATGCGGACACGAATGGAACGAGACCGAGCCTGCTCAAGATAATGATGATCTCGTTGTTAAGGATTCAAACGGCAATTTGTTGAACGACGGCGACACAATTAGCGTGATAAAGGATTTGAAGGTAAAGGGCACATCGCTGGTCGTAAAGGTCGGAACCAAGGTCAAAAACATCAGACTGGTCGAGGGCGATCACGACATCGATTGCAAAATCGACGGCATTGGACCGATGAAACTTAAGTCCGAGTTCGTTAGAAAAGCATAGATTCTGCGTTCGGTCTGCTCGCACTTGCGATTTACAATTCGCTTAAACTGATTGCACAGAAAGTTGCGTGGCCGCCAGAGGTCGACTGTTGGACTACCAATGTGAATAGACGGCACAATTCGTTCGCGGTCGTAAATAGTTGAATCGTCTCTCGTCATGTAACTTATTGATGCCACTGTACGCGCGCACCTATTCGAGCACGCGACATCCTGGTTTGAAACCAGGGCAGCTCACTGCGTTCCGCGACCGTTGCAACTCCTCGGCGCCGCGCATCGAATAACGGGTGCATTTACGTCGCGCCAGACTTCATCATAAGTCAGCCTACAGTGTGACCACGTCTCTCGGTAAGAACTGCTGTGCTGGAGCAGTAACCGTTCCATCATAAAGCCACGCTAATTCGCTCGACCATCGCCCGTTTGGTTCTGCCTTCGGCAATTCATGCAATTCGTTCCATGACCCGCGTGCCGCACGCGCTAGCATTTGCGCAATATTCAATTCTAGCCCGACAAACGCTAGGTGACCGCAGCCCAACTCCATTGGTGGCAGCCATCCAGTCTTCGTTAAACTTGGCGCAGGCCCTTCCGCCGTTCGATACCAACCCCCGACATACATTTTTCCTTGCAACGGCTCAGAGAGACATTCCCAAACTGTCACAGGAAATGTCAACTGGCGCGTGAGTGAATAACCCGCTGTCAGTGCGCTAGCAATATTCGAAAGGCCCAATTTACTGAAAATTCTCCCGTAGTGAATCGCCATGATCGCGCGCGCCAAAGATGTAGCTGATTCTGCATCAAGTTGTGATTCACCAGGTATTTCCGGGTCTTCCAAATATACGCATGATCGCATTTTTTCCGAATTCGCATCTGTAATGAATCGCGTTCCACAGACAAAACCTTTTAATTTTCGCGTAATAGATTGCCGATCAACGATACGAACTCGCGTGAATTGATTTCGCCATGACCGAAATTCTTCTGTGGAAAAGCCAATTGAGGTAAATCGCCCCTTCGCTTCAGCAAGCATGGGCTTGGTCACACTGCGAGCGCATAGATAATCAGGAACGTCACCCGCTATTGCTCTTTCAATCTTGAGTCCATTAAATGCACTATGAGTGGATTTACCTATCACATCTCTCAGATGAGCAAAATAAGTGATATCAAAATGGTCATGGAGCAATAGTCTGCAAAATGCCTGACCTAGCTCAGTGGAGATTGTTCTTTTTTTTACGGTGCTCGCTTCGGAGACAAACGAGTGAAACCGGAAATCCTCCGTTCCGCTGACAAGATCGAGATACTCAAACCGTGTTGGATCAGTCTTTGGTGGACCAGACGGAAAGCTATCGAAATATTGCTGCAGGAAAAGCTGCCCGAGATTAACAGTAGTCTCGGCTCCCGGAAGATCGATGTGGGATACTTCCCGCAAGGTGTGCGGAATCGGAGATACGTTATTCAATTCAAATCTGACTGTACGGTGCATTGCAGCTCGTCCTAGGTTGCCTGTAATAACTCACATGTAGCAATCAACCCCGTTTGTCGCCACTTGTACTGCAGTGAGTACGGCCACTCGAATCCGTCACCACTATCCTGCGGACGACTGGACCGCAACCACCTCTAATACACTCTTCGTCGCGTCCGGCAGATTTCCTCGGATGGCGAGTTCATTTACGGAAATAAGCTTAATTTTCATTGATATCTCATCTAGCTGTTGCGCCACGGGATCGATTGGAAAGTCGATCTCTAGCGGACCCGAGACAACGACTACGAATATTGCTCCATCCTGACGAGCCACCTTAATTGGAGCGACAAGTGTCTTCGATTTTCCGATCGAAATTTGAGTACCGGCTTCTACTCTCAATTGTTCATTGTTTCTCTTGATGTCATTTACCAAAAGTTCTGTCGATTTTCGCAGCCTCCGCCTATCGAACACCGATATTTCGCCAGTTACAAGATATTTAAGCAGTTCGATTCCGACGTGACGATCGAGGAGACTATGTTCGAATTTGTTCTTGAAACTTCGGAGGCACCGGTAGCAAGACGCATCGCAATCTTCGGAGCAAGTCTCTAGTAACGTTAGAGCCACGCGTAATAACTCTTCGCCGCGACTTGCCAGCTGTCCGGCGAATCCTGCTCCGCCCGGCAAAGTGTCATAGAGAAATATTTCGGCTTCGAGCCCTTGCGTACCCAGCTCTGTAAGTGCCGGCCTGTATTCGGCAAGAAGCTCGCTGGGTTCGATTTCAAGGATTTTTGCAGCCGCCTTAGCGAGAGCCTCACTCATGGTGCGAAGAGCAACATCGGTTGGGTAGTCACCAGGAATGAGCCGCATCGGCGGTTCGACTCGCAAAGAGAAAAGCGCGATATCAGTGATGAAATCCGTGCCCAGAACGAGATGCTGCGTGAGCCCACCGCCTTCGCAAATCTTCTTGCTATCCCTTTCTGGGTACGGCCTCCTATGTTCGTTAAGAAGCTTCTTATCAGGATCGGTGCTCGCTTCGATGCGTCCGCACTTCGTACAATAGAGATATCCCTCATGCTTTGGCCCGGTGTTCGAGACAAGCAAGTGTTCGCGCAGGCTCAGTCCCTTCACACGTTCGTTGACCGTGTTCCATGCCCCATCGTTTGATGGCGTGCTCATTGTCAGCTTGGCGCGCGTGGCGTAGCTTGTCTCTGGAATTTCGTCCGGAGAAGTCACCTCCTCCAGGTCGATTGGATGAGCAAATCCCGGTGGCCGCATCCAATTTCTCGCGGGTCCGAATGTTTGATAACCTCTGCATGCTCGGCAATCCCGGATTTCTCCCGCATCGACCTCAGATACGGGAAGCGTCTCGGCAAATCCACAGCGGCGGCATTCAAGGTAGCGTCGCTTCTCGTCCCACGCCGTGAATCTGTCAGCTGACATGACTGAATATACCGCACCGGAGGTGTAACACTTACCTGCAATCCATACCTGCTTTCCGGGAGCGTACTGTGTCAAAGCAATCGGCAATCCTTGTGATGGTGCATAGCGCATCACTGGGTGGAAGTACGAAGAGCGATCAGGATCGAAGACATGAAACGTAGCTACGTCGGTCGGAAATGCATAGCGAGGTAACTTTCCACAATAGAGAAGCCGATCGAGCAGCGTCCCGATATTGTTAGCCGCTTTTGATTTTCCTTCATCGAGTTCTGGCACCTCTTCATCAATTTCTCTTGAAACTCCGTCATCAGACGAACTCACCCGAATGGCATCATCCACTGCAGAGACGGCATCATCCTTCAACGATGCGAGCAATTGAGCGCGGTCAGCAGGATTCAACTCGCTGGGAATCCACTCTGCGGTCCGGCGCTGCATTTCCTTCTCGTTCTCCTTAAGCCATGCAGCGAAGTCATCGCGGTTGAGCAAGCCTTTCCCGGAGCGAAATTCTGAGACGGTCCCAAGCACAGAAAACAAATCATGGCGCTGAGACTCGTCAATTTCTGGCAGCCTGTCCTGGTGATAGCACTGAAGCAAGGACGCGCGGATGTGTCTCCGTACGATATCGGGGTTATCCAGTGTGAGGCGCGGATCAACGACCTCACCGCAGATCATTCCGTCAGGTTCAGAGAAATAGTGCTCGTCATGTGTATCCGCGCTTCCAAAAGCAACCACGGTTGCGATTGCATTTCCACGGCGACCTGCACGACCCGCACGCTGTTGGTAGTTTGCCCTGCCTGGGGGCATGTTGCGAAGGGCAACGCCCGAGAGAGCGCCAAGATCGATACCGACTTCCATCGTCGTTGTGCTCGATAGCACATCGATAGCGGTCGCACGGAGACCTCGGGTTCCCGACATTAGGCGCACATCCTGAAAAAGCAGTTCGTTCTCTTCAGCTTTGGAAAAAATATCCTCACTCTGTGGTGCGTTGAGCTGCGCCGTATGTTCGGCTGCAATCAAAGCCATAGGCTGTGCCGGCGGATTGCCAAGGGCGGCCATCGTTGGTCTGCGGTAATAGCCCTTGCGTGCAACGAACACAACATCGATTTCTGGAATGAGCGCGGCAACACTGGCGCTGCCGCAATCAAGACATTGCTTTAGTCCAGGGATTGGGCGATGGACAGATTTGCAACTCATGCAGCGCACCCATTCACCCTCAAGCAGAAGCGAGAGTTCACTGCCCCGAAGACGCTTGAATCCGCTTTCGACATCCTGTGTAAAAATCTTCAGGAGCTGCGGCGTCCATTCAGTGTCAAAAATTTTTCGGGACGCTCTGTCCAGCAAAATCTTCTCCATGGCTCTGATTTTTCCCTTACGCGGTTTGACGCTTGTACCTTCTGACCGTGGGCGGTTGGCCCAGACGAGCGGCATCGAATTGAGCCAAAACCCGTTCCTTTGCCAACAGCGCAACCAAGAGCGCGCGAGGGCTACTTTGGCTTCGGGCGTTTCGGCGTAACCCGGTATCGCCGGAAGTTTCTCCAGCGTAGATGTGTGCTTGGATCGTTCGACAATCGAAGCAAGTGCGAGCGCTTCCAATCCGAGGAAGCGGTCTCCTAATGTTTTTATCAGATTCTCTAACAGCGCCTCCGGCGGTTTTTCCGTTCGAAGCTCGATGCAAAGGTTATGCAACCCAACATCGGATGCCGCCGAGCCGTCTTGAATCGCATTGACGACAGTCTGTTCAGCGGCAGAGCTTTCCCCAAGCTTGAGCTCAGGACGCAAGCGCACACGGAGTTCCTGTGACGCCAGCAACACTGCAAGGTACAAATCTTCGAGACTTAAGTTCGAGCGGAGAATGGTGAGTCTTTGCAGACGCCGAAAGCCATAGACAATCAATGGGCGCAAGGAATCTCGAACAGAGTAGTTCTGAAGGTTCGGAGCCAGCCGCGCCGCTACCTGCCGAGAATCCGAGAATGTCAGCACCTTTCGGCCTTGCAGAGGAGCAAACTGCGATGCTGCGACTGGGCCTGGAGGCTGGATTTGAATCTGGCGCGTCACTAATGCCTGAAACGGCTCATCTCCTTTAGTCTGGTGATCCTGGACGTAGGAGCGGCCATACCCCGCAGTCTTTCCGCAGATGCCGCATGGAATGAACTGACCACGTGCCTCATCCGGAACCGCTTCCTCCTGCTCGTTCTCTTCGTCCTCTTTTTGCATCGCGAGCACACGGTTACTGCGCAAGTAGACTGAGCGCATCCGCTCACCTGTCTTTTCTGGGTTGAGGCTCGCAGTTTCCAGGTCGAAAGCGGCAATTTCTGCGACGACATCGTTCGTCGGCTTTTCCAGCAATAGGTCTATTGGAAGTAGAGGGCTTGCATCGTGATCCGTGAGGCGCATCCTGCGCCCGGGTTTTGACCAAAGTGTTCGAGGTGTATCTAAGTCGTCGGTATACGCCCTCGCGTAACTGGAACCGCAGTTGCGGCATGTATAGAACTCCATTACTCGCCCGTTGCACTCACAGAAGTCTCGCGGCTGGCTGTACATCTTTCCGCAAATACCATCGCGTTTGTCTTCGGCAAGTTCTTTGCAGTTCGGGTCCATACAGACCCAAAGGCCGGGCAATCCGCGAAAGAAGTTGTGAACGCGGCACGGCAAGAGACCAGGCGCTTTGTCGTCCGGTCTTGCAAGGCTCCCCAAGGCCATCAACACCGTAACGGCAAGGTCTGCAATCTCAGGCTTCGTGGTCGGAAACATCTCCGCACCGAGTGTTGCGATCGGGCGTGCCTGTTTCATCGTCGTATTTATGAGATGTCCCATCGGGGCGAATGCCGAGAGCGCCTCATAGAGAGCAAGCTCCACGGAGCTTTGCGGGTTAATACCGCGATACTCAAGCAGCGGGCGGACGGCGGCCAAACGCTCTGCATCCGTTTCTCCTTTATAGAACTCGGCAAGGTCAATTGATGCGAGTACGTCTGCATCTCTGTTCGACCCGGCAGCCGCGTGCTGGCGTAGATCGAGCTTGCCGGTGATCGCCACGAATGTGCTTGCGTCTGCACCCGAAAGCTGCGCGCCAAACTCGGGAGCGTATTTCTTATCCTTGAAGCTTGCTGTAGCGCAAATAACCTGAAAGCGTTCGGACAAGATTCCGAGGCGGTCTCTGAGTCTCCGTAGAAGCAAGCCGACCTCGGCACCAGCGGCTCCCCTGTAGAGGTGGGCTTCATCGAGGACGACTACAAAAGTCTCAGTAGGATTCTTGGCAAGCCATTCCTTTGTTGCATCGAATATTGATCGCTCAATGGGACGCATCAACATGTATTCGAGCATCGAATAGTTTGTAACAAGAAGATCGGGCGGCGCGCCTTGAACTTCGTGACGAGTCAGAAGTTCGGAGTCGTCAGGCAAAGTGATCGCGCGCTTGAACTCACCACTCTTATCCTGCCAGCGCGTCCCTTTCTGTCCGAACCATGCAGCAAGATCAGCTTTCGCGGGCCACTTGCCTCTCGACTTCAAATCTCGCAGCAATCTCGATGCTTCCTCCCGCTCTTCACCTTCTGCGGTTTCTGCCTTCCGCTGAAGAGAGACGTAGAAGGTTTCGAACCCCGTCAGTTTCTGCGAGTCTTTGTCGGATGTCCGAATACCGGCATAAGGCGTACGGCTTGTGTAGCGCGCAAAGCGCGGTGGGCGTCCTGACCACTTTTTAAACAGCGCTATCAGGCGAGGATCGGCGAACAAAGCGCGCAGACGCCCGAGTTGGTCGTTAACCAGGGCGTTCATCGGGTAAAGAACGAGCGCCCTCATCGCTGGCTGACTTGAAAAGACTTTCGGATTTGTCTTAGCCTCGTGGGCGAGTTTCCCAAGGATAGGAAGAAGGAACGACTCAGTCTTGCCCGAGCCGGTACCTGTCATGATGACGAGGTTTTTGCGATCTACGAGACTATATTCCAGCGCTTCGGACTGGTGTCGGTACGGAGGATCGTAAAGAAGCTTTGAAAGGCCGCCCTCCTTCTTCACAAGAGCGCTAAAAACCTCCAACGCGGCGGCGGGCAATCCTTCGATATCCACGAAATTTTTCCCGGCTTCGTAGCGCGGTGTTGATTCAAGATAGGGAATCTGATGGATGACGCCGGGCCTCGCCAACAATTCCTGTCGTTGCGCGATTAGTGTCGGCGCAGCGATGTGATACGTCGCCTCGATGTATTCGCTTAGCGCCTCATGCAGTTCTTTGATCGTCTCGTTGATTGTCTGCACTAGCATTCCCCAGAATCTATATCAGCGGCGGACAAGCGCCTTATCCAAAGACGCTCTTGAATGAATTGCTCTTCGGCAGGGAGTTCCTTGAGTGGCAGGCGATACGACAAGAGGCAACTTGTCGGTTCTGCATGCCTTCCGAGAAGCATGAATCGCCGCTCGACCCAAAGTGGAAGCGGCGAAAAGAAATCGAGAAACCCGTATTCTTCGCTAATGCGGACCTTGTATTGCTGCGGCTTCGCATTTTCGCTATCAATTGCCATTTGGAGCTGCCAAGCAACATCACACCCTCGCAGCTTGCTCTTGTGAAGAGGCAAATCGAGTAATTGCTGTGCTTGGCCGTCGTGGAGACGGACGAGACACCAAATAGGTGAACCAAAGTCCTGCGGCCGTCTTCCGACGAAAACACCAGTATGCTTCTTTGGATGAACCCACCGATCGCGATAGTATGTAACAGGCGAGCTAGGATCGATGAACTGCAAGTTTGGTATGTCTCCGCTTCGCGTAAGTCCATCAAGCTTCGACAAGTGTCTCTTAAGAAATTCAGCAGCAGTCTCGGCCTTTGGCGGCTTAAGCCAGTGATCGCTATTCAGAGTCTGCAACCCAAGCTCCGAAAGTTGCTCGGCGAGCTGTTCGCCCTGCGAAGGCATTATCGCTCGCGTCATACCATCATGTTTGATGCGCGCCATTAGTTCTTGAGGGAGATATGTGTCCCTGTCCGCAACGATTCCGGTGAGAAATATGCTGCCGTTTGGACGCACGACGTAACCTGGCGGCGCCGCAAAAATCCACGTTCCTTTTACTTCCGTATCATCCGTCGTGACTTGGTTGAGTTCAAGCAGGTCTCCTCCGACGATGAGACCTTCGATTGCATCGTCGATTCGCGCAGCGAGGTCTTTAGTTTCCACGAGGTACTGAAGGCTCTCTAGCAGCGCGGTGCGCAAGGCGGCTGCGGAGCAAGGACAAAGAATTCCGGCAGTGTGACGGAGCGAGGCGGCAAGGAACTCACTATCCACCGGGGTTTGAGTCGCGGCCTTGAGGCCCAATGACCTCCGAACATCGACCAATACATCACTGCTGGTGACGACGGCTACAGCCATTTGAGACCTCGCCCGAACGATGCAGTTTCATTTGGCACAAACTCAACGCAAAGTAATTTTCCGAGACGCGCGCCGCGAACAACTGCAGGGGTCGATACTGCTTGCCTTACCAACTCATCCAGTTTCTCTTTATAAATGGCGGACATCTTGCGCGGCTCGAATGCGAGTCTTATCGCAAACTCACAAAGCTCCCGGCTCTCACAAATTTTGAAACGCTTGCAATGGTCGGTGTACCAAACACCAGCCTCATCGCTCAGAAACTTGTTGTAGTTGTCCTTAATGACTACGCCGAATCCGACGAAGTCGCAGACCTTATGCTGAAGGACGTCAGAGGAAGAAGCACTTCGTGGACCGCCGAAAAACGCTTGCTCAGCGGTGGCCCAGTTCTTTCCGCATATTTTTGCGAATATCGTGTCTGAAAGTCCGCGCGTGACTTGTGTTCTGCGCACTTCGGCAAGCGAACCTGCAAGTCGTGCACTGGACCACAAATCGAGTACCTCGATGGCCTTCTTCAAACTTAGCGAGCCGTCGACGACGTTTGTGAAAGTGGGCACTACACCGAGCCCTCGAAATCCTTCCTTCGCTAACACATGACTAATGACGATTGCATCAGTATTTGGCCCACTTCGGGCGACATAGAGAGCACCGGGCGACTCCGATTCAATTCCGCCCTGAAGTCTCGCAGCATCGCCAGCAATTGCGACCGTCGGTCGACTCATACTGAAGAGTTCGCAATCAGCGGGCTGCGCGTGACCGCTGTCGTCAGCCAGCTTAAGAAGAACCTTGTCGTCGCTGCGTCTAATGAGCCATCGTAGAGGTTGGATGTCCCTATAAAACTCATGGACGAACTCGCCAAGTTCACCGCCATGAATACGCAATCGTCCAACGGTCGCCTCCGGATAGACCCAAGACGTTGATGCTTCACGCTCGGCCACGGCATCGATTTTTTTTCGCATAACTTCTGCTGTAAGTGGAAGCGGTGCGTTCTGTCCGACAAGAGCGGAGAAGATTTCCACGCCGTCGGCGCGCTCAAGCGATACAGTGCAAGTCACTTGATGACTGTCAGGGCCTATAACAGAAATATCGGTTTTGCCAATCCAGAAGTCGTCAAGATCGGCATCCTGCGGTGTAACCGTTACGATGAGACCAGAATGAGCTGACACGCCCGGGACCCAGGCTTCAGGTTCACGGACAATCAGGTTGAGAAAACCTTCTGTCGGGGTCCGCTGCGTCACGTCTGCTATCGATCCTTGGCGCTGCGCTATCACAGAAAGCCGATGCTTGCCGGCGGGCAAGCGATTTAGCTTTATAAACATCGGAGTTCCAGGAGGACTGGCGCTCAGTACTCCTTGTGTCGCTCCATTCAAGCGAATCAGAAATGAGGAAACTGAGTGATCGTGAACAATGCCGAGACAAGGTTCTTCCGTCGTGAGCCATTCGCCTTGGCCTTCGCCATCCCAGCCGCGACAAGGCAATCCCGCAGGCCAAACGGAAATCGTTTTAGCGATTTGCAATCCCGCTTCTGCCATACGCTTCGATTGCTCGGCAGTAAGGCTTGATGGAATAGAGAGTCTGCATCCAGCGATTCCTTCGCACTCAAGCATGACCGGCACTGAAAGACCTGAAACGTGGGGCGCAGTGGAGGCAAGCAAGATATATTCCGTGTCAGGACGGACCGTGAGACCAGCAATATCGCGCGCGAACCCGTCAGGACCAATCCGGAAAAGCCAAAGCCCTTCCGCTCCCATCATGAAATCCGATTTGAGAAGTGCATCCACTACGGGATGGCTGCTCTCAAACTGCAAGAGCGCAGTACCCGGAGCGGGCCACTTCTTGATAAGGGAAGCACGATTTGACGAGAGCACCCATCCTGCGGGTTTGATATCAGCACTGCCCGCTAACCTCGTGCGGGTCTTTCGCAGCACAGCCGCGATGTCGGGTTTGAGTGCCGCGACGGGAGATAGATTTGGAACCGCAAGACCAACTGCCCAACTTCCGCCGCCAGAGTGACGGAGAAAAATACGCGGCCTAATTTCGAAATTGACCGACTTGAGTGCGCCACCTTCTTGAGCTTCAACAGCGGACCGGACAACGAAATTCCCGCTACCGTGGCCGATGCCTTTGAACCTGGCGACGACTATGCGTACATCCTTCAGCCGTTCGCGAGTAGCAGGAACCGCATTGAGATCAGCGACGATGCGCTTCAGAGTGTCTGGATATATAGGTCCATTCGCGTCATTCGTGTCCGCGCCGAGAAGACCTAGTAAAATGCGTCCGGTCAATTCCTCCTGCTGCAGGAATTGTTGGAAACGTGTTGAGGAATCACTCGTATACGCAGCGAGCAATCGGCCCATCGTTTTGGGATCAAGATTGTCAAGACTGGCAAGGCGAAAACGGCTCTGATAGAGCGCTCTAGCGAATTGGTATTGCAAATACTTTGGAAGGATCGCGTGCGTTATCGGCCAAGCGATAATCGGAAAGTGCGTTGCCCATGGCCCGGATGGTTCGACTCCGTGAAAAGTCTTGTGAAACTTCCAAAAGCACCCTCTCAGTGAATATCGGTGATGACTCTCCCATCCCGGAGTTTGCTCTTCGAACGATTGCCAATATTCCTCGCCCGTATAGCCGTAACCAATCTCTGACGCGTAGACAATCCAGGGCAACCAGTGAGCGCTTAACCGTGCGCTACCACCTTTGATTTGTGAACGAACATGTTGTGACAGCTCTTCGATTTGTCTCGTATCGAGCCCATGCTCGAAGGCAAAAAGTGGAAGCCCGGACACCGAACGTGAGTCTGCGAGTTCACGAAAGTGAACGTCTAGCGATGTCTGTAAGGTGTCGAGAGGTGAGGGCATGGTGCATTGTGCTCCTCAGCGCTTACCTCATTTTCACTTGATTGCTACCAGTTTTGGCGGGTCGATTTTGAGGTTGCTTGTCAATAGCAACTTCAAGTCATCAGCCGTCCAGCTTTGATACTCTGGCCTTCGTTGCGCGCGCGGCCTTACCCAGCGCTCAAGTGCAAGCTCCGATACTTGCGCGACAGTGGAAAGAGTCTTGAGATTTGGTCGCCCTTTGCCAGTTTTGAGTATTCGCATTGCATTCGTTGCGAACTGACACAAGAAGACCTCTCTCTTAACCCCGTGCTTAAGCATCGACTCGTCGAACCCCAATGTCTGTAAAGCAACCCGTGTCGTGCGAAGTCGCCAATTTGGGCCTTGGCCAAAGCGGTTTAAATCGGCGTACGGGTGTTCTATATCCCGTAGATAGTCGCGCATGTCAGCGAAGAGTTTGTCCGGAATATGGAAATGCCCCCATCCGGACGTGTATCCAATGGAGCTGAAGTAAGAAACCTTGTCCAGTTTAAGTCTGTTGTAAATCGAGGAACGCCCCAAAGACGAAGACGTTACGACAGCAAGCAGTCGCGCTTTCTTTCGCTTGCGAGAAATTATTCCAGTAGTGTCGCCGTAAGTCTTTTGAAAATCTTCATAGACCTCCCTGGTTCTAACAAGACTTGCGACAAGCTTTCCGCCGAGCAGAAAATTGTATGGTGCTACTGCACCCAGAACGTAAGCATCCATTACGTTGACCAGGCGCTTACTGCGAGCCTTCGAGTCCCACTCAATCAAACGGTCTCGCACCGAAAGATTAAAAACTGGGTCGCCGACAGCAATCAGTCCAATCAACTTGTCGTTGTGCTTATCCCATACCAGGTAGCGCAGCCTTCTTCCAAAACCGCCGGAAACAGGAACAGACCAAGTCAGCGCAGCAAATCGAAACAAGTCGCTCTCGACTGTGCCTGCGTGAACTCGACGAAGAATAGGTTGCATCTTAGCCGGATCGACTTCGCGGCCGTTGGCAAAGTGCTTCAGCAATTCAGTGGAGTTCGCCTTTATGAACGCACGGTTCTGCGTAATCCGATCTAACCTTTGGCTCGAATGAAGTGTGCGTATAACATCCTTCGTTGAATCGGTGATTGCTAGAAGACCTTCGGCGTCCTTGCTAAACCCGAGCTCTTTTAAGTGCTCTCGCAACCGCCGCTTGAGTGATGCCTCGCGAGCATTGACTTTTATTATCTTCGCCATGTCTGAAGCCTTCCGTTGAGGTCTTTATTCCTACTAGATCACAAGCAACTCCTTCTGCCATGTGGCGCGAGCCATGCCGCCGCCATCTATTCCAACTTATGGCACAAATCCGTCACAACACGCTACGCATTCGAAAACCAAACCGTCCTAACCCTCTCATTGACAGTGAATTTTCGTCTAGATCGCAGCTCCGACCTCATGGTTCAAACACACAACTTCGCCTAGGTAATTAAGCGAGAACTCGATCCTATAACCCTCACCCTCTTTCCTCCGCTCCTGCAATCAACTCGGATGCCCGAGTTTTAAAAGCACGGGCAATTTTGTCTATCGCCAATAGCGTCGGTACGCGTTCGCACCGTTCGATCATGCCGACGTAGCTCATGTGCAGATCGGCGCGGGCAGCAAATTCCTCTTGAGATATTCCAAGCTCTTTCCGCCGTGCTCGAACCTCGGCGGCAAATGCACGTTGAAGCCCTTTTGCCATCGAGCAAAAGTGCGACGCGCGTACTATAGTGTCTATGTACCATAGTATATATTTTAACGGTTGGACAGTTATTTAGCCGAAAGTGTTCTTTGGGTAAGGAGTATTTCTATGAAAAGCTTGATCGCCCAGGCCATCTGTTTGACGTTGGCTGGCTGTGTAACCATGACATCCGACGTCGTCCCTGTTGGCCGCGACACGTACCAATTAAGTGCTACCGGGGCAGGTTTCTCGACTCAAGGCAAGACGAACGTCAAAGCCCTAAAGGCCGCTAACACCTACTGTGAGAAGCTAAACAAGAAAATGGTTCTTCAGCATTCGGCTGAATCCGGCGTATACGGATTCTCGCCACGTCAGAACAAAGTGATCTTTATGTGCCTCAATGAGTCCGATCCGGCATACACAAGGACGCGGATGGAGCGCGACCCGGACGTCATCGTTCGCCACGAAACCAAATAGCCCCCTTAGCACTGACCGCTCCATACTTCGGCCGGCCGCGATCTCCAAGCAACAAACCGTCACTATGATTTTTTTTCGCTGCGCGTAACCTTGGAGCAATGGCGTAGTATTTATTCATGAGTGGCTGCGCGACCGATATTTTCCGATGTTTTCGGTTGTTATGTCATTCGGCGATCTGTTTTTGCCGGTTGGGGATTCTTGTTCACACGTGATTTACTAGTCACAAGCATGAATCATCGCACTTATCGGCATCCAGGAAACTGATTGCCACCGCTTAACTCGTAAGAGTGAACGTTCATACGTTTATACACACGCTCCAGGGCAAAGGCTCCTGGGTAAAGCCCAAGATAGTATCAAGGCACGGTCCGGCGAAGCGGTTGATGGTGGAAGGACGGACGCAAGCCACCAAAGTTTGAGGGTCGCGAAAGATTTGGCCTAATAACTCGGGTTAGCCCTCTCGGCGAAGAGCCAAGAAAACGGCACCACGAAGTACTCGCGCGGGATACGTATCTCAAGAGCCGCGACGATGAATTCGTGAATACCCGACTATGGTTATTGGACCCATCTAGCGCGATGCACGCACTTGCGAGCTACAGCGGCCGGCGTTTCGATGGAACGGCGGACTGCTGTTAACAGCGTGCTAAACCAAGACCCTGCTGCATACCTGCGGCAGGAGCTTGGTTGGCCGAAGAGCCGGGGCCTCACATACAGGCGGCCCCGGACCCCGCCCGCTAGTCGACGGACGAAGACGCCCGTCGACGTATGTGGCTTTTTCGCTTCGCGAAGAGCCTGCGGAGTTACTACACAAGCAAGCGAACGCTGTGGTCAGTGCCGTGCCGTGACGGCGGCGCAACGCCGGCGGCAGGGTGCGGGACTGACACAGCGACTTACCGCTACCGCAAACTGGCTGCAGCCGTTACCGCGTGCAATCTACGCCACCGCATGACCTGGTCGCACCGTATCTGATATCTCCTCGCCGTAGGCGAAAAGCGGTGAGGGCGTCGGCGAGTCTTCGAGCCGACAATGTGCAGGGGGTTCGGGGGCGGGCACATCGACCCGCCCCCGATACCATCAGCATTAGGCATGAAGGCAAGCTCACTGCGTGGACGATGCTCGACTATAGAGAGTGTCCTGAAAAACGTCGCGAGTCTGGGTTAATCGTCGGTCTAGAGTTGTCGCGCGCGGTAACTCATCCTGTCGGGTGCTAAAGTTCACACTGAGTCAGGGATGATGTTAATTTTTCAGGAGCTATCGGATGAGCTCATCACATGGATCGTTACTAACGCCGCGACAAGCCGCAGCGCGTCTTCAACTATCGCCAGGCACTCTCGCCAACTGGCGTGCACTTGGCCAGGGACCTCCATTCTTCAGAGTGGGCTCGCGTATTCGCTATCGAGCATCGGACATCGATGCCATGGTTGTAAGTGCGAGCGAAGAAAACGAATACGCAGGGTCTCGAGTCCCCTCAAATATAAATCTTCGCCGGCGATGAAACGTTTGGCCCTGTTTTGTAGTAGCTACAGTGCCGGCCCGGATATTTGGTTTCAAAAAACGGCAAGCGTCACCAGTAATGAACTATGTACGACACACAGTTGAGCGACGAACAAGATGAAATCTCTTGGTTTACAAGAAGCCAGTTCCTTCCTTCGTATCCATCACGAGGAGTTACGCAGGCGAGCCAAAGCCGGGAAAATTCCCGGCGCGAAAATTGGTCGAGCATGGGTCTTCATCGAGGAAGACCTTGCGACCTACCTTCGCTCTCGCTATTGTTCTCCGCGGCAAGCGCTGCCTGTGACATTAACTTTGGAGAATAAGTTATGTCATTATGCAGACGCGGCAGAATCTGGTGGATCGACGTCGTCAGCCCCACAGGCGAACGAATACGACGATCTACTGAGACTGCCAACAAGAGCCTCGCGCAAGAACACCACGATCAACTGAAGGTTGAGTTGTGGCGCATCTCGAAGTTAGGCGAACGGCCTCGCCGAACTTGGAATGAAGCGGTCATTCGGTGGTTGAAGGAGTCCAGTCACAAGAAGACGATCGGGATGGACAAGGCGCACCTGCGCTGGCTCGATCGGTTTTTACGTGGCAAGTATCTGGATGAAATCAGCCGCTCACTCATCGACCGCATCACCGATGCGCGGCTTGCAGAAGGCAGAGCAAATGGAACGGTGAATCGGACCCTGGAGATCGTTCGGGCCATTCTCAGACGCGCTGTAGGCGAATGGGAGTGGCTCGAGAAGGCGCCGCAATTTCGCCTGCTGAAGGAGCCGACACGCCGTGTCCGGTTCATCACGCAGGAAGAAGCACGCCGGCTCCTGGCCGAGTTACCGAGCCATCTTGCAGATATGGCGGCATTCTCGCTCGCAACGGGACTCCGCCGGTCGAACGTGACGGGATTGCAATGGACGCAGGTCGATATGGAACGACGTGTTGCTTGGATTCATCCGGATGAAGCGAAGGCGCAAAAGGCGATTCCTGTTCCGCTCAACGCGGAAGCCTTGAATCTCATTCGCGCCCAGCTCGGGCGACATCTGACGCACGTGTTCAGCTACCAAGGTAAACCGGTGAAGCAGCTCAACACGAAGGCTTGGTACGGCGCATTGAAACGCGCTGGCATCGAGAATTTTCGATGGCACGATCTTCGGCACACTTGGGCGAGCTGGCACGCGCAGAACGGCACGCCGCTTCATGCCCTGCAGGAGTTGGGAGGTTGGAACTCAGTGGAGATGGTGAGGCGCTACGCTCACTTCTCGGCGGAGCATTTAGCTCCGTACGCAGATCGACTGAGTGCGCTCCGGGGAGCGGCAGAAAAGTGTTACGGCACAAATCTGTCACAACCGGCAAATCGGCAACAGGCTGCTTTGAGCTAACTGCTTGATTTGATGGCGCGCCCGGAGAGATTCGAACTCCCGACCTCATGGTTCGTAG